>NZ_JBHYPS010000001.1:0-427764 GCF_042746075.1 Streptomyces sp. NPDC058758 | reverse complement strand
GCGCTCCGCCTCGCCACCGCTCCGGCCGCGTGCCCGTCCTCGTTCCTCGGACGGACCCGCAACCTACGCTCCGGCTCGGCTGCGCTGCTCCGGTCCCCGGGTCGCGCTCCGCCTCGCCACCGCTCCGGCCGCGTGCCCGTCCTCGTTCCTCGGACGGACCCGCAACCTACGCTCCGGCTCGGCTGCGCTGCTCCATCGCCTGCTGGTAGAGGCGTCCGGCGCGGTACGAGGAGCGGACCAGCGGGCCCGACATCACGCCGGAGAAGCCGATCTCGTCGGCCTCCTCCTTCAGCTCCACGAACTCCTGCGGCTTCACCCAGCGCTCCACGGGGTGGTGCCGGAGCGAGGGGCGCAGGTACTGGGTGATCGTGATGAGCTCGCAGCCGGCGTCGTGCAGCTGCTGGAGCGCCTCGCTGATCTCCTCGCGGGTCTCGCCCATGCCGAGGATCAGGTTGGACTTCGTGACCAGACCGTAGTCGCGGGCCCGGGTGATGACGTCCAGCGAGCGCTCGTAGCGGAAGCCGGGGCGGATCCGCTTGAAGATCCGCGGGACCGTCTCCACGTTGTGCGCGAAGACCTCGGGGCGGGAGGCGAAGACCTCCGCCAGCAGCTCCGGCACCGCGTTGAAGTCGGGGGCCAGCAGCTCGACCTTGGTGCGGCCGGCGGCGCGCTCGGCGGTCTGCTGGTGGATCTGGCGCACGGTCTCGGCGTACAGCCAGGCGCCGCCGTCCTCCAGGTCGTCGCGGGCGACGCCGGTGATGGTGGCGTAGTTCAGGTCCATCGTGACCACGGACTCGCCCACGCGGCGCGGCTCGTCCCGGTCGAGGGCCTCCGGCTTGCCGGTGTCGATCTGGCAGAAGTCGCAGCGCCGGGTGCACTGGTCACCGCCGATGAGGAAGGTCGCCTCGCGGTCCTCCCAGCACTCGAAGATGTTGGGACAGCCCGCCTCCTGGCAGACCGTGTGCAGGCCCTCGCTCTTCACGAGGCTCTGCATCTTCGTGTACTCCGGACCCATCTTCGCGCGGGTCTTGATCCACTCGGGCTTGCGCTCGATGGGGGTCTGGGCGTTCCGGACCTCCAGGCGCAGCATCTTGCGTCCGTCGGGGGCGACTGCGGACACATCGGCTCCTGTAGCTTCGATTCTTCGGCGCACACCAGGGTACGCCCGTTGCTTCCATGCCTTGCTACGTCTGGCCAACCCGTGGCCAGAGCCCGGCATTCCTCAGGCGGACGCCGTCTCCACCGGCCGCTCGATCTCCCGCGGCTTCGGCTCCGCGTTCTCCAGGACGTCCCGCAGGTGCTTCTCCGCCACCGGGAGGACCTCCTCGATGGTGAGGTCGCGGCCCAGCTCGTTGGCGAGCGAGGTGACGCCCGCGTCGCGGATGCCGCACGGGATGATCCGGTCGAACCAGGCGTTGTCCGGGTTCACGTTGAGCGCGAAGCCGTGCATGGTGACGCCCTTGGCGACCCGGATGCCGATGGCGGCGAGCTTGCGGTCCTCGCGGCGCTGGCCGGCGTTGGACGGGGCGTACTCGGGGCCGTTCAGGCGCGGGTCGAACTCCTCGTCCGTGAGGCGCGGGTCGAAGTCCAGCGACAGCCCGCCCGGGAACGGCCGCTGCTCCACCGGGTCGCCCAGCACCCAGACCCCGCTGCGGCCCTCGACCCGGGTGGTCGCCACGCCGAACTCGGCGGCGGTGCGGATGAGCGCCTCCTCCAGGCGGCGCACGTGCGCGACGACGTCCACCGGGCGGGGCAGCTTGAGGATCGGGTAGCCGACCAGCTGGCCGGGGCCGTGCCAGGTGATCTTGCCGCCGCGGTCGACGTCGACGACCGGGGTGCCGTCGAGCGGCCGCTCGTTCTCCGCCGTGCGCCGGCCCGCCGTGTAGACCGGCGGGTGCTCCAGGAGCAGACAGGTGTCGACGATCTCGTCGGCGAACCGCGCGGCGTGCACCTCGCGCTGCTTGTCCCAGGCCGCCCGGTACTCGACGGCGTCCTCGCCGAAGCCCAGGCGGACGAATTGCAGCTCACTCACGGCCATGCCTCCTCCCGGGTGCCCGCGGCCGGGTTCCGGGGATCGTCCCGGGGCGGGAGCCGGCCCGGCACCCTGCGTCTTACGCGCCCCTGCCACTGTACGGCGGCGCCGGCGCGTCCCTTCGGGCAGGTGGAGGGCCCGGAAGGCCGCCGGGGCCGACCGGGCCGAGGTCAGCGCCGCGCGACAACGGGGGTTCCGGTTCCTCACACGATCGGATGAATGTGGGGCGAAGCTGGCGGTACGGGCCGGGATCACCGCTACATTCACGCCGTTCCATGAGGGTCCAAACGGGCTGCCACCTGCGCCCGAAGGCAGGAGACCGCACAGCCGATGACGGAACGACCACCGCAGCGCGTCCCGAACCGCCAGCTCGCCGCGCTCATCGCCGAGGCCGGGTTCTCCAACGCCGGACTCGCCAGGAGGGTGGACCAGCTGGGCCTGGAGCACGGGCTCGACCTGCGGTACGACAAGACCTCCGTGACCCGGTGGCTGCGCGGGCAGCAGCCGCGCGGCACCACCCCGGCCCTCATCGCCGAGGTCTTCACCCGCCGGCTCGGCCGCCGGCTCACCGCCCAGGACCTCGGGCTCGACGCCTGCGCGCCCGTCTACGCCGGCCTGGAGTTCGCCGCCACCCCCGACGAGGCCGTCGACATCGTCAGCGGCCTCTGGCGCAAGGACTCCGGCAGCCACGCCGAACTCCGCAAGATCGCCTTCACCCCCGCCGGTCTCGTCGTCCCCAGCCGCGACTGGCTCATCGGCCGCGCCGACGACCGGGTCGCCCGCGGCGAGCAGCCGCCCGTGCCGGTGGTCCGCCCGGCCGTCCACGGCGGGCCGGTCCGCCCGGTCGGCCAGGACCCCCGGGTCCCCCCGCAGGGCCGCTTCTCCGTCCCCCGCCAGCGCGGTACGGAACGCGGCCCCGGCCAGCGCGTCACCGGCGGCGACATCGCCGCCCTCCGCTCCGTCGGCGACCTCTTCCGCACCCTCGACCACGCCTACGGCGGCGGCCACGCCCGCCAGGCCCTCGTCCGCTACCTGGAGCACGAGGCCGAGCCCATGCTCCGCGGCACCTACGGCGAGACCACCGGCCGGCGCCTCTTCGCCGCCGCCGCCGACCTCACCCGGCTCGCCGGCTGGACCTCGTACGACATCGCCGCCCACGGCCTCGCCCAGCGCTACTTCGTGCAGGCGCTGCGCCTCGCCCAGGCCGCCGGGGACCGGGCCTACGGCTCGTACGTGCTCCTCACCATGAGCCGCCAGGCCGTCTACCTCGGCCACGGGCGCGAGGCCGTGCAGCTCGCCCGGGTCGCCCAGCAGGGCGTCGGCACCGGCGCCCCGCCCGTCGTCCAGGCCATGCTGCACGCCGTCGAGGCCCGCGGCCACGCCGTCCTGGCCGAGGCCCGCGCGTGCAGCGCCGCCCTCGTCCGCGCCGAGCGGGCCCTGGAGGCCGCCCGGCCCGGCGACGAGGTGCCCTACTGGGCCCGTCCCTTCGACGAGGCCCAGCTCGCCGACGAACTCGGCCACTGCCACCGCGACCTCCAGCAGTACCGCCCCGCCGCCCAGCACGCCGAGCGGGCCCTCCAGCTCCGCGCCCCCGGCTACGCCCGCAGCCGCCTCTTCTGCCGGGTCGTCCTCGCCACCGCCCGGCTCGCCCTCGGCGAACTGGACCAGGCGTGCGCCCTCGGCGCCGAGGCCGCCCAGCAGGCCGCCGAGATGCGCTCGGCCCGCGCGGTCGAGTACGTCCGCGACTTCGAGCGCCGCCTGGAGCCCTACCGCGACGCCCCGCCCGTCCGCACCTACCGCGACCGGGTGGCCGCCCTCGGCTGACCGGGCCCGTCAGGCCGCGTCCTCCTCCGCCTCCTCCAGGACCGCGGCGCACAGGCCCAGGTCGGCCAGGACGGCGCCGGCGGCCCGTTCGCCGGAGGCCAGCGTGGAGCGCAGGGTGCCCGCGGCCCGGTGGTCGCCGCACACGTACAGGCCCGCGAGCAGCCGCACCGAGCGGCACGGGTCGTGCGCCGGGGGCGTGGCCAGGACCGCGTCCCGGGTGTGGTGCAGGGCCAGCAGCTCCCACTCGTCGGTGGAGGTCCCGTACAGCGCCGCCAGGTGCTTGCGGACCCGCCGCTCGGCGTCGTCCGGCGGCGTCCCGAGGACCGTCGAGGTGATCAGCGGCCGGCCCGCCGGCGCCCGCGTCGGGTCCACCGCGCTCATCACCGCCGTGTGCGCCACCGGACCGCCCGGGTCCGACTCCAGGAGCAGCGCCGGGTCCGCCGTCGGCGCCGCCGGCGCCGTGTGGTGCAGCACCGTCACCGGGTGGTACGCCGGGACCCGCAGGCCCGGCAGGAGTTCCGCCGCCGACCGCGCCCCCGTCGCCAGGACCACCGCCCGGCAGCCGACCGCCCCGTGCTCCGCCGTGACCACCCGCGCCGCCGACACCCGGGTGACCCGGACGCCGGTCCGCACCGTGCCCGGCGGCAGCAGCCCCGCGAGCCGCTCCGGCAGCACCCCCGTGCCGCCCTCCGGCACCGACACCCGGCCCCGGGCGAAGGCCCGCAGCGCCAGGTCCGCCCGCCGGCTCGACACCGCCAGGTCCGGGTCGGCGAGCAGCGCCGCGAGGAGCGGGCGCAGCACCGTCTGCACGGTCCTGGCCGGCAGCCGGCCCGACAGCGCCTCGCGCGCGGTCCGTTCCGGCCGGGCGAGCAGCCGCTGCGTCGGGGTCGCCGCGAGCCGCACCAGCGAGGCGCCGAGCCGCGCCTGGTCCAGCGAGGCCGCCGGGTGCCGGGGGGCGCTCGCGAGGGCGCGCGCCACGGTGAACGCGCCCCTGCGGGCCCTCGGGTGCGG
The DNA here is from genome assembly GCF_042746075.1 of Streptomyces sp. NPDC058758. Lineage (NCBI taxonomy): Bacteria > Bacillati > Actinomycetota > Actinomycetes > Kitasatosporales > Streptomycetaceae > Streptomyces > Streptomyces sp. NPDC058758. The sequence goes on along the minus strand of NZ_JBHYPS010000001.1, from coordinate 422,897 downwards.
GGCGCCCCAGCGCGCGTACCGCCCGTCGGAGTGGATCAGCACCCCGGGCGCGAAGGGGCGCGGCACCACGCCCGCCAGGCCCGGCAGGTCCCGCAGCTCCTCCGCGGAGAGGGTGAGCAGCCGGCCCACCCGGTCGAGCCGGAAGCCGTCCGTCACGGCGGTGGCGTGCCGGCCGCCGAGGGACGGCTCGGCCTCCAGGACGGCGACCGAGAGCCCCGCCCCGGTCAGCCGCCGGGCCGCCGTGAGCCCCGCGAGACCGGCGCCCACGACGACGACGTCGACCTCCCCGGGCACGTCGCCGCCCCCGGCGGCCCGCCGGGGCCGCGGGACGGCCGTGCCCCGCGCGGCCTCCGGCACGGAGGTGCCCTCCGAGACGTCGTCCGCGTGCTGTGCCTGCTGTGCGCTGCGTGCGGTACTGAGCACGTGCCCCTCCCCAGGTCTGCGCCGCCTGTTGGTGGCCTATGCCCCCAACGGGCCCCCGGAATGCCCGAGTTCGCGATCCGTGTCGACTGGTGGGCACCGAGGGTAGGCAGCGCTCCCACGGCGGCGGGCCCGCGCGCGGCGGGCTTGCCGGAGCACGGGGGAGCGCAGGGAGCGCGCGGGCCCCGGTCAGCGGGGTGCGGCGGCCCGGATCGCCTCGTCGATGGTGGGGAAGGCGAAGGCGAAGCCGGAGGAGAGCAGCCGCTGCGGGACCACCCGCTGGGACCCGAGGACGTCCGCCGCGAAGTCGCCGAGGACCAGCTTCAGCGCGGGCGCGGGGACCGGGAAGGGGGTCGGGCGGCGCAGCACCCGGCCCATCGCCGCGGTCACCTCCCGGTTGGTGACGGGTTCGGGGGCGGTGAGGTTCACCGGGCCGGAGAGCGAGGGGGTGTCGATCAGGTGGCGCAGGGCGGCGACCTCGTCGTGCAGCGAGATGAAGGACCAGTACTGGCGCCCGTCGCCCATCCGGCCGCCGAGTCCGGCGCGGAAGACGGGGAAGAGCCGCCCCCAGGCGCCGCCCTGACGGGCCACCACCAGACCGGTGCGGGCGTACGTCACCCGGATGCCGGCCTCCTCGGCGGGGGCCGCCGCGGCCTCCCACTCGACGCAGACCGAGGGCAGGAAGCCGGTGCCGGCCGGGGCGCTCTCGTCCACCGTGCGGCTGCCGGTGTCGCCGTACCAGCCGAGGGCGGTGCCGCAGACCAGCGCCTCCGGCGGCTCGGCGAGCCCGGCGAGGGCCCGGGCGATCGCGGTGGTGCCGAGCACCCGGCTGTCCCGGATCTCCTTCTTGTACGCCTCGGTCCACCGGCGCTCGCCGACGCCCGCGCCCGCCAGGTGCACGACCGCGTCGACGCCGGTGAGCCCGGCGCCGTCCACGTACAGCCGCTGCGGGTCCCACTCGACCTCGTCGGCGGTCCGGGCGGGGCGGCGGACGAGCCGGAGCACGTCGTGCCCGTCGGCGCGCAGGGAGCGGACGAGGGCGGCGCCGATGAGGCCGGAGGCCCCGGTGACGGCGACGCGCTTGCGGAGGGCGGAAGGCTGCATGGCCCCATCCTGCCCGCTGCCGGCCCGGCGGGTGCGGCAGGTGGCGCCGGTGACCGCCCGCCGACGGCGCGGGCGTGGCAGAGTGGCCGTCATGACCGTGCCGGAGACCTTCGTGATCCGAGGCGCCCGGGCGGGCGACGACGAGCCGCTGGGCGCGCTCGACCGGGCGGCCTGGTCGCCGCTGCACGCGGTGCTGCCCGCGCCCTCGGAGCCGTACCCGCCTTTCTTCGACGAGCGCCACCGGCCCGCCGAGCACCTGGTCGCCGAGCGGGGCGGGGTCCTCCTCGGGTACGTGCGGGTGGCGCGGCCGACGCCGCTCGAAGCCAACGCCCACGTCCGCCAGATCCAGGGCCTCGCCGTCGCCGACGGGGCCCGGGGCCAGGGGGTGGGCCGCGCCCTGCTGCGCGCCGCCCTCGCGAAGGCCCGCGCCGACGGGGCCACCCGGATCACCCTGCGGGTCCTGGGGCACAACGTCCCGGCCCGCGCGCTCTACGAGGCCGAGGGCTTCGCGGTCGAGGGGGTGCTGCCGGGCGAGTTCGTCCTCGGCGGCAGGCCCGTCGACGACGTCCTGATGGGCCGGTCCCTCAGCTAGCCGGCCGGCTGGTCCGGCCGCCGTTCCACAGCGCCACACCGCCCATCAGCTCGCGCAGGCAGCGCAGGGCGAGGGCGGCGGGGGAGCCGGGGCCCTCGACGGGGGCGTCGGACTCGGCCCAGCTCTCCAGGGCGATGCGGATCGCGTCCGTGGCGGCCGCGGCGGCGAGCCGCACCTCCAGCGGGTCGGCCTCCGGTCCTGCGAGGGCGGCCAGCACCTCGCGGAGCCGCTCCTCCGACTCCTGGTTGACCCGGTACCAGACGGCCCGCAGCGCCGGGTCCTCGGCCGAGGCGCGCAGCAGGCCCCGGGTCCAGCGCAGCCCCTCCGCGCCGGCCGCGTCCAGCGGGGTGAGGGAGGCGGAGACCGAGCCCTCCAGCGCGGCCGGCAGCGGCACGCCCGGGGCGGTGGCGGCGAGGGACTCCCGCCAGCGGTCGGCGCCGCCCGCGAGGAGCGGGGCGACGGCGTCCTGCTTGGAGCGGAAGTAGCGGTAGAAGGTGCGCAGTGCGACCCCGGCCCGCTGGGCGATGGCCTCCGCGGTGGTGCCGTCGGGCCCGTGCTCGGTGAACAGCTCGGCCGCCGCGCGGGCGATGTCCAGCTGGGTGGCGGCCTTGCGGCGCTGGGTCAGGGAGGGCGTCGCGGCCGTCGGACCGGGTGGGTTGCTCACCGTACGAGGGTACGCCCCCGCGCCCCCTGAGTGCATGAAATGCAGGTGTGGCAAAACGTGCCACATAGGCGTACGGTGGCAAGCAAGCAAGAAAGCTTGACATCGAGAGGTTGCCGCCATGAACCAGCTCACCCGTTACGAAGGACGCCGCGCACTCGTCACCGGCGGCGGCTCCGGCATCGGCCAGGCCACCGTCCTGCGCATGCTCGCCGAGGGCGGCCGCGTCGTCGCCGCCGACATCAGCGAGGACGGACTCGAGGACACCGTCGCCAAGGCGGGCGAGGCGGCGGAGCGCCTCACCACGGTCGTCGTGAACGTCGCCGACGAGGAGTCCGTGCGCGCCGGCGTCGCCGCCGCCGTCACCGCCCTCGGCGGCCTGGACGTGCTGGTCAACGCGGCCGGCGTGCTCCGCTCCTCGCACACCCACGAGACCGGCCTCGACTCCTTCGAGCAGGTGCTCCGGATCAACCTGACCGGCACCTTCCTCATGATCCGCGAGGCGATCCCGGCGCTCCTGGAGGGCGACGGCTCCGCCGTCGTCAACTTCTCCTCCACCTCCGCGACGTTCGCCCACCCCTACATGGCGGCCTACGCGGCCAGCAAGGGCGGCATCCAGTCCATGACCCACGCGCTCGCCGCCGAGTACGCCAAGCGGGGCATCCGCTTCACCGCCGTCCAGCCCGGCTCCATCTCCTCCGGCATGACCGACGGCTCCGGCGCCAGCAAGCAGTCCATGGGCCCCGGCCTGCCCGCCGACGCCGACATGTCGCTCTTCATGAAGCTCGCCCCCGCCCTCGGCCAGGGCTTCGCCGGCCCCGAGACCGTCGCCGGCGTCGTCGCGATGCTCGCCAGCGAGGACGGCCGCTTCATCACCGGCACCGAGGTCCGCATCGACGGCGGCACCCACTTCTGATCCCCCCGCGCACCCCGCGCGGGTCCGCCGGCCGCGACGGGCCGCACGCGACCCCCGCACCGCCGAAGGCCCCGGAACCCCCGCCGGGGCCTTCGGCCCGCCCGGCCCCGGCCTACCCGGCCCCGAAGCGCTCCCACAGCCGGGGCAGGCGGGCCGCCAGCGCCGCCTCGTCCGCCAGGTCCAGCGGCGCGCCCTCCGGCTCCCCGTACGGCACCACGAGGCCCAGGTCCGGCGTCTCCGTCCCGGTCAGCGTCTCGTACGCCTCGTCCGCCGCGAAGCCCAGCTCCTCGCCGTCCCCGTCCAGCTCGGGATCGAACTCCTCCAGGAGCTCCGCGAGCCCGTCCGGATCGGCGACCCCGCCCTCGTACACCTCCCGGCCCTGGCCGATCAGCCAGCAGCGGAAGGCGTCGAAGCCCTCCTCGGCCGTCCCCGCCCCGTCGAGCAGCACCGCCGCCGCGCCCCACACGTCCCAGTGGTACGCGCGGTTGAACCGGGCCTCGAAATGGCGGGCGTAGTCGAGCACCGTGTCCGGATCCAGCCGGGTCAGCCGTTCCACGAGCAGATCCGCCTGCTCCTCGGCGTCGCCCTCGGCGTCCGCGCGGGTGGCGTCGATGATCTCCCAGAACTCGGTCTCGTCCATCACGGGACCAGCATCCTGTGTCCGGCACGGCGACGCACCCGGAAATCCGGAATCAATCCAGACAGAAGATGTCGGGCTTTCCTGTCAGCCTGAGCACCATGACGACCGACAAGACCACCGCCCCCACCCCGCTGCACGGACGGATCTGCCTCGTCGCCGGGGCCACCCGGGGCGCCGGACGGGCCATCGCCGTCCAGCTCGGCGCCGCCGGCGCCACCGTCTACGTCACCGGCCGCACCACCCGCGAGAAGCTCAGCGAGGTCGGCCGCGCCACCGAGACCATCGAGGAGACCGCCGAACTGGTCACCGCCGCCGGCGGCGAGGGCGTCGCCGTCCCCACCGACCACCTCGACCCGGAACAGGTCCGTGCCCTCGTCGACCGGATCGACCGCGAGCGCGGCCGGCTCGACGTCCTCGTCAACGACGTGTGGGGCGGCGAGCACCTCATCGTCGACACCTTCGGCAAGAGGACCTGGGACGTCGACCTCGCCGCAGGCCTGCGGATGCTCGAACTCGGCGTGCGCACCCACCTCGTCACCTCGCACACCGCGCTGCCGCTCCTCAACCGCCACCCCGGCGGCCTCGTCGTCGAGGTCACCGACGGCACCGGCGCCTACAACGGCACCCACTACCGCGAGAACCTCTTCTACGACCTCGCCAAGAACGCTCCCATCCGGATGGCCTTCGGCCTCGCGGAGGAACTCGCCGAGACCGGCGGCACCGCCGTCTCCGTCAGCCCCGGCTGGCTCCGCTCCGAGCAGATGCTCGCCCACTTCGGCGTCACCGAGGAGAACTGGCGGGACGCCACGAAGCAGCTCCCCGACTTCGCCGTCTCCGAGTCCCCGGTCTACGTCGGCCGGGGCGTCGCCGCCCTCGCCGCCGACCCCGACCGCGCCCGCTGGAACGGGCAGTCGCTCGACAGCGGCCGGCTCGCCCGCGAGTACGGCCTCACCGACGAGGACGGCTCCCGGCCCGACTCCTGGGGCTTCATCCTGGCCAAGGAGACCGACCCGGACACCCGGGTCGAGGACTACCGGTAACGCTCGGCCGCCGCCCGCGCCGCCTCGGCGAACCGCGCGCGCAGGGAGGCGGGGGCCACCACCTCCGCCTCCGGGCCGAGCCCGAAGAGCTGCCCGAAGGCGACCTCCTCGCTCTCCACCCGGAGCGTCGCCGTCAGCCGCCCGCCGCCGTCCGGCACGGCAGCCGCCAGCGACTCCTCCGCCGCCGCCCGGTCCGTCACGTACGGCAGCCGGCGCGCCCCCGCCTCCGTCAGCCGCAGCACCACCTCGCCCCGCAGCAGCGAGCGTGCGAACTCCGCCGCCCGCTCCGCCCAGAAGGCCGCCAGATCGAAGCCGGGGTCCCGCTCGAAGCGCTCCCCGCCGACCGCCACCGCCGTGAACCGGTCCACCCGGTAGGTGCGGTACGAACCCTCCGCGCGGGCGCACGCGTACCAGACCCCCGCCTTCAGGACGAGCCCGTACGGCTCCAGCTCCCGCTCGACCTCCTCGCCGTCGCCCCGCCGGTACCGCGCCGACAGCCGCCGGTCGTCCCAGACCGCCTCCGCCACCGCCGGCAGCAGCTCCGGCGTCTCCGGCTCCTGGTACCAGCCGGGCGCGTCCAGGTGGAAGCGGCGGGCCGCCGAACCCGGCGCGTCCGCCAGCGAGGGCAGCAGCGCCGCCGACACCTTCAGCCGGGCCGCCGAGGCCGCGTCCTGGAGCCCCATGTCCCGCAGGGCGCCCGGCAGCCCGGAGAGGAACAGCGCCTCCGCCTCGTCCTTCGCCAGCCCGGTCAGCCGGGTGCGGTACCCGCCGACCAGCCGGTACCCGCCGGTCCTGCCCCGCTCCGAAAACACCGGAACCCCCGCCTCCGAGAGGGCGAGGGCATCACGGGTGACGGTCCGCTCCGACACCTCCAGCTCGGCGGCGAGCTCGGCCGCCGTCATGGAGGCGCGGTTCTGGAGCAGCAGGACCATCTTGATGAGTCGGGCGGCGCGCATACGTCACATCATGCGCGCCGCCACCGACAGGCGGCCCCTACAGGCCGTAGCGCTCGCGCGCCTCCTTCACGGCCGTCGCCGGGACCTCGCCGCGGCGGGCCAGCTGCGCCAGGGAGGCGGCCACGATCGACTGGGCGTCGACGCCGAAGTGGCGGCGGGCCGCGGCGCGGGTGTCCGAGAGGCCGAAGCCGTCGGCGCCCAGCGACGAGTAGTCCTGCTCGACCCACTGCGCGATCTGGTCCGGGACCTGGCGCATGTAGTCGGAGACCGCCAGGACCGGCGACTCGACGCCCGCGAGGACCTGGCGCAGGTACGGCACCCGCTCCTCGCCGCGCAGCAGGGCGGCGTCCGCCTCCAGCGCGTCGCGGCGCAGCTCGGTCCAGGAGGTGGCGGACCACACGTCGGCGGCCACGCCCCACTCCTCGGCGAGCAGCTTCTGCGCCTCCAGCGCCCAGTGGATCGCGGTGCCCGAGCCGAGCAGCTGGATCCGCGGGGCGTTGGCGGGCACGGTGAGGCCGGCCGACTCGGCGGTGTTGAAGCGGTACAGGCCCTTGACGATGCCCTCGTCGACGCCCGCGTGGCCCGGCTTGGCCGGCTGCGGCATCGGCTCGTTGTAGACCGTCAGGTAGTAGAAGACGTCCTGGTCCTCGCCCGGCGCGGCCTCGCCGTACATCCGGCGCAGACCCTCCTTGACGATCGCCGCGACCTCGTAGGCGAACGCCGGGTCGTAGGTCAGGGCGGCCGGGTTGGTGGCCGCGATGACGGGGGAGTGGCCGTCGGCGTGCTGGAGGCCCTCACCGGTCAGGGTGGTGCGGCCGGCGGTGGCGCCGACGAGGAAGCCGCGGCCGAGCTGGTCGCCGAGCTGCCACATCTGGTCGGCGGTCCGCTGCCAGCCGAACATCGAGTAGAAGATGTAGAACGGGATCATCGTCTCGCCGTGCGTGGAGTACGCGGTCGACGCGGCGATGAAGTCGGCCATCGAGCCGGCCTCGGTGATGCCCTCGTTCAGGATCTGGCCGTTGACGGCCTCCTTGTAGTACATCAGCTGGTCGCGGTCGACCGGCTCGTACGTCTGGCCCTTCGGCGAGTAGATGCCGAGCGAGGGGAAGAGGGACTCCATGCCGAAGGTGCGGGCCTCGTCCGGGACGATCGGGACCCAGCGCTTGCCGGTCTCCTTGTCGCGGACCAGGTCCTTCACCAGGCGGACGAAGGCCATCGTGGTGGCGACCGACTGCGAGCCGGAGCCCTTGTCGAAGGAGGCGAAGGCCTTCTCGGACGGGGCCGGGAGCGGGGCGACCGGGTGGACGCGGCGGGCCGGGGCGGGGCCGCCGAGGGCCGCGCGGCGCTCCTGGAGGTAGCGGACCTCGGGGGCGTCGGCGCCCGGGTGGCCGTAGGGCACCACGCCGTCGACGAACTGCGCGTCCGAGATGGGGAGTTCGAGGAGGTCGCGCATGTTCTTGAACTCGTCGGTGGTGAGCTTCTTCATCTGGTGGTTCGCGTTCTTCGACGCGAAGCCCTCACCCAGGGTGAAGCCCTTGACGGTCTGCGCCAGGATCACGGTCGGGGCGCCCTTGAACTCCAGGGCGGCCTTGTACGCGGCGTACACCTTGCGCGGCTCGTGGCCACCGCGCGAGAGGTGGAAGCACTCCAGGATCTTGTCGTCCGAGAGCAGCTGCGCCATCGCGACCAGCGCCGGGTCCTTGCCGAAGAAGTCCTGGCGGATGTAGGCGGCGTCGCGGGTCTGGTACGTCTGGACCTGCGCGTCCGGCACCTCGCGGAGGCGGCGGACCAGGGCGCCGGTGGTGTCGAGCGCGAACAGCTCGTCCCAGGCGTTGCCCCAGAGGGTCTTCACGACGTTCCAGCCGGCGCCGCGGAACTGGGCCTCCAGCTCCTGCACGATCTTGAAGTTGGCGCGGACCGGGCCGTCGAGGCGCTGCAGGTTGCAGTTGATGACGAAGGTCAGGTTGTCCAGACCCTCGCGGGCCGCCAGCGCGAGGGCGGCGGTCGACTCGGGCTCGTCCATCTCGCCGTCGCCGAGGAAGGCCCACACGTGCGAGGCGGAGACGTCCTTGATGGCGCGGTTGGTCAGGTAGCGGTTGAAGCGCGCCTGGTAGATCGCGGAGAGCGGGCCGAGGCCCATGGAGACGGTGGGGAACTCCCACAGCCAGGGCAGCCGGCGCGGGTGCGGGTAGGAGGGCAGGCCGTTGCCGCCCGACTCCTGCCGGAAGTTGTCGAGGTGCGACTCGCCCAGGCGGCCGTCGAGGAAGGCGCGGGCGTAGATGCCGGGGGAGGCGTGGCCCTGGATGTAGAGCTGGTCGCCCGAACCGTCGCCCTCCTTGCCCTTGAAGAAGTGGTTGAAGCCGGTCTCGTAGAGCCAGGCCGCGGAGGCGAAGGTGGCGATGTGGCCGCCGACGCCGTGCTTGGAGCCGCGGGTGACCATCGCGGCCGCGTTCCAGCGGTTCCACGCGGTGATCTTCCGCTCCATCTCCTCGTCGCCGTCGATGACCGGCTCGGCGGAGGTGGGGATGGTGTTGAGGTAGTCCGTCTCCAGGAGCTTGGGCAGGGCCAGGCCCGCGCCCTCCGCGTGCTGGAGCGTGCGGCGCATCAGGTAGGCGGCCCGGTGGGGGCCGGCGGCCTTGGTGACGGCGTCCAGGGAGGCCGCCCACTCGGCGGTCTCCTCGGTGTCACGGTCCGGGAGCTGGTCGAGCTCGCTCGGAATCTTGCCTACGGGATCGGTCATGATCGCCGCCTTCCGGACAGATGGGGGTGGAGATAAAAACGGGGGCCTTGTCTGGCAGGACAGGGCGAAGGGCCGGGTAGCGGCCCGCCGGAAACTGTAAACCGCCGATCGATGATCGATCAAAGGGTTGAAGGCGGAAACCTCTTCAGATCGAGAAAGTCGGCACAGGGTGCCGCGAAAGGGGGCACCGGGTGCCGACTTTTCGAACGGGTCGCAAAGGCCGCGAAAACGCCGAGAGCCCCGCCGGAGCGGGGCTCTGACCTGCGAGGAAGTCTCAGGCGCGGGGCGCGCAGCCGAGGACGTGGGCCTTCACCAGGGCCCCGATGTTCGGATCCCCCCTGCGGAAGGCCTCCACGAGGTCCTGGTGCTCCTCCGCGTACGACTTCTGCACCGTGCCCAGCCAGCGGATCGACAGGGCGGTGAAGACCTCGATGCCCAGCCCCTCCCAGGTGTGCAGCAGCACGCTGTTGCCGGCCGCCTTCACCAGCTCGCGGTGGAAGGCCACCGTGTGCCGGACCTGCGCCGTGCCGTCCGAGCTCGCGTCCGCCTCGTACAGCGCCGCCACGTGCGGCTCCAGGGTCGAGCAGTCGGCCGACAGCCGGGGCGCGGCCAGCTCGGCCGCGATCTGCTCCAGACCGGCCCGGACCGGATAGCTCTCCTCCAGGTCCGCGGCCGTGAGGTTGCGCACCCGGACGCCCTTGTTCGGCGCCGACTCGATCAGCCGCAGCGACTCCAGCTCGCGCAGCGCCTCGCGGACCGGGGTCTGGGAGACCTCCAGCTCGGTCGCGATCCGGCGCTCCACGATCCGCTCGCCCGGCTTCCAGCGGCCGCTGACGATCCCCTCCACGATGTGCTCGCGGATCTGCTCGCGCAGCGAGTGGACGACGGGGACGGTCATGGAGCGGCTCCTCCGGGAGTTTCGTGACCCTTAGACAATACGGCGGTGTCCCCGCCCGGACACACATCCGGACGGGGACACCGCTGGTGAGGCTCGTTACGTTGCCTCCTGGGCGCGCAGCGCCCTCGGGAGCCTTACAGGCCGAGGTCCACCTCGAACTCGCCGGCCTCCAGGATCGCCTTGACGGCCGTCAGGTAGCGGGCGGCGTCGGCGCCGTCCACCAGACGGTGGTCGTAGGAGAGCGACAGGTAGGTCATGTCGCGGATGCCGATGACGGTGCCCTCGGCGGTCTCGATGACGGCCGGGCGCTTCACCGTGGCGCCGATGCCCAGGATGGCGACCTGGTTCGGCGGAACGATGACGGTGTCGAACAGCGCACCGCGCGAACCGGTGTTGGAGATGGTGAAGGTCGCGCCGGCGAGGTCGTCCGGCGTGATCTTCGAGGCGCGCACGGCGGCCGCCAGCTCCGCGGTCTTCTTGGAGATGCCGGCGATGTTGAGGTCGCCCGCGCCCTTGATGACCGGGGTCATCAGACCCTTCTCGGAGTCCACCGCGATACCGATGTTCTCGGTGTCGAAGTAGGTGATCGTGCCCTCGTCCTCGTTGATCCGGGCGTTGATGACCGGGTGGGCCTTCAGCGCCTGGGCCGCCGCCTTCACGAAGAACGGCATCGGGGAGAGCTTGACGCCCTCGCGGGCGGCGAAGGCGTCCTTCGCGCGGGCGCGCAGCTTCATCAGCTTGGTGATGTCGACCTCGACGACCGAGGTCAGCTGGGCCTGCGTGTGCAGGGCCTTCATCATGTTGTCGCCGATGACCTTGCGCATGCGGGTCATCTTGACGGTCTGGCCGCGGAGCGGGGAGACCTCCAGGGCCGGGGCCTTCGACGCGGCGGCCGGAGCGGCGGGGGCCGGGGCGGCCTTCTTGGCCTCGGCGGCCGCGAGGACGTCCTGCTTGCGGATGCGGCCGCCGACGCCGGAGCCCTTGACGGCCGCCAGGTCGACACCGTTCTCGGTGGCGAGCTTGCGGACCAGCGGGGTCACGTAGGCGCCGTCCTCCGCCGGGGCGGGGGCGGCGGCCGGAGCGGCCGGGACCGGGGTGACCACGGCCGGGGCGATCGACGGCGCGGCCGGGGCGGCCGGAGCCTGCGCCGGGGCGGCGGCGGGCGCGGCCGGAGCCGGGGCCGGGGCGGCGGCGGGCGCGGCCGGAGCCGGGGCCGGGGCGGCCGGCGCGGGAGCCGGGGCGGCCGGGGCCGGAGCGGCGGCCGGGGCCGGGGCGGCGGGGGCGGCCGGAGCGGCACCCGCGGCACCGATGACGGCCAGCTTGGCGCCGACCTCGGCGGTCTCGTCCTCGCCGACGACGATCTCCAGGAGAACGCCGGAGGCGGGGGCGGGGATCTCGGTGTCGACCTTGTCCGTGGAGACCTCGAGCAGCGGCTCGTCGGCCTCGACGGTCTCGCCGACCGACTTCAGCCAGCGGGTGACGGTGCCCTCGGTGACGGACTCGCCCAGCGCGGGCAGGACCACGTCCGTGCCCTGGGCGGAACCGCCGCCGGCGGCGGCCTCGGCGGTCGGCGCCGGAGCCGGCTCCTGGACCTCGGTGGACGGCGCGGCCTGCGGGGCCTGCGGGGCCGGGGCCTCGGCGGCCGGGGCCGGAGCGGCCTCGGCGGCGGGGGCCGGGGCGGCGGCGGGGGCGCCGGTGCCGTCGTCGATGATGGCGAGCTCGGCGCCGACCTCGACGGTCTCGTCCTCGGCCACCTTGATGGAGGCGAGGATGCCGGAGGCGGGGGCCGGGATCTCGGTGTCGACCTTGTCGGTCGAGACCTCGAGCAGCGGCTCGTCCGCCTCGACGCGCTCGCCCTCGGCCTTGAGCCAGCGGGTGACGGTGCCCTCGGTGACGCTCTCGCCGAGCGCCGGCAGGGTTACGGAAACCGACATGGTTTCAGTTGCTCCTAACGAATTGCGGAAGTTGGTCGTCGCGCCCTGTGAGTGACGTGAGCGTCAGTCGTGGGAGTGCAGAGGCTTGCCGGCCAGGGCCAGGTGGGCCTCGCCGAGCGCCTCGTTCTGCGTCGGGTGGGCGTGGATGAGCTGCGCGACCTCGGCCGGCAGCGCCTCCCAGTTGTAGATCAGCTGCGCTTCGCCGACCTGCTCGCCCATGCGGTCACCGACCATGTGGACGCCGACCACGGCACCGTCCTTGACCTGGACGAGCTTGATCTCGCCCGCGGTCTTGAGGATCTTGCTCTTGCCGTTGCCCGCGAGGTTGTACTTGAGGGCGACGACCTTGTCCGCGCCGTAGATCTCCTTGGCCTTGGCCTCGGTGATGCCGACGGAGGCGACCTCGGGGTGGCAGTACGTCACCCGGGGCACGCCGTCGTAGTCGATCGGAACGGCCTTGAGACCGGCGATCCGCTCCGCCACCAGGATGCCCTCGGCGAAGCCGACGTGCGCGAGCTGGAGGGTCGGGACCAGGTCGCCGACCGCGGAGATGGTGGGCACGTTGGTGCGCATGTACTCGTCGACCAGGACGTAGCCGCGGTCCATCGCGACGCCCTGCTCCTCGTAGCCGAGGCCGGCCGAGACCGGGCCGCGGCCGATGGCGACGAGCAGCACCTCGGCCTCGAAGGTCTTGCCGTCCGCGAGGGTGACCTTCACGCCGTTCTCGGTGTACTCGGCGCTCTGGAAGAAGGTGCCGAGGTTGAACTTGATGCCCCGCTTGCGGAAGGCGCGCTCCAGGAGCTTCGAGCTGTTCTCGTCCTCGACCGGGACGAGGTGCTTCATGCCCTCGATCACCGTGACGTCGGTGCCGAAGGACTTCCACGCGGAGGCGAACTCGACGCCGATCACACCGCCGCCGAGGATGATGGCGGACTCCGGCACACGGTCCAGGGTGAGGGCGTGGTCCGAGGTGATGATCCGGTTGCCGTCGATCTCCAGGCCCGGCAGGGACTTCGGCACGGAACCGGTGGCGAGCAGGACGTGGCGGCCCTCGACCCGGCGGCCGTCGACGTCGACGGAGGTCGGGGAGGACAGCCGGCCGGTGCCCTCGATGTAGGTGACCTTGCGGGAGGCGACGAGACCCTGCAGACCCTTGTAGAGGCCCGAGATCACGTCGTCCTTGTACTTGTGCACGCCCTTGATGTCGATGCCCTCGAAGGAGGCCTTGACACCGAACTGCTCCGCCTCGCGGGCCTGGTCGGCGACCTCGCCGGCGTGGAGCAGGGCCTTCGTCGGGATGCAGCCGTTGTGCAGGCAGGTGCCGCCGAGCTTGTTCTTCTCGATCAGTGCGACGTCCAGGCCCAGCTGCGCTCCGCGCAGCGCCGCGGCGTAACCGCCGCTACCGCCGCCGAGGATCACTAGGTCGAAAACGGTGCTGGCGTCGTTCGCCACGTCACGTCCTCCATGCATGTGCGCTCGTCGCCGGTCGTCGATGACCGGGCGGCGGCTCCGGTGTCCGGCCGCATTATGTCGGCCCTGTGGTGGGGGCCCTGTCCTGCCGAGAACCCATCTTCGCACTTGTTGACGGATGGCGGGACGCGGGGCCGGTGGATGAGACCGGGCGATCCTCCGTCCGGCCACCCGGCGGGGCGTACGAAGCTACGGATTTCGTCGTCGGCGAACACGCGCGGGGGCGCCCGCGGACGCACGCGCGGGGGCCCCGGGCGCGACGCCCGGGGCCCCTGTCGTCACCGGCGCGCTCAGAGCTCGCCGGCCGCCGTCAGCTCGGCCAGCCGGACCAGGGTGCGGACCGAGGAGCCGGTGCCGCCCTTGGGGGTGTAGCCGTACGGGGCGCCCTCGTGGAAGGCCGGGCCCGCGATGTCCAGGTGGGCCCAGGTGATGCCCTCGCCCACGAACTCCTGGAGGAAGAGGCCGGCGACCAGGCCGCCGCCCATCCGGACGCCCATGTTCGCCATGTCGGCGGTGGGGGAGTCCATGGTCTTGCGCAGGTCGGCCGGGAGCGGCATCGGCCAGGACTGCTCGCCGACCTCGCCCGCGATCTCGTGGATCGCGGTCCGGTAGTCGTCGTCGTTGGCCATGATGCCGAAGGTGCGGTCGCCGAGCGCGAGGACCATGGCGCCGGTCAGGGTCGCCACGTCGACGATCGCGTCCGGGTGCTCCTCGGACGCCTTGGTGAGGGCGTCCGCGAGGACGAGCCGGCCCTCGGCGTCGGTGTTGAGGACCTCGACGGTCTTGCCGCTGTACATGCGCAGCACGTCACCCGGGCGGGTGGCGGAGCCGGACGGCATGTTCTCGGCGAGGGCGAGCCATCCCGTGACGTTGACCTCCAGGCCGAGGCGGGCCGCGGCGACGACGGTGGAGAGCACGGCGGCGGCGCCGCTCATGTCGCACTTCATCGTCTCGTTGTGGCCGGCCGGCTTGAGGGAGATGCCGCCCGAGTCGTAGGTGATGCCCTTGCCGACCAGGGCGAGGGTCTTCTCCGCCTTCGGGTGGGTGTAGGCGACGCGGACCAGGCGCGGCGGGTTCTCCGAGCCCTTGCCGACGCCCAGGATGCCGCCGTAGCCGCCCTTGGCGAGCGCCTTCTCGTCGAGGACCTGGACCTTGAGGCCGTGCTCCTTGCCGGCGGCCTGGGCGGCGGCGGCGAAGACGGCCGGCGTCAGGTCGTTCGGCGGCATGTTGATGAGGTCGCGGGCGCGGTTGATCTCCCCGGCCACGGCCAGGGCGCGGTCCGCGGCGGCCTTGTGGGCCTTGTCGCGGGGCTTGGCGCCGAGCAGCGCCACCTCGGCCAGCGGCTTCTTCGCGGCGGGGGCGTCCTTGTCGGCCTGCCCCTTGCAGGCGTCGAAGGAGTACGCGCCCAGCAGCGCGCCCTCCGCGATCGCGCCGGCGTCCCCGGCCGAGGCGACCGGCAGCGCGAACGCGGCCTTCTTCGAGCCGAACAGGGCACGGGCGGCGGTGCCGGCGGCGCGGCGCAGGATCTCGGAGTCGTACGACTCGCCGTCCTCGGGGGCGGGGCCGAGGCCGACGGCGAGGACGACGGGGGCCTTCAGGCCGGCGGGCGCGGGGAGCTTGGTCGCCTCACCCTCTCCACCCGAGGCGCCCAGGGTCTCCAGGACGGCGGCGAGCCGGCCGTCGAACGCCTTGTCGACGGCCTCCGCGCCCGGGGCGACGACGAGCGCCTTCCCGGCCTTCGCGACGCCGACGACGAGAGCGTCGGCACGCAGCGTCGCCGCTCCGGCAGTGCTGAGAGTGAGAGCAGTCACGGTGGTGAAATCTCGCTTCCATTGAGTTCTGTGGCGGTCGAGGGATGGGCCGACCGAGCCCGCCGCATCGTATTTCGGCCCGATGAGCGCCGAGAACGAGCCTACGCTCGCTCACCTGGTTCGCTCACCGCGGCTTCGATTCACTCATCCGAGGTGTCTCTTTCATGTTTGTCCTTCCGGCTCCCGCTCCGGCGCCACACTCGCCTCATTCACGCAAGCGCGGCACTCACGCCTTCGCTTCATCTCCACAGGTTCCCCCGCGTCGGGAGACCTGCCGAGGGGGGACACCACACCATGCACGCGAACAGATCCCGCACGCCCGCGGCCGCGCCGAGGAAGTCCGGAAACAAGGGGGTGCCGCGCCGCGCGGGCCGCACGGCGGGGGCGCTCGCGGCCGCCGCGCTCCTCGCCACCGTGGTCCCGTCCGCGCAGGCCGCGGCCGCCCCCGCGCCCCGGATCGACCTCACCGTCCTCGTCGTCGACGACGGCGGCAGCGCCATCGAGGCCATCACCGCCGAGCTGAAGGGCTCCGGCGTCCCGTACCGCACCCTCGACCTGAACGACCCGGACCGGCCCGTCCTCACCCCGGCCTTCCTCAGCGACACGGTCGACGGCCGGCCCCGCGCCCGCTACCAGGGCGTCGTCCTGCCCCACGAGACCGCCTTCGGCCCCGACTCCGCCGAGCACACCGCCCTCCAGGCGTACGAGCGGACCTTCGGCATCCCCCAGGTCGACGCCTACACCTGGTCCCACCCCGGCGTCGGCCTCGACTACACCACCGAGGGCGGCTGGTCCGGCGTCCTCGACGGCGTCACCGCCGGCGTCACCCCGGCAGGGAAGGCCGGCCCCTTCGGCTACCTCGCCGGCAGCCTGACCTTCGAGGACAACGACCCGGCGGTCTCCGAGAGCTACGGCTACGCGGGCCGCCCCCGGGCCGGCTTCACCAGCCTCGTGGACATCCCCGTCGACGGCGGCGGCCGGGCCAGCCTGGTCGGCGAGTACACCGCCGACGGGCGCCGCGAGCTGGTCGTCACCTTCGCCTACAACCAGTACCAGCGGCAGTTCCGCGCCCTCTCCCGCGGCATCGTCGAATGGCTCACCCAGGGCGTCCACCTCGGCCAGTCCCGGAACTACCTCTCCGTCCACGTCGACGACGTCTTCGCCCCCGACGCCCGCTGGGACGCCGTCCGCAACTGCACCCCCGGCGACCTCGACTGCGTCGGCGGCGACGGCGAGGCCGAGAACCCCATCCGGATGACCGCCGCCGACGCCGTCCACGCCGCCGCCTGGCAGAAGGCCTCCGGCTTCACCCTCGACATGGTCTACAACGGCGGCCAGGGCGAGCAGTGGAAGGCCGAACACGGCGGCACCGACCCGCTCGCCGCCCGGCTGATCGCCGACCGCGCCCAGTACCGCTGGATCAACCACACCTACACCCACCCCTTCCTCGGCTGCGTCCAGGACAACACCACCGTCCCCTGGCAGTGCGCGAGGAACGCCTCCGGCGCCACCCTCTGGGTCGGCCGCGCCGAGCTCTCCGCGCAGATCCGGGACAACGTCAACTGGGCGCTGGGCAAGGGCATCTCCCTCGACCGCTCCGAACTCGTCACCGGCGAGCACTCCGGCCTGAAGACCCTGCCCCAGCAGCCGGTCGACAACCCCAACCTGGCCGGCGCCCTCGCCGACAACGGCGTGAAGTGGACGGCGAGCGACAACTCCCGCGAGCCCCGCCAGCGGGCCGTCGGCGCCGCGAAGACCGTCCCCCGGCACCCGATGAACGTCTACTACAACGTCGGCACCGCCGCCGAGATGACCGACGAGTACAACTGGATCTACACCTCCCGCGCCGACGGCGGCAGCGGCGCCTGCGAGGACAACCCCGCCTCCACCTGCCTGCCCGCCCCGCTCGACACGGCCACCGGCTACGCCGCGTACATCGTCCCCCAGGAGGCCCGCACCGTCCTCGGCCACGTCGTCGCCAACGACCCCCGGCCGCACTACGTCCACCAGTCGAACCTGGCCGAGGAGCGCCTCCTCTACCCCGTCCTCGACCGGGTCCTCGCCGACTACCGGGCGCTCTTCGCCGCCGACACCCCGATCGTGAACCCCCGTCAGAAGGACGTCGGCACCGAGCTGACCCGCCGCGACGCCTGGGACGCCGCCCTCGCCGCCGGCAAGGTCACCGCCTACCGGATCGGGAACACCGTCACCGTCAAGGCGCCCTCCGGCGTCCAGGTCCCCGTCACCGCCCCCGAGGGCACCCGCAAGCAGCTCCTCCTCGGCACCACCGCCTTCGGCACCGCCTACGCCGGCAGCCGCTCCGCCTGGACCGCGCCCGAACCGCTCCAGACCGCCGTCACGCTCCAGCTCCCGACCGCCTGACCTGCACGTCCTGGGGGGACACGCACATGCCGAGCAGTGGCCGTCACGTCACCATGCTCACCGAAGGCACCTACCCGCACGTCCACGGCGGCGTCAGCACCTGGTGCGACCAGCTCGTCCGGGGCATGCCCGAGGTCACCTTCGAGATCCTCGCCCTCACCGGCAGCGGCCGCGAACCCGTCACCTGGGAGCTGCCGCCCAACATCGCCCGGCACACCTCCTTCCCCCTCTGGGGCCACCCCCGGGGACCGGCCGCGCCCACCCGGACGCGCCGGCCCCCGCGGGGGCGCGACCGCCGCCGCTTCCTCGCCGCCTACGAGCACTTCCTGCTCGCCCTGCTCGACCCCGAGGCCGGACACGACCTCGCCGGAGGCCTCTACGAGCTGGCCGCCCTCGCCCGCGAAGGACGGCTCACCCCGGCCCTGCGCTCCGAGGCGGCCCTCCGCTCCCTCATGTGGATCTGGACCATGCCGCACCTGCCGACGCGTGCGGCCGGGCCCACCGTCCACGACGCCCTCACCGCCACCGACCTGCTCGAACACGCCCTGCGGCCGCTCGGCGCCCGGATAGCCGACGGCAGCGTGGCACACGCCGTCTCCAGCGGCCTCGCCACCCTGCCCGCCCTCGCCGCGCAGCACTTCGAAGGGGTGCCCTTCCTGCTCACCGAACACGGCATCTACCTCCGCGAGCGCTACCTCGGCTACCGCACCGAGGCCCAGCGCTGGCCCGTCAAGGCCCTCATGCTCGGCTTCTACCGCGAGCTCAACTCCCTCGGCTACCGCCAGGCCGACCTCATCACCCCCTGCAACCAGTACAACCGGCGCTGGGAGGAGCGCGGCGGCGCCCCCGCCGACCGCATCCGCACCGTCTACAACGGCGTCGACCCGGCCCTCTTCCCCGAGGCCGGACCCGAGCCGGAGACCCCGACGCTCAGCTGGTGCGGCCGGGTCGACCCGATCAAGGACCTGGAGACCCTGATCCGGGCGTACGCCGTCTCCCGCGCCGAACTCCCCGAGCTGAGGCTCCGCCTCTTCGGCCCCGTCCCCGCCGGGAACGAGGACTACCGCACCCTCCTGGAGAAGCTGGCCGCCGAACTCGGCGTCGCCGACGGCGTCTCCTTCGAGGGCCGGGTCTCCGACGTGCCCTCCGCCTACGCGGCCGGCAGCGTGGTGATGCTCTCCTCCATCAGCGAGGGCTTCCCCTTCTCCCTCATCGAGGCCATGTCCTGCGGCCGGGCCACCGTCTCCACCGACGTCGGCGGGGTCCGGGAGGCGGTCGGCGACACCGGGATCGTCGTCCCGCCCCGCGAACCGGCCGTCATGGCCGCCGCCGTCTCCGCCCTGCTGCGCGACGGCGCCCGCCGCGCCGAACTCGGCCGGCGGGCCCGCCAGCGCGTCATCGACGAGTTCACCCTGCACCGCTCGGTCGACGGATTCCGCCGCATCTACCGCGAACTCGCCGCCCCCCGCGCCTCCGCGCCGGCGCCCGCCCCCGTCCCGCTGCGCGTCAGCATCCCCTCCCCGCGCCGCGGCGCGCCCCGAGTCCCCGAAGGCACCCCGGCATGAGCGGCTCCCTCTGGCTGAAGCCCCCGACCACGACCCCGCCCCTGCCGGCCGTGCCCCGGCCCCCGGAACCCCGGGACCTCCCGGAACCCGCCGGACCCGGCACCGCCGCCGACCCCCTCGACGAACTCGCCGCCCGGCTGGACGCGTTCACCGCCGCCGCCGTCCACCCGGACGAGATAGCCGCGCTCCTCGAATCCGACGGCATGACCGACGACCACATCCGCCTCACCTACGGGCGGAACGATTCCTTCGCGCTCGCCGAGGACCTGTACGCGCGCGCGGAGCGACGCCACCCGGACCCGCCCCCGAAGTCCGCCGCCCGCCCAGCCTGGTCCGAAGGGCTCGGCGGCTGCCTGGTCCGCGGCCTCGTCTTCGCCCTGCCCGGCCTCGCCTACGTCCTCGCGGGCCCGCTGCTCGCCGGACCCGGGGGGCGGTACGGACTGCCCGCCGGCACCGTGCCGCTGCTCGCCGGGGCCGTCACCGGCTGGGTCTGGAACCAGGCCCTCTCCCACCGCGCCCACACCTGGCTCGGCCTCGGCGACCGGGCCGCCGCCGCCCGCGCCCTGCTCACCGGCGCCCCGGCCGGCGCGCTCGCCGGCACCGCCGTCGCCGTCGCCGCCGCCCGCGACGGCGAACTGCCCGCCGCCGTCTTCGCCGCGGGGCAGTCCCTCTACCTCGCCGCCGCCACCGTCCTCCTCGTCCTCGGCAGGGAACGGGCCCTGCTCGCCACCCTGCTGCCG
Organism: Streptomyces sp. NPDC058758; assembly: GCF_042746075.1. NCBI lineage: Bacteria > Bacillati > Actinomycetota > Actinomycetes > Kitasatosporales > Streptomycetaceae > Streptomyces > Streptomyces sp. NPDC058758. Next base: position 403,028 of record NZ_JBHYPS010000001.1, on the reverse strand, counting down.
CTCGCCGGCGCCCTGCCCGCCCTCCGCTGGGACCTGCCCGACCCGCTGCGGATCGCCCTGCCGGCCCTCTCGCTCACCGCCGCCTGCCTCGTCGCCGCCCGCGCGCTGCGCCCCGGCCTCGCGCGGGGCGCCGCCGGACGGGCCGGACCGCCGCTCGCCGCCTCCGTCCCGTACGGCCTCTTCGGCCTCGGCAGCGGGGTGCTCGTGCTGCACGCCGGACTCGGCGACTCCCCGGCCGCCGCCGGCGGCGCGGTCATCGCGCTCACCCTCTCCATGGGGCCCGCCGAGTGGCTGCTGCACCGCTTCCGGGGGGCCGGTCTCGCCCGGCTGCGAACCCTCACCACCGCCCGGGAGTTCCGACGCGCCGTCACCGGCACCCTCGTCCTCTGCCTCGGCGGCTACCTGACCGTGCTGCTCGCCCTCGCCCTCGCCGCGGCCCTGCTGTGGCCCGCGGCCCCCTGGCCCGCCCCGGACCGGCTGCCGCTCCTCCTCCTCGTCGGCACCGTGCTCTGGCTGGGGCTGCTCCTCCAGGCCTTCGGCGCCGTCACCGCGGCGGCCGCGGTCTGTCTGCTGGCCGCCGCCGCGCAGACCCTCGAACCGGCGGCGGGCCCGCTCGCCGCCGGGGGAGCGGCGGCCGTGCTGGCCGTCCTCAGCCGTGTTCTGCTGGTACGACCCACCGCCCACCGCCCCTAGGAAGCCCGGCGAATGAATCGTTTCCTCCTGGTGCCCTTCTACGAACACCCCACCGACCGGCCCGAGGGCTGGGCGGCCCTGATCGCGGCCGCGCCGAGCCTCCACGGCGTCGTCCTCAACCCGGCGAACGGTGCCGGCGAGGCCCCCGACCCGGCCTTCGCCGAGGCCGCCGGCCGGCTGCGCGCCGCCGGGGTGCGGATCCTCGGGTACGCGGACACCGCCTACGGCCGCCGCCCGCACGGCGAGGTCGTCGCCGACCTGCTCCGCCACCGCGACTGGTACGGCGCCGACGGGGCCTTCCTCGACCAGGTGGCGACCGCGCCCGACGCCCTGCCGCACTACCGGCGGCTCGCCGTCGCCGCCCGGGCCGCCGGCGCCGCGACCCTCGTCCTCAACCACGGCACCCCGCCCGACGAGGGGTACGCCGAACTGGCCGACCTGCTGGTCACCTTCGAGGGCCCCTGGGACGCGTACCGCACCCTCGACCCGCCGGCCGCACCCCACCACTGCCACCTGGTCTACGCGGCCCCGCCCGGCTTCCGCCCCGCCACCGCGATCCACTGCGCGGTCCCGGGGACCGGCGCCCACCCCTGGGGCACCCTGCCGCACGACGTCCCGGAGTTCGCCCGATGAGACGCCTCCTGCCCCTCCTCGCGGCCCTCCTCCTGCTGGCCACCGCCTGCACCTCGGGGCGGGGCCCCGACCCCAAGCCCGAGGAGCGGGAGCGCTGGCGCCCGACGGCCGGCCTGGCCTGGCAGTGGCAGCTCAGCGGACGACTGGACCCGACCGTCGACGTCCCGGTCTACGACATCGACGGCTTCGACCACCCGGCCGCGACCGTCGCCGACCTGCACCGCCGGGGCCGGAAGGTGATCTGCTACCTCTCCACCGGAGCCTGGGAGGACTTCCGCCCCGACGCCGGCCGCTTCCCGAAGTCCGTCCTCGGCAGGGGCAACGGCTGGGACGGCGAGCGCTGGCTCGACATCCGCCGCACCGACGTCCTCGAACCCCTCATGGCCGAGCGGATCGACATGTGCCGCGCCAAGGGCTTCGACGCGGTGGAGCCCGACAACATGGACGGCTACCGCAACCGCACCGGCTTCCCGCTCACCGCCGCCGACCAGCTCCGCTACAACCGCCTGATCGCCCGCCTCGCCCACGAACGCGGCCTCGCCGTCGGCCTCAAGAACGACCTCGACCAGATCCCCCAGCTCCTCCCCGACTTCGACTTCGCCGTCAACGAGCAGTGCGCCGAGTACGAGGAGTGCCACCGCCTGGCCCCCTTCACCGCCGCGGACAAGCCCGTCTTCCACGCCGAGTACGAACGGACCCCCCGCCAGTTCTGCGCGACCTCCCGCGAACTGAACCTCGGCTCGGTGCAGAAGAAGTACGAACTCGACGCCTGGCGCCGCGCCTGCTGAGGTTCAGCCCAGGGTCAGTGCCACCAGGGTGACCGTCGCCGCCGTCTCCTCCACCGCGCCGAAGACGTCGCCGGTGACGCCGCCGAAGCGGCGGACGCAGCGGCGCAGCAGGAGGGCGGCGGCGGCGAGGCCGGCGCCGGCGGCGAGGACGGCGTGGACGGCGTCGTAGGGGGAGAGGAGCAGGCCGGTGCCGGCGGCGAGGAGGAGGACGGCTGCGGTGCACAGGGTCGCGGAGCGGACCGGCACCGTGGCGGCGACGATCGCGCCGAGGCCCTCGGGCCGGGCGGCCGGGACGCCGTGCCGGGAGGCGTGGGTGAGGGCGAGCCGGGCGACCGTGGCGGCCAGCGCGGCGGCGACCGCGCCGTGCGCCCAGCCCTCGCCGTACAGCTCGTGGACGGCGGCGACCTGGGCGAGCAGGACGAGGACGAGGGTGACGACGCCGAACGGGCCGATGTCGGACTGCTTCATGATGCGCAGGGCGTCCTCGGCCGGCTTGGCGCTGCCGAGGCCGTCGGCGGTGTCGGCGAGGCCGTCGAGGTGGAGGCCCCGGGTGAGCACGGCGGGCACGGCGACGGTGACGACGGCGGCGATCAGCGGCCCGGCGCCGAGCGGCAGGAGCACCCCGCCGGCCGCGGCGGCGACGAGTCCGACGACGAGCCCGGCGACCGGGGCGCAGAGCATGCCCGCGCGCGCCGCGTCCCGGTCCCAGCGGGTGATGCGGGCGGGGAACACGGTGAGGGTCCCGAAGGCGAAACGCAGGCCGTCCATCCGGGCAGGGTAATCGGCGGATCCGGACGGTAGATTGCCCACTCCAGGACGTATCGGTCATAGCGGAACGGGGTGGCATGGGTCACTGGTTCTCCCGCAACATCGTCGAGCCGGGAAAGCTCCCGATGCTCCTCGCCCTGACCTCGTTCGTCCTGACCTTCCTGGTCACCCGCACGGTGACCCGGCTGATCCGCGCCGGGAAGGGCCCGTTCGGGAACGTCTCCTCGGGCGGGCTCCACATCCATCACGTCGTGCCCGGCGTGGTCCTCACCGTGCTCGGCGGTTTCGGGGCCGTCGCCAGCGGCCGGCACGGCTTCGGCGCGGCGGCCTTCGCCGTCGTCTTCGGGATCGGCGCCGGCCTCGTCCTCGACGAGTTCGCGCTCATCCTCCACCTGGACGACGTGTACTGGTCGGAGGAGGGCCGGCAGAGCGTCGAGGTCGTCGTCCTCACCGCCGCCCTCATGCTGCTGCCCCTCAGCGGCTTCTCGCCGCTCGGCGTCGACGACGTCACCGCGGAGGAGCGGCAGGACCGGGTGGGCTTCATCCTGACCCTGGTCCTGAACTTCCTCCTCATCCTGGTCACCCTGGTCAAGGGCAAGCTGCGGATGGCGCTGATCGGGGTCTTCGTGCCCTTCGTGGCGATCGTCGGCGCCGTCCGGCTGGCCCGCCCCGGCTCCTGGTGGTGGCGGCACTTCTACGGGCGCCGCCACCGCACCCGGGCCCGCGGCACGGTCCGCGCCTACCGGCACGACAGGCGCTGGACGCGGGTGCGGCGGAAGGTTCAGGACCTGATCGGCGGCTTCCAGGAGCGCGTCCCCGGCCGGGGCTCCACCCCGTCCTGACCGCGCTCCCGCCACGCCAGGACGCCGATCAGCACCAGGACGCCCGCGAGGGCCGCCAGGTGCTCCTTGCCCGCGAGGTTCGGCTTGACGACCACCTCGACCACCATCGCCACGACGACGGCCGCGCCCGTCCAGTACGCCCGCTGCCGCCAGCAGACGTAGACGGCGAGGCCGACCACCGCCGCCGACGGCCCGGTGTCCACCACCTGCGCGTCGGAGGCGGGCAGGCCGAGGGGCGTGCCGGGGCCCAGCGCGATGCCCACGCGCGCGTACAGGGTCCCGCACAGGGTCGCCAGATAGGCGATCCCCAGCGTCCGCCACCGCCCGAGGCACAGCTCGGCGATGCCGAAGACCAGCAGGACCTGGGCGAGCGCGCCCCAGACCGGCAGGTCGAGGGCGGGGACGAACAGCGAGAGCGGGGTGCGCAGCAGGGCGAGCCACAACGGGTCCTCGGCCCGCACCGCGCCGACCGCCTGGACCGGTCCGTACCCCCACTCCTGGTTCTGGACGAACTGGAAGAGCGCGGTGAGGCAGACCGCCGCGAGCGTCAGCGGCACCGCCCTCCAGCGCCGCGCCGCCGGTCCCCGGCGCAGGGTGCCGGCGAGCGGACCCCACTCGCGCCGGGCGAAGCCGCGGACCGCCCCGCTCAACGCCCGCCCGCCAGGTGCTTGCGGTGCAACCACTTCGGCAGCCCGGGCGCCTCCAGGAAACCCTCGGCCCGTCCGGCGGCGAGGCCGATCCGCGGCAGGTCGGCGCTCTTCTCGAAGAGCATGAAGCGGGGCTCCCAGATCGGTCGGTACTTGGCGTTGGCGCGGTACAGCGACTCGATCTGCCACCAGCGGGAGAAGAAGCTGAGCAGCGAGCGCCACATCCTCAGCACCGGTCCGGCGCCGAGCTTCGAGCCGCGTTCGAAGACGGAGCGGAACATCGCGAAGTTCAGCGAGACCTGCGTGATCCCGATCTCCTTCGCCCGCTGGAGGAGCTCGATCACCATGAACTCCATCAGGCCGTTCTCGGCGTCGCGGTCCCGCCGCATCAGATCCAGCGAGAGCCCCTTCGGCCCCCACGGCACGAAGGAGAGCAGCGCCCGCAGCTCACCCGTGCCGTCGCTGCACTCCAGCATCACGCAGCGCCCGTCGCGCGGGTCGCCGAGCCGGCCGAGCGCCATCGAGAAGCCGCGCTCGGTGGCCCCGTCCCGCCAGTCGTCGGCCTTGCGCAGCAGCTCGGCCATCTCCTCGGCGGGGATCTCCTCGTGGCGCCGGATCCGGACCTGGTACCCGGCCCGCTCGACCCGGTTGTACGCCTGCCGGACGGTCCGCATCGCCCGCCCGCCGAGGGTGAACTCGTCGGTCTCCACGATCGCCTCGTCGCCCAGTTCCAGGGCGTCCAGGCCGTGCCGGGCGTAGACCACCCCGGCCTCCTCGCTCGCGCCCATGACCGCCGGGATCCAGCCGTGCTCCCGCGCCTCGGCGAGCCACGGCTCGATCGCCCCGGGCCACGCCTCGGGGTCGCCGATCGGGTCGCCGGAGGCGAGCGAGACCCCGCCGACCACCCGGTAGGCGACGGCGGCCTTCTCGCTCGGCGACCAGATCACGCTCTTCTCGCGGCGCAGCGCGAAGTAGCCGAGCGAGTCCCGGTCGCCCTGCTTGTCCAGGAGCGCCCGCAGCCTCTCCTCGTCCTCCTCGGTCAGCGGGTCGACGGCCCGGCGGGAGCGGAAGGCGGCGAAGAGCACCGCGAAGAGCAGCAGCGTGGACATCACGTTGATGACCACGTCCACCCAGCCCGGGGTGGTGATCGTGGGGAACCGGGAGTCGTCCGAGGCCAGCGTGATCAGCCGCATCACGCCGTACCGCCAGCGCTCCAGGAAGGTGGCGTGCCCGGAGGCCGTGTTGGTGGCGGACACGAGCAGGGCGGCGAGCAGCGAGGTGACCAGCAGGCCGCCGACGGCGACGGCGGCGGCGAGCAGCGGGTTGGAGCGGTCGCCCTTCGCGTAGAACTCCTTGCGGCCGAGCAGCAGGGCGGTGAAGAAGGCCGCGGTCAGGGCCAGCGAGACCCAGTTCTGGGCGTGCTCCCGGACCTCGGGGAAGAGCATCACCAGCGCGAACAGCAGCAGGAAGAGGCCGCTCAGCACGGTGTTGAGGATCCAGGCGGCCCGCTTGCGGCGCCGCATGGTGACCGCCAGGAAGAGCGTGAAGACGCCGGAGGCGAAGCCCGCGGTCAGCATGTACGGCGTGAAGTAGTCGTCCTCGTTGTGCCGCCGCAGGTCCTGTCCGAAGGAGACCCAGACGGCACTCAGGAAGTTGATGAACGTGACGACGCGGAGGTACCAGACGGCGAACGCGGCGCTGCGCCGCGAGCGTTCGGTGCCCCGGGGCGTTCCTTCGGCGGACAAACGGACCTCTCCCATGAAAAGCGATCATATGGGGCACCGCTTGTCGTGCGGCGACGCCGGAGGCGGCCGCCCGCGCGTCGCGGACGGCCGCCTCCGGGCCTCACCGATCGGAAGAACGCCCTCCCCGTCAGACCGCCTCCGCGGAAGCGGCCGCGTCCGCGCGGGTCGGCTCCGGACGCTCGGGCAGCTCGGCGGCGAGCGCCGCCGCGGCCCGGACGAGGGGAAGCGCGAGCAGTGCCCCGGTTCCCTCACCCACCAGGACGCCCTGGTCGAGCAGCGGGTTGAGCGCCATCCGGTCCAGCGCCTTCGTCTGCGCCGGCTCACCGGACACCTGGCCCGCCAGCCACCAGTCCGGCGCCCGGAAGGCGGCCCGCTGCGCCACCAGCGCACAGGCCGCGCCCACCACGCCGTCCAGGATCACCGGCATCCGCCGCACCGCCGCCTGGAGCAGGAAGCCGGTCGTCGCCGCCAGGTCCGCCCCGCCGACCGCGCCGAGCAGCGCCAGCTGGTCGCCGAGCACCGGCCGGGCCCGCCGCAGCGAGTCCCGGATCGCCGCGCACTTGCGCATCCACGCCAGGTCGTCGATCCCCGCGCCGCCGCGTCCGGTCACCACCGAGGCGTCCGTCCCGCACAGCGCCGCGATCAGCGTCGACGCCGGGGTCGTGCCGCCCACGCTCAGATCGCCGAGCACCACCAGGTCGGTGCCCGAGTCGGCCTCCTCGTCGGCGATCGCCATCCCGAGCCGCACCGCCGCCTCGGTCTCCTCCGGCGTCAGCGCGTCCTCGACGTCGATCCGGCCGCTGCCGCGCCGCACCCGGTGCCGGGTCACCGCCTCCGGCAGCAGCTCCGGGTCGCAGTCCAGGCCCGCGTCCACGACCCGCACCGGCACGTCCATCGAGCGGGCCAGCACCGCCAGCGGGCTCGCCCCGTCCAGCAGCTCCCGGACCAGCACGTGCGCGGTGCCGGCCGGGCGGCCCGACACCCCCTGCGCGGCGATGCCGTGGTCGCCGGCGAAGACGACCACCTTGGGCTGCTCGATCGCCCGCACCCGCACCGCCGACTGGGCCGCGGAGAGCCATTCGCCCAGCTCGTCGAGGCGCCCGAGCGCGCCCGCGCGGACCGCGAGCCGCTCCCGGCGCTCCTCGGCGTCACGCCGGATCCCGCCGTCGGGGCGTTCGATCAGATCGGAGAAGTCGTCGAGGTTCAGGGGGTGCAGGGGGCGCACAGGGTCCATCGGGGTTCCGCCTTGTGACATCAGCGAGGTTCGGCACACAGGCCCATCGGGATCAGCACCCTACCCGCGCAGCACCAGCGCCTGACCGGCGACCACCAGCACCACCTGCTCGCACTCCTCCCCGAAGGCCGCGTTCAGCCGCCCCAGCTCGTCCCGGAACCGCCGCCCCGCCGCCGTCGCCGGCACCACGCCCGACCCGACCTCGTTGGTCACCGCCACCACCGTCCGCCGGGTCGCCCGCACCGCCGCCACCAGCTCCGCCGTCCGCTCCCGCAGCGCCGCCCGCCCGCTCTCCTCCCAGGTGCCGTCGTCCCAGGCGCCCACCCGGTCCATGGCGTCCGTCAGCCACAGGGACAGGCAGTCGATCAGGAGCGCCGGACCGTCCTGCGCGAGCAGCGGCACCAGGTCGGTGGTCTCGGCGGTGCGCCAAGAGGCGGGCCGCCGCTCCCGGTGCAGGCCCACCCGCTCCGCCCACTCCGGGTCGCCCTCGCGGGTCCCGCCGGTGGCCACGTACACCACCTCGGGGAAGGTCTCCAGGCGCCGCTCGGCCTCCACCGACTTCCCCGAGCGCGCCCCGCCGGTCACCAGCGTCCGCCGCGGCACGCCGGGCCGTTCGCGGTACTCGCCCGGGTACAGCACCGTCCCGTCCGGCACCGCCCGCGCCCCGGCCGCCGCGAGCCGCCGGTCCAGCTCCGCGCCGGTCGGCGCGTCGTGGTCCAGGTGGACGGCGATCACCTCCGTGCCCGGCCCCACCGCGCCGGTCGCCCGCAGCCGGGCCAGCGCCTCCGGCCGGCCCGTGACGTCCATCGCCACCAGGTCGTACGGCTCCGTGTGGTTCTCCGCCAGCCCGGCCGGCGCCCCGCCGCGCGGCAGGTACAGCAGCCGCTCGCCCTCGGCGGACACCACCTCGTAGCCGGTCCCGGGGGAGTCCATCGGCACCGCCCGCACCCGGTGCCCGCTGATCAGCGTCAGCTCCCGTCCGTCGGGCACCCGTCCCGCCGTCGGCAGCCCGGCCGGCAGCTCCACCGGCGGACCGTCGTGCGGATACGTCAGGAGCACCTGCCGCACCCCCACCAGCGAACGCCCCGCGCGGGCCGCGGCGAGCGCCGCCCCCGGGGTGAGGTCCAGCAGCAGCGCCCCGTCCACGAGCAGGGCGGTGGCGGCACGCGCGCGCGTGCCGAGGGAGCACGCGCACACCGCGCAGGGGCAGTCGGGGCGGGGCAGGCCGAGCGGAGAGCCGGTGCCGAGCAGAGTCAGTTCCACGCACTGATCCTCCCGCGCCCCCGCGCGCGGTGCTCGCCCGGCTACGCTGCGGGCAGGAAACCGATCATCCGGTGAGCCCCAGGAGGCGGACATGGCATGGACGTGGCGGTTCGAGAAGTCCGACGGCACGGAGGTCGTGCCGGTGGTGACCCCGGAGGAGTTCGGCACCCAGGGGGACGCCGAGAGCTGGCTCGGCGAACACTGGCGCGACCTCCTCGCCGGCGGCGCGGACCAGGTGACCCTCTCCGAGGACACCACGAAGATCTACGGCCCGATGCCGCTGGACGCGGGCGAGTGACCCGGTAGCCGCCGTTCGGGGGCGGGGCCCTGGCGGCTCCCGCCCCCTCCGCGTCCCCGCCGCCACCCGGCCCGGTCCGGCGTCACCCCTCGCCCCGGCGCCCCGCTCCGCCGCCGGGCCCGGCACGCCGGCACGCCCGGCGCGTCCGGCGTGCGTCCGGGTCACATCTCGCCGAGCGTCACCTCGGCCTTGCGGGTCGCGTCGCCCCGCACGTACGTCACGGCCACGACGTCCCCGGGGCTGCGGTCCGCCAGGGACTCCGCGAGCGAGGTGATCGTCGTGATGTCGTCGTCGGCGAGCCGGGTGATCACGTCGCCCGCCCGCAGCCCCGCGTCCGCCGCCGCGCCGCCCGCCTCGGCCTCCACCACCGCCACGCCCGCCGGCTCGTAGTCGTCGTTCAGGACCGTGCGGCCGGTGATGTCGAGGGCCGCCCGGCCCGAGTCGGTCACCTTGCCGTCCTTGACGATCTGGTCGGCGACCGTCTTCACCATCGAGGCCGGGATCGCGAAGCCGATGCCGGGCGCCGAGCCGCCGCCCATCTGGGGGTCGCTCGCCGCCAGCGTCGGGATGCCGATGACCCGGCCGTCCAGGTCGACCAGCGCGCCGCCGCTGTTGCCGGGGTTGATCGCGGCCGAGGTCTGCACCATGTTGCCGATGGTCGCGCCGGTGCCGCCGCCGGTCCGCCCCTCGCTGACCGTGCGGCCGGTGGCGGAGACGATGCCCTGGGTGACGCTGCCGGACAGGCCCAGCGGGGAGCCCATCGCCAGCACGATCTGGCCCATCGCGACCGCCGACGAGTCGCCGAACCGGGCCGGCTTGAGCCCGTCGGGCACCGACTCCAGCCGGATCACCGCGAGGTCCTGCTCCGGATAGGCGGCGACCAGCCGGGCCGCGACCGGCTGCCCGCCGGTGGCGGCCGTGACCCGGAAGGTCTTCTCGTCGCCGACCACGTGCGCGTTGGTGACGACGTGCCCCTTGTCGTCGTAGACGACGCCGGAGCCGAGGCTCTCGGAGGCGTCGATCTGCACCACGGACGGCAGCACGTCCTTGATGACGGCCTGGTAGTCGTCCTGGAGGTCGTTGGCGGCGCGCGGGACCGCCGCCTGCGAGGTGGTCCGCTCCGGCGCGGCGGGCGTCCCGGGGTCCGTGGAGCAGCCGGCGGTCAGGGCGGCGGCGCAGACCCCCGCGGCGAGGGGGAGGGCGAGGCGTCGGGCGCGGGAACGGGCACGGGGGCGGGCACGGGTGGCATCCATGTCCGGAGTATCCGTTCCGCCCCCTTCGCCCGTCCCGGTGGACGACTCCGGACGGGCGTACCTCCCGGCCGGGCGTACTTCCCGCCGGACCGGGCAGGGGTATGTGTCGGGAGCAGGCGGTACGCGAAGGGGCCGGCCCGCCGCGTCGGCGCACCGGCCCCTCGGCCGTGTCGTGAAGGAGGCGTCAGCCCCGGACCCCGCACAGGTGCAGCAGCGCCGCGACCCGCCGGTACGGATCGGTCCGGCCCGCCCGCTCCTCGGCGGCGAGCAGCCGCTCCAGCTCCTCGGCGGCGGGCAGTCCCGCCTCCAGGGGGACGCCGTCGGTGAAGACCCGCACCCCGTACCAGGCGTGCAGCGGCGCCGCGATCCCCGCGAGCGTCGCCGTCAGCGCCTCCAGCCGGTCGGCCCGCACCTTCACGCCGTCGTCGTCCTGGTAGACGTCCGTGTCGAAGCCGGCCAGCGCACCCGCCCAGTCCCCGGCGAGCCCCGGCCGCATGGCGAGGGCGTCCGCGTTCCGTACCACCAGGGAGAGCAGGCCGCCGGGCGCCAGCATCCGGGCCAGGCCCGCGAGCAGGGCGTCCGGCTCGTCGGCGTACATGAGCACCCCGTGGCACAGGACCACGTCGAAGCTGCCCGGCAGGAAGTGGACGCCGGTCTCGCGGCCGTCGCCCTCGATCAGCCGGACCCGCTCGCGGATCCCGGCCGGCTCGGTCGCCAGCGAGTCCCGGGCCGCCTTCAGCAGCTCGGGGTCGGCCTCCAGGCCCGTGACGGTGTGACCGGCCCGGGCCAGCCGCAGTGCCTGCGCACCGGCCCCCATGCCCGCGTCGAGGATCCTCAGCCGCTGGCCCACCGGGTAGCGGCCGGTTATCTGCTCGTCGACCTGGCGGGCGACGATCTCCTGCCGGATGGTGTCCCGGAGCCCGCCGTGGCCGGCGGGCCAGTGGACGACGGCGGGCAGCACGGGACCGCCCGCCCCGGTGGCGGACACGCCGAAGGCGTGCCCGCCGGAGACCGAGCCGTCCGCGCTCAGGGCCGCTCTCCGCGCTTGACCTGCGGCTTCGGAAGCCGCAGACGGCGCATCTGGAGCGTGCGCATCAGGCCGTACGCGATCGCGCCGCGCTTCGGCTCGTTCGGGAAGCGCTCGGCCAGCTGCTTCCGCAGGCGGATCCAGATGCCGATCGAGTCGATGACGATCAGGATGATCACACCGAGCCAGAGCAGCAGGGAGATGTTCTGGAGCGAACGGTTCGTGTTGCCGAAGAGCGAGAGCACGAGGATGACCACGGCCATCGGCAGGAAGAACTCGGCGATCGCGAAGCGCGAGTCGACGAAGTCGCGCACGAACCGGCGCACCGGGCCCTTGTCACGGGCCGGCAGATAACGCTCGTCACCGCTGTTCAGCGCTTCGCGCTGGCGCGTCAGGTCGGCCCGCCGCGCCTCTCGCTGGCGCTTGGCGGCCTCCTTGCGGTCGAGCGGGACGGTCTGCGCACGACGGCGCTGCGTCTGGGCCTCACTCCGCTTCGGGGTCGGGCGGCCCTTGGGGGCCTCGGGGTCGCGGGGCTGCTTGGAGAGGTCCGCCGTCACCTTCTCGGTGGGGGCCTTCTCATCCTTCGAACGGCTACGGAACACAAAACCCAAGGGTACGGGGTGGCGGGCATGGAACCCCAGTCCGGGAGGGAACGATCCGCTCACAGCCGGCGTCGTAGCCGGTACGCACACGAGGACGGCCGGCCCCGGGGTCTCCCTGAGGTCCTTCCTCCTCCTCCCGCGGGAGGAGCGGCAGGGGCCACTCGTCCTTGGGGAGGAGCGCATCCCGCTCCGAACAGTGCGGTAATAGAGGCAGGGCCCGTACTGTGGATCCTGTCGAAGAGCCGGTGCCACGTCCGTCAGAAGGGGGCGCGCGAAGCCCATGAGCGGTGTCATGAAGCGTATGGGGATGATCTTCCGCGCGAAGGCGAACAAGGCCCTTGACCGGGCCGAGGACCCGCGCGAGACCCTCGACTACTCCTACCAGAAGCAGCTGGAGCTGCTGCAGAAGGTGCGCCGGGGCGTCGCCGACGTCGCCACCTCCCGCAAGCGGCTCGAACTCCAGCTGAACCAGCTGCAGGGCCAGTCCGCCAAGCTGGAGGACCAGGGCCGCAAGGCGCTGGCGCTCGGCCGTGAGGACCTCGCCCGCGAGGCGCTGTCCCGCCGCGCCGCGCTCCAGCAGCAGGTCAGCGACCTGGAGGTGCAGCACCAGACCCTCCAGGGCGAGGAGGAGAAGCTGACCCTCGCCGCGCAGCGGCTCCAGGCCAAGGTGGACGCCTTCCGCACGAAGAAGGAGACCATCAAGGCCACCTACACGGCCGCCCAGGCGCAGACCCGGATCGCCGAGTCCTTCTCCGGCATCTCCGAGGAGATGAGCGACGTCGGCCTCGCCATCCAGCGGGCCGAGGACAAGACCGCCCAGCTCCAGGCCCGGGCCGGCGCCATCGACGAGCTCCTCGCCTCCGGCGCGCTCGACGACCAGTCGGGCCTCGCCAAGGACGACATCCAGGCCGAGCTGGACCGCCTCTCCGGCGGCACGGACGTCGAGCTGGAGCTCCAGCGCATGAAGGCCGAGCTGGCCGGCGGCCCCTCGGCACAGCAGCAGGCCATCGAGGGCGGCGCCCAGGGCGCCCCGCAGCAGAACCAGCAGCAGTCCCACCCGCGCTTCGACAAGCAGTAGCCAGGACAAGGACGGCGTCATGATCGTACGGATCATGGGGGAGGGCCAGCGCGAGCTGGCCGACAGCCACTTCGCCGAGCTGAACGCGCTCGACGACGAGTTGCTGGCCGAGATGGAGTCGGGCGACGAGGAAGGCTTCCGCCGCACCCTGGCGGCCCTCCTCGACGCCGTCCGCCGCCTGGGCGGCCCCCTCCCCGACGACGCCCTGGAGCCCTCGGAGCTCATCCTCCCGTCCCCCGACGCGAGCCTGGACGAAGTCCGCGCCATGCTCACGGACGACGGCCTGATCCCGGGCTGACGCCCCCGGCGCGGCCGGACGTTCCGCCCGGGGAACCCCCGGGCGGACGGACGACGCCACCGGGGGAGGGCCGGCCCGCCCCACCGGTACGCCACCCGCACGGCGCCGCCCCGCGCTCCCACCGGCCCAGCTCCCGCCGTACCCGCGCTCCTGCCAGCCCGCTTCTTGCCGTGGCGGCCCCCGCCGGAGCCGCTCCCGCCGGAGCCGCTCCCGCCGGAGCCGCTCCCGCCGGAGCCGCTCCCGCCGGAGCCGCTCCCGCCGGAGCCGCTCCCGCCGGAGCCGCTCCTACCGTGCCCGCTCTCGCGGTGTCCGCCCCGGCCCAGCTCCGGCCGTGCCCGCCGCCGGACCCGCGCTCCTGCCGTGCCCGCCCTCCGTACCAGCCCCCCCGTACCCGCCCCCGCCGGACCCGCCCTGTTCCGCGCCCCCCGCGCCCCCGTACCGTTCCCCGGTGACCCGCACCAGCATGACCGCCCGCGTGTGTGAGCGCTTCCGCGAGCATCCCCTCGCCTTCGACACGGCCCTGGCCGGAGGCGTCCTCGTCGCGATGATCGCCGCCTCCTTCACCGACCCCCACGGCAGCGTCACCGGCCCCACCTTCGGCGACCGCGCCCCCACCCTCCCCGGGGTGGGGATGATGCTCGTCGCCGCCCTCGCCCTCGTCTTCCGCCGCCGCCGGCCCTTCGCCGTCCTCACCCTCGTCTCCGGGCTCGCCCTCGTCGAGCTGCTCGGCGAGACCCGTCCGGCGCCGGTCACCATCGGCGTCGTCGTCGCCCTCTACACCGTCGCCTCCCGCACCGACCGCCCCACCACCTGGCGCGTCGGCCTCGCCACCATGACCGTGCTCGCCGTCGCCGCCATGGCCTTCGGCCCCACCCCCTGGTACGCCCAGGAGAACCTCGGGGTCTTCGCCTGGACCGGCATGGCGGCCGCCGCCGGCGACGCCGTCCGCAGCCGCCGCGCCTTCGTCGACGCCATCCGCGAGCGGGCCGAGCGCGCCGAGCGGACCCGCGAGGAGGAGGCCCGCCGGCGGGTCGCCGAGGAGCGCCTCCGGATCGCCCGCGACCTCCACGACGTCGTCGCCCACCACATCGCCCTGGTCAACGTGCAGGCCGGGGTCGCCGCCCACGTCATGGACAAGCGTCCCGACCAGGCCAAGGAGGCGCTCGCCCACGTCCGCGAGGCCAGCCGCTCCGCCCTCGACGAACTGCGCGCCACCGTCGGCCTGCTCCGCCAGTCCGGCGACCCGGCGGCCCCCACCGAGCCCGCCCCCGGCCTCGCGGTGCTCGACGGGCTCCTCGACAGCTTCCGCAAGGCCGGCCTGCCCGTCTCGCTGGCCCGCACCGACGGGGCCCGGCCCCTCCCGGCGGCCGTCGACCTGGCCGCGTACCGGATCGTCCAGGAGGCCCTGACCAACGTCCGCAAGCACGCCGGACCGGACGCCCGCGCCGAGGTGAGCGTCGTCCTCGTGGGCCGTACGGTCGAGGTCACCGTCCTCGACGACGGCGCCCCGGCCGCCGGCCCCGCCCCCGAACCCTCCGGCGGCCACGGCCTGCTGGGCATGCGCGAGCGGGTCACCGCGCTCGGCGGCGTCCTCACCACCGCACCCCGCTACGGCGGCGGCTTCCGGGTGCAGGCGATACTGCCGCTGACGCCCGGGACGGCCCGGGAGGCGGGGGAGGACAGATGACGATCCGCGTGCTGCTCGCCGACGACCAGGCCCTGCTGCGCAGCGCCTTCCGGGTGCTGGTCGACTCCGAGCCCGACATGGAGGTCGTCGGGGAGGCCGCCGACGGGGCCCAGGCCGCCGCCCTCGCCCGCAGCGAACGGCCCGACGTCGTCCTCATGGACATCCGGATGCCCGGCACCGACGGCCTCGCCGCCACCCGCGCGATCACCGCCGACCCCGAACTCTCCGGCGTCCGGATCGTCATGCTCACCACCTTCGAGATCGACGAGTACGTCGTCGAGTCGCTGCGGGCCGGCGCCTCCGGCTTCCTCGGCAAGGGCGCGGAGCCGGAGGAACTGCTCGGCGCGATCCGGATCGCGCACGCGGGCGAGGCGCTGCTCTCGCCGGCCGCCACCAAGGGCCTGATCACCACCTTCCTCGCCCAGAGCGCCGCCGCCCCGGCCGGAGCCGGGCCCGGGGCGGACGCCGGCCGGCTCGCCGCGCTCACCGCCCGGGAGCGCGAGGTCCTCGTCCTGGTCGGCGGCGGCCTCTCCAACGACGAGATCGCCGAACGGCTCGACGTCAGCCCGCTCACCGTGAAGACCCACGTCAACCGCGCCATGGCCAAGCTCGGCGCCCGCGACCGCGCCCAGCTGGTGGTCACCGCCTACGAGACGGGACTGGTCCGCCCGAGGGGGGAGTGACCCGGGGCCCCGGCGTACTGCGGACGCGGTACGCGCCCGGCCGGGATAACCGCCCCGGGGGCGACGCGATCGGCCCGCGGGTGGCCGATCCTGGGGCCGGGGGGCGCTCCTGGCTGCCCGCCGCCTGCCGACGAGTACGCCACAGAAGAGAGACCCCATGTCCTGGCTGTCCAGATTCAGCCTCGCGCAACGGGCCCTGATCGGGCTGATGTCCATCGTCGCGATCGTCTTCGGACTGATCGCGATACCCCAGCTGAAGCAGCAGCTGTTCCCCTCGATCGAGCTCCCGATGGTCTCGATCATCGCCCCGTACCAGGGCGCCTCTCCCGACGTGGTCGAGAAGCAGGTCGTCGAGCCGCTGGAGAACAACCTCAAGGCCGTCGACGGCATCAAGGGCGTCACGTCCACCGCCTCCGAGGGCAGCGCCGTCATCATGGCCTCCTTCGACTACGGGGACGAGTCCACCAAGCAGCTCGTCGCCGACGTCCAGCAGGCCGTCAACCGCGCCCGGGCGGTGCTGCCCGACACGGTCGACCCGCAGGTCGTGGCCGGCTCCACCGACGACATCCCGACCGTCGTCCTCGCCGCCACCTCCGACCGGGACCAGCAGGCCCTCGCCGACCAGCTGGAGCGGACCGTCGTCCCGGCCCTGGAGGACATCGACGGCGTCGGCCAGGTCAGCGTCGACGGCGTCCAGGACCTCCAGGTCTCCGTCACCCCCGACGAGCGCAAGCTCGCCGCGGCCGGCCTGACCCCGATGAACCTCGCCCAGGCCCTGCAGAACGGCGGCGGCACCATGCCCGCCGGCTCCTTCTCCGAGGCCGGCGAGAGCCGCACCGTCCAGGTCGGGGGCGGCTACACCTCGCTCCGGCAGATCCAGGACCTGCGCGTCAAGCCCGCCAAGGGCAAGGCGGTCCGGCTCGCCGACGTCGCCACCGTCGAGCAGGAGGAGTCCGCCCGGGTCTCGCTGACCCGCACCAACGGCAAGCCCAGCCTCGCCGTCATGGCCACCATGGACAAGGACGGCAGCGCCGTCGCCATCTCCGAGGCCGTCGAGGAGAAGCTGCCCGAGCTGCGGAAGCAGCTGGGGGCGGGCGCCCAGCTGACCGTCGTCTCCGACCAGGGCCCGGCCGTCGCCAAGTCGATCTCCGGCCTCACCACCGAGGGCGCCCTCGGCCTCGTCATGGCCGTCCTGGTGATCCTGGTCTTCCTCGCCTCGATCCGCTCGACCCTGGTGACCGCGGTCTCCATCCCGCTCTCGGTCGTCCTCGCGCTGATCGTGCTGTGGACCCGCGACCTCTCCCTCAACGTGCTGACGCTCGGCGCGCTCACCATCGCCATCGGCCGGGTCGTCGACGACTCGATCGTGGTCCTGGAGAACATCAAGCGCCACCTCGGCTACGGCGAGGACCGCCAGTCCGCGATCATCACGGCCGTGAAGGAGGTGGCCGGCGCGGTCACCTCCTCCACCCTCACCACGGTCGCCGTCTTCCTGCCGATCGGCCTGGTCGGCGGCATGGTCGGCGAGCTGTTCGGCTCCTTCAGCCTCACCGTGACGGCCGCCCTGCTGGCCTCGCTGCTCGTCTCCCTGACGGTCGTCCCGGTGCTCTCGTACTGGTTCCTGCGCGCCCCCAAGGGCACCTCCGATGACCCGGACGAGGCCCGCAGGGCCGCCGAGGAGAAGGAGGCGAAGAGCCGCCTCCAGCGCGCGTACGTGCCGGTGCTGCGGTTCGCCACCCGCCGCCGCCTCACCAGCGTGGCGATCGCCCTCGTCGTCCTGGTCGTCACCTTCGGCATGGCGCCGCTGATGAAGACCAACTTCTTCGACCAGGGCGACCAGCCGGTCCTGACGGTCAAGCAGAAGCTGGACCCCGGCACCTCCCTGGACGCCTCCGACGAGGCCGCGAAGAAGATCGAGAAGGTCCTCGCGGACACCGAGGGCGTCAAGGACTACCAGGTCACCGTCGGCTCCTCCGGCTTCATGGCGGCCTTCGGCGGCGGCACCGGCGCCAACCAGGCGTCCTTCCAGGTGACCCTGGAGGAGTCCGCCTCGTACGAGAAGACCCGCGACGCCATCGAGGCGGCGCTCGGGAAGCTCGACGGCGTCGGCGACACCTCGATCTCGGCCGGCGACGGCTTCGCCGCCCAGGACCTCAGCGTCGTGGTGAAGGCCGGTGACCGGGAGCTGCTCCAGAAGGCGTCCGAGCAGGTCCGGAAGGCCGTCGCGGAGCTGAAGGACGTCACCGATGTCCAGAGCGACCTCTCCCAGTCGGTCCCGCGGATCTCCGTGAGGGCCAACGAGAAGGCGGCCGACGCCGGCTTCGACGACGCGAGCCTCGGCATGATCGTCGCGCAGGCCGTCCGCGGCACCCCCGCCGCCAAGGCCACCCTCGACGACACCGAGCGGGACGTCCTCATCACCTCGGCCACCCCGGCCACCACCCTCGACCAGCTGAAGGCGCTGCCCCTCGGCCCGGTGCGGCTCGGTGACGTCGCCACCGTCGAGCTCGTCCCCGGCCCGGTCTCCATGACCCGGATCGACGGCGCCCGGGCGGCGACGATCACGGCCAAGCCGACCACGGACAACACCGGCGCCGTCGGCACCGCGCTCCAGTCGAAGATCAGCGCGCTCGACCTGCCGGAGGGCGTCTCGGCCTCCGTCGGCGGCGTCTCCGAGGACCAGGACGAGGCCTTCCTCAACCTGTTCCTGGCGATGCTCGCGGCCGTCGCGATCGTCTTCATGCTGCTGGTCGCGACCTTCCGGTCGCTGATCCAGCCGCTGATCCTGCTGGTCTCCATCCCGTTCGCCGCCACCGGCGCCATCGGCCTGCTGGTCGCCACCGGCACCGCGATGGGCGTCCCGGCGATGATCGGCATGCTGATGCTCATCGGCATCGTCGTGACCAACGCGATCGTGCTGATCGACCTGATCAACCAGTACCGGGCCCAGGGGTACGGCGTCGTGGAGGCGGTCGTCGAGGGCGGCCGGCACCGGCTCCGCCCGATCCTGATGACCGCCCTGGCGACGATCTTCGCCCTGCTGCCGATGGCCCTCGGCATCACCGGCGAGGGCGGCTTCATCGCCCAGCCGCTCGCCGTGGTCGTGATCGGCGGCCTGATCAGCTCGACCCTGCTGACCCTCCTCCTCGTCCCGACGCTCTACGCGATGGTCGAGCTCCGCAAGGAGCGCCGCGCGAAGAAGAAGGCGGCGAAGAAGGCCCGCGAGGAGGACGACGACGCGACGGTGATCCCGGAGCAGCCGGACGTCAGCCCGCTCGACGCGACCCTGCTCGACGCCCTGGACTAGATTCCGGCCGGCAGAGCGAAGGGGCGCCCCGCGAACTCGCGGGGCGCCCCTTCGGCGTACGTGCCCAGACGGGAGAACCGTTACGGCAGTGCCAGCATCCGCTCCAGCGCCAGCTTGGCGAAGGTCTCGGTCTCCTTGTCGACCTCGATCCGGTTGACCAGGTTGCCTTCGGCCAGCGACTCCAGCGTCCACACCAGGTGCGGCAGGTCGATCCGGTTCATGGTCGAGCAGAAACAGACCGTCTTGTCGAGGAAGACGATCTCCTTGCCCTGATCGGCGTAACGGTTCGCCAGCCGGCGGACCAGGTTCAGCTCCGTGCCGATCGCCCACTTCGAGCCGGCCGGGGCCGCCTCCAGGGTGTTGATGATGTACTCGGTCGAGCCCACGTGGTCCGCGGCGGCGACGACCTCGTGCTTGCACTCCGGGTGGACCAGCACGTTCACGCCGGGGATCCGGGCGCGGACGTCCTCGACCGACTCCAGCGAGAAGCGGCCGTGCACCGAGCAGTGACCCCGCCACAGGATCATCTTGGCGGCGCGCAGCTGCTCGGCGGTGAGCCCGCCGTTCGGCTTGTGCGGGTTGTAGACCACGCAGTCGTCCAGGGACATGCCCATGTCGCGGACGGCGGTGTTCCGGCCCAGGTGCTGGTCCGGCAGGAAGAGCACCTTCTCGCCCTGCCGGAAGGCCCAGTCCAGGGCCCGCTCGGCGTTGGACGAGGTGCAGATCGTGCCCCCGTGCCTGCCGGTGAAGGCCTTGATGTCGGCCGAGGAGTTCATGTACGAGACCGGCACGGTGACGTCCGCGATCCCGGCCTCGGTCAGCACGTCCCAGCACTCGGCGACCTGCTCGGCGGTGGCCATGTCGGCCATCGAGCAGCCGGCCGCGAGGTCCGGCAGGACGACCTTCTGGTCGTCGCCGGTGAGGATGTCGGCCGACTCGGCCATGAAGTGCACGCCGCAGAAGACGATGTACTCGGCCTCCGGCTTGGCGGCGGCGTCACGCGCGAGCTTGAAGGAGTCGCCGGTGACGTCGGCGAACTGGATGACCTCGTCGCGCTGGTAGTGGTGGCCGAGGACGAAGACCTTGTCCCCGAGCTTCTCCTTGGCCGCGCGGGCACGCTCCACCAGGTCGGGGTCGGAGGGAGACGGCAGATCGCCGGGACACTCCACGCCGCGCTCGCTCTTGGGGTCGGCCTCGCGGCCGAGCAGCAGCAGGGCGAGCGGCGTCGGCTGGACGTCCAGGGGGGTCTGGGCGGTGGTCACGTCACGCACCCTTTCTTCGGGGAACCTTTTCGTCTAAATGACGCTATCTATCATAACCCCTTCACGTCATCCTGACGATGGCCATAGTGTCGATGTGACGAATTCGCCTTCCGCGTCTTCGGACGGCATGTGCGAGCATGGAGGAGGGAAATCCCACCCGACCCGGAATGAATCCGGGGCACCGCCGGTTGTCACCGTCGGCAAGCAGTCTCCGTACAACCCGGGAGAGATGTAGATGTCCGTATCGGACGAGACCGGCACCGTCACCGACGGCATCATCGTCACCGACGCCGCCGCGGCCAAGGTCAAGGCTCTGCTGGAGCAGGAGGGCCGTGACGACCTCGCGCTGCGCGTCGCCGTCCAGCCCGGTGGCTGCTCCGGTCTGCGCTACCAGCTGTTCTTCGACGAGCGCTCGCTCGACGGCGACGTCGTCAAGGACTTCGACGGTGTCAAGGTCGTCACCGACCGCATGAGCGCCCCGTACCTGGGCGGCGCCTCCATCGACTTCGTCGACACCATCGAGAAGCAGGGCTTCACGATCGACAACCCGAACGCCACCGGCTCCTGCGCCTGCGGCGACTCGTTCAGCTAAACCGTCGCGGAGCGACGAAGCGGGCGGTGGCCCGGGAGACCGACCTCCCGGGCCACCGCCCTTTCCGCGTGCCCGGCGCCCGGGCGGTACGGCCCTACCGGCGCGGCACGGCCTCGTCGCTCGCCGCGTCCACCACCGGCCGGTCGCCCAGCGGCGCCTCCAGCGTCACCTCCACGGTGACCTCCTCGGCGACCAGGACGCAGACCCGGTCGGGGTCGTTCGGCTTCTCGTCGATCCGCACCCGCACCTGCCGCGGGTCCTCGACGGCGTGCGCGGTGTAGGTGCTGCACACCCCGCCCCAGAAGGTCACCGCCAGCGTCCGCCCGTCACCCCCGACGGTGAACGACTCGATCCGCCGCACCGGCGCCGTGCCGTCCGAGGGCTCCGGCGCGGAGGGCGTGGGCTGCGGGGACGGCGCCGCCGGTGGCGCCAGGAACTCCGGCGCCACCGCCGTCGAGGTCACCGTGTACGCCGCCGCGTCCGCCGGATCGGCCGTGAACAGCCACGCGGGGACCAGCGCCCGCCCGTCCGCCGTGTCCGCCGCCGCGAGACCGAGCACCGCACCGGTCACCGGGACCTCGCGGGGCGGCGCCGCGTCGACGGCCGTCTGGCACGGCACGTCCTTCCCGGGCCCGCCGGGGGCCTGTGGCTCTCCGGCCTGCGGCTCCCCGGCCGGCGGGTCCGTGGCGCAGCCGCCGATCCCGATCGGGCCGGTGCCCTTCGACTCCTCGTTCAGCCGCGCCAGCGCCCGCTCCGCCGACACCACCGGGTACGCCTCGCCCCTCGCCGGCTCCTTCAGCGTCCCGCTGCCCGCCACCGGCCGCCCGTCCGGACCGATGTGCAGCCCCGTCGACCAGCCGTACGTGGGCAGCCCGCCGATCACCGGATCGGCGTTCACCACCCGCACCGAACCGTTCATCACCTGCGCCGCCGACACCTTGGCGTCGTCCTGGCCCAGCGCCTTCAGCACCGGCGCCGCCGCGGCCCTCGCCGCCGCCTCGCTCACCGGGGAGCCTCCGGCCGGCGGCTTCGCCCCGCCCGGAGGCGGACAGGCCCTCCCCTTCAGGCAGGCGTCGCCGGCCGGACCGCCGTCGTACCAGGAGTACGTCCAGTTCCCCGGCGCCTGCCGCGACACGTCCAGGCGCGGCCCCCGGCCGTCCTTCTCGGGCCGGATCGTCCACACGTCCCCGACCAGCGCCGGGCTTCCCCCGACGCCGAGCGCCCCGGCCAGCCTGGTCACCTCTTCCGAGGTGACCAGGCCCTTCGGCCGGTGGACCGCGGCCGACGAGGGCCCTTGGGGGAGTGGGCCCTCGGCTCTGTAGACCGTTCCCCGCGGGTCGCCGCCCGGGTCCGGTTCGCCCGGCGCGATCCCCGCGCCCGGGCCGGTACCGCCGCCCCCGCCCCCGAGCCGCAGGGGCGGCGGCGCGGGCGCGCCCGCGGCCCGGGACGCCGTGTCCCCGCCGTCCCCGTCGTCACCGGCGGCGGTCAGGTACAGCCCACCGCCACCGGCCAGCAGCACACCCGCCGCCACCGTGGCGACGAGCACGGCCCGCCGCCCGCGTCCGCTCTCCGTACCGCTCACCGCAACGCTCCCTCGTGTCGTTCGGACACCGGTGGGACGGGGCGGGGGCGCGGTCGGTTCCGTTCCGTCAGCCGCCGTACTCGGCGGTGGCGGCGATCAGCCGCGCCGACGCGTCCGGGACGACCACGCCGTGGATCGAGGCGGGGGAGACGGGGGCGGGCGCCGGATCGGCCGGCGTCACCCAGTGCGGGACCATCCGGGCACTGGCGCCGCGCAGCTCGGCGAGGCTCGGTTCGGACTCGTGTCGCTCACGGGGAGCGGGGTACGTCGTCATGGGCGCACCGTATGCACCACCCGCCTCCGGAGAAAAGCCCTACTCTGGGGTAGTTTCCACTGTTCGGCAGCGCGCCCCGCAGCGGATACCGTGGAACGTCCTCACCCATCACCCGCAGGAGCGCCCAGCCGTGCGTATCGCAGTCACCGGCTCCATCGCCACCGACCACCTCATGACCTTCCCCGGCCGGTTCGCCGACCAGCTGGTGGCCGACCAGCTCCACACGGTCTCCCTCTCCTTCCTCGTGGACAACCTCGACGTCCGCCGCGGCGGCGTCGGCCCCAACATCTGCTTCGGCATGGGCCAGCTCGGCGGCAACCCGATCCTCGTCGGCGCGGCCGGCTACGACTTCGACGAGTACCGCGCCTGGCTCGACCGCCACGGCGTCGACACCGCCTCGGTCC
The DNA here is from genome assembly GCF_042746075.1 of Streptomyces sp. NPDC058758. Taxonomy (NCBI): domain Bacteria; kingdom Bacillati; phylum Actinomycetota; class Actinomycetes; order Kitasatosporales; family Streptomycetaceae; genus Streptomyces; species Streptomyces sp. NPDC058758. The sequence continues at coordinate 380,068 of NZ_JBHYPS010000001.1, read as the reverse complement.
GCATCTCCGAGGTCCTGCACACCGCGCGCTTCGTCTGCACCACGGACAAGGACCACAACCAGATCGGGTCCTTCTACACCGGCGCCATGAGCGAGGCCCGCCTCATCGAGCTCAAGGCCGTCGCCGACCGGGTGGGCGGCCTCGACCTCGTCCTCATCGGCGCCGACGACCCCGAGGCGATGCTCCGCCACACCGAGGAGTGCAAGGCCCGGTCCATCCCCTTCGCCGCGGACTTCTCCCAGCAGATCGCGCGCATGGACGGCGAGGAGATCCGCACCCTCCTCGACGGCGCGGCGTACCTCTTCTCCAACGAGTACGAGAAGGGCCTCATCGAGGCGAAGACCGGCTGGACCGACGAGGAGATCCTGTCCCGCGTCGGGCACCGCGTCACCACGCTCGGCTCGCGCGGCGTCCGCATCGAGCGCGCCGGCGAGCCGGCCATCGAGGTCGCCTGCCCGGAGGAGGAGGCCAAGGTCGACCCCACCGGCGTCGGCGACGCGTTCCGCGCGGGCTTCCTGACGGGGCTGTCCTGGGGGGTCGGGCTGGAGCGGGCGGCGCAGGTCGGGTGCATGCTGGCGACGCTCGTCATCGAGACGCTCGGCACGCAGGAGTACACGCTGCGGCGCACCAACTTCATCGACCGCTTCACCAAGGCGTACGGCCACGAAGCCACCGCAGAACTCCAGTCCCACCTCTCCTGACCCGCGCGCCCGCGCCGCCGCCCGTGGCGCGGGCCGTGCCTGTGGGACGGCGCCCCTCTGCCGGGCCAAGGCTTTCCGGGCCTGAACCCGCACCTGCTGTACGACGCCGTACGGGTGCGGGTCCGGGCACGGAAGCGGAGGCACCCGCAAAGGTGCCGTTCCGTTGTGCCCACCCTCCCCCAAGCTCTCGGCTTCGCTCGAGCAGGGGGGACCCCCATCGCCCCAGCGGAACGACTGCCCACAACGGAGCGGCGGGGGCAGCCCCGCCCGGGCGCAGCCCACAACGGAACGGAGGGGGCGGCCCGCAGCGTGGCGGTCGGGCGCGGCGCCCTGCGGGGGTGGCGGGGTCAGGTGGTGCGGCGGACGACGTACGCGGGGGCGCCCTGCGGGGAGGGGACCTCGCCCACGTACTCCTGCCCCCGCATCCCGCACCACGCGGGAATGTCCAGCCGGGCCGCCGCGTCGTCCGACAGCACCGTCACCGTCCCCCCCACCCGCACCGACCCGATCACCTTCGCCAGCTCGATCACCGGGATCGGGCACCGCTTCCCGAGCGCGTCGACGACCAGCTCCTCGGCGAGGACCGGCTCCGCGGCGACCGGCGCGGCGCCCAGCCGTTCCCGTACCGACGCCACCACCCCCGGCAGCACCGCAAGGAAGCGGTCCACGTCCGCCTCCGCCGTGCCGGCCGGCAGCGAGACCCGGACGTTCCCCTCGCTCAGGACGCCCATCGCGCGCAGCACGTGGCTGGGCGTCAGCGTCGAACTCGTACACGACGAACCGGACGAAACGGAGAATCCCTCCCGGTCCAGCTCCGACAGGAGCGTCTCCCCGTCGACGTACAGGCAGGAGAAGGTGACGAGGTGGGGGAGGCGCCGCACCGGGTCGCCCACCACCTCCACGTCCGGCACCAGCTCCGGCACCCGCGCCCGGATCCGGTCGACCAGGCCCCGCAGCCGGGCGCCCTCCGCCGCCGCCTCGGCGCGCACGGCCCGCAGGGAGGCCGCCGCCGCGACGATCGCGGGCAGGTTCTCGAAGCCGGGCGCCCGGCCCGACTCCCGCTCGTCGGACGGGCCTTGCGGCGCGAACCGCACGCCCTTCCGCACCGCCAGCAGGCCCACCCCGGCCGGCCCGCCCCACTTGTGCGCGCTCGCCGCCAGCAGCGACCAGCCCTCCGGCACCGGCCCCCAGCCGAGCGACTGGGCCGCGTCCACGAGCAGCGGCACCCCGGCCGCCCGGCAGGCCTCCGCGACCTCGGCCACCGGCTGCTCCGTGCCCACCTCGTGGTTGGCGGACTGGAGGCAGGCGAGCGCGACCCCCTCGCCCAGCTCCGCGGCGAAGACCTCCGGGTCCACCGCACCGGTCCGGCCGACCGGGACCTCCGTCACCGTCCCGCCGGCCGCCGCGTGCGCCTCGCCCGCGTGCAGCACCGAGGAGTGCTCGACGGCCGAGACCACCAGCCGCCCGCCGATCCGCCGGCGCCCGGCGAGCGCGCCCGACACGCCCGAGTGGACCGCGCGGGTCCCCGAAGGAGTGAAGACGAGTTCGTCGGGGCGGCAGCCCACCGCCTCCGCCGCGGCCTCCCGCGCCGCGTCGAGCAGCAGCCGGGCCCGCCGCCCCTCCCGGTAGAGCCGGGCCGGGTCGGCCCACCCCTCGTCGAGGGCGGCGAGCAGCGCCTGGCGGGCGACGGGGTGCAGGGGGGCGGCGGAGGCGGCGTCGAAGTACGGCATCCGCCCACGGTAGAGCCTGCCTCCCGGCGCCCCCGGGAGCCCCCGCCACCGGCCGGTGGCCGTCGCCGGGCCCGCGCGGACCCGCCCGCCGGCCCCCGCCCCGGCCCGCGGCCGCCGGTCGTCCGGCGCCCGCGCCCGCCCCCGGGCCGGGTGCCCGGACCCGGCCGGTGAGCTCCCGTCAGAACCCCGCTCCCACCCGCCGCCAGACCCCCGAACGGGCGCTTCCGATCGTCCGCCGGAACGGCCGGGTCCACCCCTTCGGGGACTCGGACGGCGCGTTGGGCACCCTCCCCGCGCGACCCCAAATAGCGTCCAGTAGGGTTTGGTCCGCATAAACATCCAAACCCCTGCCCGCGGCCGGGGCGGCGACCGACCAGCGAGACGGACGGCCGTGGCCGACCAACGCGGGCCGAGACTCTCGGGAAGGCGCTACGTGAGTCCCAACGGCTCCGACCGCTCGTCGCGGCGCCCGATGCGGCGGAAGCTGCCGCAGGTGCTGACTGCGGGCCTGATCCTGGCGACAGCCACCGGCTGCTCGTACAACTGGGAAGACTTCCCCCGCCTGGGCATGCCCACCCCCGTCACGGAAGAGGCGCCTCGGATCCTCTCCCTGTGGCAGGGCTCCTGGGCCGCCGCGCTCCTCACCGGCATCCTGGTGTGGGGCCTCATCCTGTGGGCGACCATCTTCCACCGGCGCAGCCGGACCAAGGTCGAGGTACCTCCGCAGACCCGCTACAACATGCCCATCGAGGCGCTGTACACGGTCACCCCCCTCATCATCGTCTCGGTGCTCTTCTACTTCACCGCGCGCGACGAGTCGAAGCTCCTCGAGCTCTCCCCGAAGCCCGCCCACACGATCAACGTGGTCGGCTACCAGTGGAGCTGGGGCTTCAACTACATCGAGGACGTGCCCGGCGTCGAGGGTGACGCGAAGACGGACGAGAACCTCGCGTCCATCCCGGACAAGTTCATCGACCAGTTCCCGGAGAACGCGGGCGGCGTCTACGACGCCGGCATCCCCGGCGACCGGAACCCGCAGACCGGCAACCCGGGCCCGACCCTGTGGCTGCCGAAGGGCGAGAAGGTCCGCTTCGTCCTCACCTCGCGTGACGTCATCCACTCCTTCTGGGTGGTGCCCTTCCTCATGAAGCAGGACGTCATCCCGGGTCACACCAACGCCTTCGAGGTCACCGCGACCCGTGAGGGCACCTTCCTCGGCAAGTGCGCCGAGCTGTGCGGTGTCGACCACTCCCGGATGCTCTTCAACGTCAAGGTGGTCTCCCCGGAGCGCTACCAGGCGCACCTGAAGGAGCTGGCCGAGAAGGGTCAGACCGGCTACATCCCGTCCGGCATCGAGCAGACGGACCCGGCCAGGAACGCGGAGAAGAACCAACTGTGAGCATCCCCAACGAAACCAAGGGTGCCGCGGCTGAGGACTCGTACGAGAACGAGGTGCCCGTCCGCCGCAAGCAGCCCGGCAACGTGGTGGTGAAGTGGCTGACCACCACCGACCACAAGACGATCGGTACCCTGTACCTCGTCACCTCGTTCGTGTTCTTCTGCATCGGTGGCCTCATGGCGCTCTTCATGCGCGCCGAGCTGGCCCGTCCGGGCACGCAGATCATGTCGAACGAGCAGTTCAACCAGGCGTTCACGATGCACGGCACGATCATGCTGCTGATGTTCGCGACGCCGCTGTTCGCCGGATTCGCCAACTGGATCATGCCGCTGCAGATCGGCGCGCCCGACGTGGCGTTCCCGCGGCTGAACATGTTCGCCTACTGGCTGTACCTCTTCGGCTCGATCATCGCGGTGGCCGGCTTCCTCACCCCGCAGGGTGCGGCCGACTTCGGCTGGTTCGCCTACTCCCCGCTGTCGGACGCCGTCCGCTCGCCGGGTGTCGGCGCCGACATGTGGATCATGGGTCTGGCCTTCTCCGGCTTCGGCACGATCCTCGGTTCGGTCAACTTCATCACCACGATCATCTGCATGCGCGCCCCGGGCATGACGATGTTCCGCATGCCGATCTTCACCTGGAACGTGCTGCTGACCGGTGTCCTGGTCCTGCTCGCCTTCCCGGTCCTGGCGGCCGCGCTGTTCGCCCTGGAGGCGGACCGCAAGTTCGGTGCCCACGTCTTCGACGCGGCCAACGGCGGAGCCCTGCTCTGGCAACACCTCTTCTGGTTCTTCGGACACCCAGAGGTGTACATCATCGCCCTGCCGTTCTTCGGCATCATCTCCGAGGTCATCCCGGTCTTCAGCCGCAAGCCGATGTTCGGCTACATCGGTCTGGTGGCCGCGACCATCGCGATCGCCGGTCTGTCCGTGACCGTGTGGGCCCACCACATGTACGTCACCGGTGGCGTGCTCCTCCCGTTCTTCTCCTTCATGACGTTCCTCATCGCCGTACCGACCGGCGTGAAGTTCTTCAACTGGATCGGAACGATGTGGAAGGGCTCGTTGTCCTTCGAGACCCCGATGCTCTGGGCCGTCGGCTTCCTGATCACCTTCACCTTCGGTGGTCTGACCGGCGTCATCCTGGCCTCGCCCCCGATGGACTTCCACGTCTCGGACTCGTACTTCGTCGTGGCGCACTTCCACTACGTCATCTTCGGCACCGTCGTCTTCGCGATGTTCTCCGGCTTCCACTTCTGGTGGCCGAAGTTCACGGGCAAGATGCTCGACGAGCGCCTCGGCAAGATCACGTTCTGGACGCTGTTCGTGGGCTTCCACGGCACCTTCCTGGTGCAGCACTGGCTCGGTGCCGAGGGCATGCCGCGTCGTTACGCGGACTACCTGGACGCCGACGGCTTCACCGCCCTGAACACGATCTCGACGATCTCCTCCTTCCTGCTCGGCCTGTCGATCCTGCCGTTCTTCTACAACGTCTGGAAGACCGCCAAGTACGGCAAGAAGATCGAGGTCGACGACCCGTGGGGCTACGGCCGTTCGCTCGAGTGGGCGACCTCCTGCCCGCCGCCGCGGCACAACTTCCTCACGCTGCCGCGGATCCGTTCGGAATCGCCCGCGTTCGACCTGCACCACCCTGAGATCGCGGCTGTCGACCAGCTCGAGAACAAGCCGCACGAGGCCGCGGCCCTCACGGGCAGCAAGGAGGCCGGCAAGTGAAGATCCAGGGCAAGATGTTCATCTGGCTGAGCGTCTTCATCCTTGCCATGGCGATCCTCTACGGCGTCTGGTCCAAGGAGCCGGTCGGCACGACGGCGCTCTTCCTGGCCTTCGGCCTGGCCATCATGATCGGCTACTACCTGGCCTTCACGGCCAAGCGGGTCGACGCGATGGCGCAGGACGACAAGGAGGCCGACGTCGCGGACGAGGCCGGCGAGGTGGGCTTCTTCGCCCCCCACAGCTGGCAGCCGCTGTCGCTGGCCATCGGTGGCGCCCTCGCCTTCCTCGCGATCGCGATGGGCTGGTGGCTGCTGTACTTCTCCGCGCCGCTGATCCTCGTCGGCCTGTTCGGCTGGGTCTTCGAGTTCTACCGCGGTGAGAACCAGAACCAGTAGCGGTACCCCGTAACACCCCGAGGGGCCCGGTCACTTCGTACGCGAAGCGGCCGGGCCCCTCTTTTGCCGCGCCCGGCGCGCCCGCGCGCGGAACTGTCCTTAGCGTGAGGTCATGAACGACACGCCGCGCATTCGGACTGTTCTGAGCTGCACCCTCCTGGCCCTCGCCGTCACCGCGGGCGCGACGGCGTGCGCGGGCCCGGACGGGCACCCGCTGTCGGCGAGCCCCTACGACGCGGCCGACCAGATCGCCTTCGCGGCGGCCGACGGCACCCGGCTGGACCCCGAGAAACCGCTGGAGATCACCTCCCGGGGCGACGACGGGCGGATCACCGACGTGACCGTCACCGACGCGGCCGGCCGCCACCTGGCGGGCGAGCTCACCGCGGACGGCCGCACGTGGCGTTCCACGGGCTCCCTGGCCGCCGGGACCCGCTACACCGTCAGGGTGGCCGCGGAGGACGAGGACGGGGCCCCGGGCGCCCGTACGTACACCTTCGAGACGGCTCCGGCCAAAAGGGCCCTGACCGTCACCTTCGGGCCGGAGGCGGGCACGTACGGCGTCGGGCAGCCGATCACGGCCGAACTCACCCTCCCCGTCAAGGACAGGGCCGCGCGCGCCGTCGTCGAGCGGGCCCTCAAGGTCCGCTCCACGCCCGCCGTCGAGGGCTCCTGGTACTGGGTGGACGACAAGACGCTCCACTTCCGGCCCCGGGAGTACTGGCCGGCCGGCGCGCTCGTCTCCGTCACCGGCAACCTCGACGGCCTCCGGGTCGGCGACAAGCTCTACGGCGGCCCGTCCAAGCCGCTCCGGCTGAAGATCGGCGACCGGATCGAGGCCGTCGCCGACGCCGGGTCGCACCAGATGACCGTGAAGCGCAACGGAGAAGTGATCAACACCATTCCGGTGACCACCGGGAAACCGGGCTTCTCCACCCGTAACGGGATCAAAGTGGTGCTCGGCAAGGAGTACTACGTCCGGATGCGCGGCACCAGCATCGGCATCTCCGAGGGCAGCTCGGAGTCGTACGACCTGCCGGTGTACTACGCCACCCGGGTCACCTGGAGCGGCGAGTACGTGCACGCCGCCCCCTGGTCCGTGGGCTCCCAGGGCGTCGCCAACGTCAGCCACGGCTGCGTGGGCATGTCCACCGACAACGCGGCCTGGTTCTACGAGACCGTCCGCGCCGGCGACATCGTCCGCACCGTCAACAGCAGCGGCGAGATGATGGACACCTTCGGGAACGGCTTCGGGGACTGGAACATGCCCTGGGAGAAGTGGCGCCGGGGCAGCGCCCTGGTGGCCGAGCAGGGCGACCCCACGGCCACCCACGACGCCAAGGCGCGCCTCCGCCCGTCCCTCTAGGGGCCCGGCACCGCCGCGCCCCTCCGGCTCACCCGCCCGGCGCCACGGCTCCGCCGCCGCGCCCCCGCGGGGGTCACGCGTCGATCGACAGGCGCGAGCGCAGCAGGGCCGCCAGGGACGCCGCGAACTCGACCGGTTCCACCGGAAGGGTGACAGCGGCGTCCGCGCGGCTCCAGGTGGCCAGCCAGGCGTCCTGCGGGCGGCCGATGAGCAGCAGCACCGGCGGGCACCGGAAGACCTCGTCCTTGATCTGCCGGCAGACGCCCATGCCGCCCGCGGGGACGGCCTCGCCGTCCAGCACGCAGACGTCGATCCCCCCCTCGTCCAGCCGCTTCAGCACGGCCGGGAGCGTCGCGCACTCCACGAACTCCACGGGGGGCACGTCGGCCGCGGGCCGCCGCCCGGCGGCGAGCCGGACCTGCTCCCGGGTGTTCGCGTCATCGCTGTAGACCAGGACCGTGGCACTCGACTGCATCGTTCCTCCGTCCGGAAGGCGGGCCGGTCGTCCTCGACCGGTGCGCGGGAGCCTACTCCGCTCCACACCCCGTCAACACCCGTTCAACACCTGTTCGAAGGGTGTCCGGAGGCCCTTCCGATGGGCCGTTCGGGCTGGACACACCCCTCTGACACTCCGAACGGCACCCCCCGGAGTGAGGGCGGGATAAGCGACCGACATAATGTCGGTCGTGGCGACAGTAACGACAGTAGATACCGGGCACGCGCACCCGTCGGTCAATCGACCGAACCTCACCAGCGTCGGAACCATCATCTGGCTGAGTTCCGAGCTGATGTTCTTCGCGGCCCTCTTCGCGATGTACTTCACCCTGCGATCGGTGACCGGTCCCGAGTTCTGGGCGGAAAAGGCCGCGGCCTTGAACTTCCCGTTCTCGGCGACCAACACCACGATCCTGGTGCTCTCCTCCCTCACCTGCCAGCTCGGCGTCTTCGCCGCGGAGCGGGGCGACGTGAAGAAGCTCCGGACGTGGTTCATCATCACGTTCGTGATGGGTGCGATCTTCATCGGCGGCCAGGTCCTGGAGTACACCGAGCTGGTCAAGCACGAGGGCCTCTCGCTCTCGTCGGACCCGTACGGCACGGTGTTCTACCTGACCACCGGCTTCCACGGCCTGCACGTGACGGGCGGTCTCATCGCCTTCCTGCTGGTCCTCGGCCGGACCTACGCCGCCAAGAGGTTCACTCACGAGCAGGCAACCGCCGCCATCGTCGTGTCCTACTACTGGCACTTCGTCGATGTCGTCTGGATCGGCCTCTTCGCCACGATCTACATGATCAAGTAGTCGGTCACCGCCCGTCGCGGCGGACCGACATCCAGCAAGCATCGACGCAGAAGATCCTGACACCGGGGTAATCCGTGAAAAAGCTCTCCGCACGACGACGCCATCCGCTGGCGGCGGTCGTCGTCCTACTTCTCGCGCTGGCGGCCACGGGGGGGCTGTACGCCGCGTTCGCGCCCGCGGGCACGGCGAAGGCCGATGAAACCGCCCAGTCCCTCGCCATCGAGGAGGGCAAGAAGCTCTACTCCGTCGGCTGCGCCAGCTGCCACGGAACCGGCGGTCAGGGCACCTCTGACGGCCCGTCCCTCGTCGGCGTGGGCTCCGCATCCGTGGACTTCCAGGTCGGCACCGGCCGCATGCCCGCGCAGCAGCCGGGCGCCCAGGTCCCGAAGAAGAAGGTCATCTACACGCAGGCTGAGATCGATCAGCTCGCGGCGTACGTCGCCTCCCTCGGTGCCGGCCCCGTCACGCCGAAGGAAGGCCAGTACAGCCCTGAGGGCGCCGACATCGCGAAGGGTGGCGAGCTGTTCCGCACGAACTGCGCGCAGTGCCACAACTTCACCGGCGAGGGCGGCGCGCTGACGCACGGCAAGTACGCCCCGAGCCTCGAGGGCGTCAGCCCGAAGCACCTCTACGAGGCCATGCAGACCGGCCCGCAGAACATGCCTTCCTTCCCGGACACCACCATGCCGGAGAAGGAGAAGAAGGACATCATCGCGTACGTCCAGGCCGTCAACGGCGACGAGACCGCCAGCCCGGGCGGCCTCTCGCTCGGTGGCCTCGGCCCCGTCTCCGAGGGCCTGTTCGCCTGGATCTTCGGTCTGGGTGCGCTGATCGCAGTTGCCATCTGGGTCGCGGCCCACACCGCTAAGGCCAAGAAGTCATGAGTACCCAAGAGATTCCAGAAGAGAACCTGCCGGCAGGGCAGGACACCGCGCACGGCGCGGTGAAGGTCGCGGACAACCCGTTCGCCGACCCGGGCCTTCCGCCCCACAAGCCGCGTGTCCAGGACATCGACGAGAAGGCCGCCCGGCGCTCCGAGCGCGCGGTCGCCTTCATGTTCGTGCTGTCGATGCTGGCCACCATCGGCTTCATCGCCTCGTACGTGATCTTCCCGGTCGACAAGATCGTGTACATCTGGCCCTTCGGCCACGTGTCCGCGCTCAACTTCGCGCTCGGGTGGACGCTCGGCCTCGCCCTCTTCTTCATCGGCGCGGGTGCGGTCCACTGGGCCCGCACCCTGATGTCCGACGTCGAGATCGCGGACGAGCGTCACCCGATGGCGGCGTCGCCCGAGGTCAAGGCGAAGGTCATGGCGGACTTCGCGGCCGGTGCCGCCGAGTCCGGCTTCGGCCGCCGCAAGCTCATCCGCAACACGCTCTTCGGCGCGCTGGCCCTGGTGCCGCTCTCCGGAGTCATGCTGCTGCGTGACATGGGACCGCTGCCCGAGCGCAAGCTCCGGACCACCCTGTGGGCCAAGGGCAAGCTGCTCATCAACATGAACACGCACGAGCCGCTGCGTCCCGAGGACGTCGCCGTCGGTTCGCTGACCTTCGCGATGCCCGAGGGCCTCTCGGAGCACGACCACAACTTCCAGACCGAGATCGCCAAGGCCGCCCTGATGATCGTCCGGATCCAGCCGGAGGACATCAAGGACAAGCGCGAGCTCGAGTGGTCGCACGAGGGCATCGTCGCCTTCTCGAAGATCTGCACCCACGTCGGCTGCCCGATCTCCCTGTACGAGCAGCAGACGCACCACGTGCTCTGCCCGTGCCACCAGTCCACCTTCGACCTGTCCGACGGCGCCCGAGTCATCTTCGGCCCGGCCGGTCACGCCCTCCCGCAGCTGCGGATCGGCGTGAACGACAAGGGCTTCCTCGAAGCGCACGGCGACTTCGACGAGCCCGTCGGTCCCGCATTCTGGGAGCGCGGATGAGCACTGTGACCAACACGCAGAAGAAGGCGCCCGCCGGTGAGCGGGTCGCCGACTGGGCCGACGGACGCCTGGGGATCTACACGCTGGCCAAGGCCAACATGCGGAAGATCTTCCCGGACCACTGGTCCTTCATGCTGGGCGAGATCTGCCTCTACAGCTTCCTCATCATCATCCTGACGGGCGTCTACCTGACGATGTTCTTCCACCCGTCGATGAACGAGGTGGAGTACGCCGGCTCGTACGTCCCGCTCCAGGGACAGCTGATGTCCGAGGCGTTCAACTCGACCATGCACATCTCCTTCGAGGTGCGCGGTGGTCTGCTGATCCGGCAGATCCACCACTGGGCGGCGCTGATCTTCCTCGCCGGCATGTTCGTGCACATGATGCGCGTCTTCTTCACCGGCGCGTTCCGCAAGCCGCGTGAGATCAACTGGCTGTTCGGCTTCCTGCTGTTCTTCCTGGGCATGTTCACCGGCTTCACCGGCTACTCGCTCCCGGACGACCTGCTCTCCGGCACCGGTGTCCGCTTCATGCAGGGCGCGATCCTGTCGGTGCCGATCGTCGGCACCTACCTGTCGATGTTCCTCTTCGGCGGCGAGTTCCCCGGCGGCGACTTCGTCGCCCGGTTCTACTCGGCGCACGTGCTGCTGCTCCCCGGCATCATGCTGGGCCTGGTGGTCGCTCACCTGATCCTGGTGTTCGTCCACAAGCACACGCACTTCGAGGGCCCCGGCCGGACGAACAAGAACGTCGTCGGCATGCCGCTGCTCCCCGTGTACATGGCGAAGGCCGGAGGCTTCTTCTTCCTGGTCTTCGGCGTCATCGCGGTGGTCGCCGCGGTCGCCTCGATCAACCCGATCTGGGCGCTCGGCCCGTACCGCCCGGACCAGGTGTCCACCGGCGCCCAGCCCGACTGGTACATGGGCTTCGCCGAGGGTCTGATCCGCGTCATGCCGGGCTGGGAGATCAACCTGTGGGGCCACACGCTGGTCCTCGGCGTGATGATCCCGCTGGCGATCTTCCCGGCGGTCCTCGCCGCCATCGCGGTCTACCCGTTCATCGAGTCCTGGATCACGGGCGACAAGCGCGAGCACCACATCGCGCAGCGCCCGCGCAACGCTCCGACGCGCACCGCCTTCGGCGTCGCCTGGATCACCGCGTACATGATCATGCTCGTCGGTGGTGGAAACGACCTCTGGGCGACCCACTTCCACCTGTCGATCAACTCGATCACCTGGTTCGTGCGGATCTTCTTCTTCGTCGGCCCGGTCATCGCGTTCATCGTCACCAAGCGGATCTGCCTCGGCCTCCAGCGCCGGGACAAGGACAAGGTGCTGCACGGGCGCGAGTCCGGCATCATCAAGCGCCTGCCGCACGGTGAGTTCGTCGAGGTCCACGAGCCGCTCAGCCAGGGCGAGCTGTACAAGCTCACCGCGCACGAGCAGTACGAGCCCGCCGCGCTCCCGCCGGCCGTCGACGAGAACGGCGTCCAGCGGAAGATCGGCGCGATGGAGAAGCTCCGGGTCAAGCTCAACAAGGGCTACTACGGCGACGACAACCAGGTCGCCAAGCCCACCCTGGAGGAGTACAAGGAGATCCAGAGCGGCCACGGCCACCACTGACTCCCTCCCGACCTCCTGACGTAGGTCGCCACGGCGAGAGCCCCGTCCATTCGATGGACGGGGCTCTTTGCCGTTCCCGGGGATCGATAGGCTGGACCCCGTATCCGACGCACGATCATCAGGAGCTGCCATGAGCGCTGTGACCCCCGCTGGAGGACCTACCACGGCGGGCCGCTCCTGGCCCGTCCTCCTGAACGGCCTCCTGGAGGGGAAGGACCTCTCCGCCGACGACACCGCGTGGGCGATGGACCTGATCATGAGCGGCGAGGCGACCGACGCCCAGATCGCCGGCTTCATGGTGGCGCTCCGGGCCAAGGGCGAGACCGTCGAGGAGATCAGCGGGCTCGTCCGCACCATGTACGCGCACGCCAACACCATCGAGGTGCCGGGACCGGCCGTCGACATCGTCGGCACCGGGGGCGACGGCGCCAAGACCGTCAACATCTCCACGATGGCCTCGATCGTCGTCGCCGGCACCGGCACGAGGGTCGTCAAGCACGGCAACCGGGCCGCCTCCTCCGCCTCCGGCTCCTCCGACGTCCTGGAGAAGCTCGGCGTCAACCTCGACCTCACCCCCGCCCGGGTGGCCGCGGTCGCCGAGGAGGCGGGCATCACCATCTGCTTCGCGGTGAGGTTCCACCCCTCGCTGCGGCACGTCGCCGCCGCCCGCGGCCAGCTCGGCATCCGCACCACCTTCAACGTGCTCGGCCCGCTCACCAACCCGGCCCGGGTGAAGGCGCAGGCCGTCGGCGTCGCCGACCCGCGGATGGCGCCGATCGTCGCCGGGGTCTTCGCCGAGCGCGGCAACTCCGCCCTGGTCTTCCGCGGCGACGACGGCCTGGACGAGCTGACCATCACCGGCACCTCCCGGGTGTGGGTGGTCCGCGACGGCGCCGTCCGCGAGGAGGTCTTCGACCCCAAGGACGTCGGCGTCGACTACGCGCCGCTGGAGGCGCTGCGCGGCGCCGACGCCTCCTTCAACGCGGACGTCGCCCGCCGGCTCCTGGCCGGCGAGACCGGGCCGGTGCGCGACGCGGTGCTGCTCAACGCGGCGGCGGCGCTCACCGCCCTGGAGCCCGGCGAGGGCACCCTGGCGGAGCAGCTGCGGGCCGGGATGGCGCGGGCCGCCGAGTCGATCGACTCCGGGGCCGCCCGCGCGTCCCTGGACCGCTGGGTCGCCGCCACCCACGCCTGAGACCCGCCGCGCGGACCGCGCGACCCCGTCCCGGAATGCGGACGGGGTTGCGCGGAACGCGAGCGGTGGCATACGTTCGGCTACAGGTCATGAGTGACAGCCCCAAGCCCCGGCTGGCTGTCCGGCAACCCTCCGTCCGTGGCGGGGTGCCCCGGGTGAAGACCAGGCCGTGGACAGCAAGGTCCATGGCAAGCGCGGACCCCTTGCGCCATCCCTGGGGTCCTGGTCCTTGAGGGAGCGGTCTCGTGAGCAAGCGAATGCGTTAGGGCCTCCGGCCCCCTTCTCCTCCCCTCCGTACGGCCCCGTTCTCGCCGTGCGTCGAGGCAACACCCGTACGCGGCACGCCGTTTCGCGCTGCCCTGCGGGCCCTTCACGCCCTTTCGCCTGTCCCGCCGGGAGATACCGCCATGTCCGCACGCCCGAACGCCGCCGCCTCCTCCGCCCTCGCCGCCGCCGAGTCCGCCGACGCCTGCTGCGCCGAGCCGCTGCCGGTCCTCGGCCGTGACGTCACCGTCCCGCTCGTCACCGGCGGCGAGGTCACCTACGCGGCCCTCGACTACGCCGCCAGCGCCCCCGCCCTCCAGCGCGTCTGGGACGACGTCGCCGCCTACGCCCCGTACTACGGCAGCGTCCACCGCGGCGCCGGCTACCTCTCCCAGCTCTCCACCGACCTCTTCGAGCAGAGCCGCGCCACCGTCGCCGAGTTCCTCGACTGCCGCGAGGGCGACCAGGTCGTCTTCACCCGCTCCACCACCGACTCGCTCAACCTGCTGGCCCAGGTCGTGCCCGCCGACTGCCAGGTCTTCGTCTTCGAGACCGAGCACCACGCCTCGCTGCTGCCGTGGCGCGACGCCCAGGTCACCTACCTCAACGCCCCGCGCACCCCGGCCCAGGCCGTCGAGACCCTGGAGCGCGCCCTCGCCGACCGCGACCCCCACGGTCCCGCCCTCGTCTGCGTCACCGGCGCCTCCAACGTGACCGGCGAGCTGTGGCCGGTGCGCGAACTGGCCGCCGCCGCCCACGCGCACGGCGCCCGGATCGTCCTCGACGCCGCCCAGCTCGCCCCCCACCACCCGGTCTCCGTCAAGGAACTCGACGTGGACTGGGTCGCCTTCTCCGGGCACAAGCTGTACGCGCCCTTCGGCTCCGGCGTCCTCGCCGGCCGCGCCGACTGGCTCCAGACCGCCGAGCCCTACCTGGCCGGCGGAGGCGCCTCCCGTACCGTGGCACGCCGCGCCGACGGCGGCGTGGACGTCGAGTGGCACACCACCGCCGCCCGCCACGAGGCCGGCTCCCCGAACGTCATCGGCGTCTACTCCATCGCCTCCGCCTGCAAGGCGCTGACCGAGGCCGGCTTCGACGCCCTCGTCGCCCGCGAGCGGCACCTCATCGACACCGTCCGCGCCGGGCTCGCCGAGGTGCCCCAGGTCCGCGTCCTCTCCCTCTTCGGCGACGACGCCCCGCGCGTCGGCGTCATCTCCTTCGTCGTCGACGGCTGGAACAGCTCCCACTTCGCCGCGGTCCTCTCCGCCGAGTACGGCATCGGCGTCCGCGACGGCCTCTTCTGCGCCCACCCGCTCGTCCGCACCCTGCTCGGCTCCGACGCCCAGGACCCGGGCGAGTGCGGCGCCCCCGAGCCGGCCGCCCCCGGCGAGCGCTCCCTCAACGCCATCCGCGTCAGCTTCGGCGCCGGCACCCCGGACGAGCACGTCGAGCGCTTCGTCCGCGCCGTGAAGGAGCTCGTCCGCGACGGCGCCCAGTGGAAGTACCGCACCGAGGACGGCCGCTGCGTCCCCGACCGCGGCTGACCGACGGGCCTCAGGCCACGAGCCGGGTCCCCAACAGGACCATCCGCAGGGCCCGTTCGGCCGCGTCCGCGAGGAACTCGGCGCCCCGGTCGAGCGCCTCGGGCAGCGCCACCGGCGCGGGCAGGATCGAGCCGTACGCGTCGACCCCCACCGCCCGCACCTCGTGGGCGCCCCGGCCGAGCGTGCCGGCCAGGGCCAGCACCGGCACCCCGTGGGTCTTGGCCCGGCGCGCCACCTCCGCCGGGACCTTGCCCCGCACGGTCTGGCCGTCCAGGGCGCCCTCCGCGGTGATCACCAGATCGGCGCGGGCCAGCCGGGCGTCCAGGTCCACGTGGCCGAGCAGCACCTCGAAGCGGGGGAGCAGCCGGGCCCCGAGCGCGGCCAGGCCCGCGCCGAGCCCGCCCGAGGCCCCGGACCCGGGGGCCGTACCGAGCGCCGCGGGCGCGCCCAGGTCCCGTACGAGGAGCGCGGCCCAGCGGTCCAGGGCGGCCGCCAGCTCCTCGACCCGCTCCGGGCCCGCGCCCTTCTGCGGACCGAAGACCCGGGCCACGCCCCGCTCGCCGCAGAGCACGTTGTACGGATTGCAGGCCACCAGCAGCTCGGCCGCCGCGAGCCGCGGATCGAGGCCCGTCGGATCGATCCGCTCCAGCCGCGTCAACGCGGCACCCCCCAGGGGGAGTTCGACTCCCTCGGCGTCCAGGAGCCGGGCGCCGAGGGCCTGGAGCGCACCCGCTCCGCCGTCCGAGGTGCCGGAGTCGCCGCAGCCGACCAGGATGCGGCGGGCCCCGGCGTCGAGGGCGGCCCGGATCAGTTCGCCCACCCCGTACGTGGTGGTGGCGCCCGGGTCGCGCCGGTCGGCCGGCACCAGGGAGAGGCCCGCGACGGCCGCCATCTCGACCACCGCGGAGGAGTGGTCGAGCAGCGCGAAGTGGGTCTCGACCGGGTCGCCGAGGGGGCCGGCCGCGATCCGGGGCAGCAGCCTGCCCCCGGTCGCGGCGGCCAGCGCCCGGGCGGTGCCCTCTCCTCCGTCGACCAGCGGGATCAGGTCGACGACCGCGTCCGGGCGGACCCGGCGCAGCCCCTCGGCGATGGCCTCGGCGGCCTCGGGCGCGGACAGCGACTCCTTGAAACCGCTGGGGGCGACGGCGATGTGCAGGCTCACGGCCGGGACTCCTGAAGGACGGGCACGCCGAGCAGCGGCCAGACGGCGAGGGCGAAGAGCAGCACCAGGGCGGCGCTGAGCGGGGCGAGCACGACGGAGAGCCGCAGCAGGTCGCCCGGGGTGAAGGTGGGGACGCCGTCCGGCGGTTCGGCGAAGAGGGCGACCGGTTTCGCGGAGGCCGGCAGCGTCTGGCAGAACCCGGCGGCGGCCGTGGAGGCGAGGGCGGCGGCCACCGGGTTGATCCCGGCGCCGGCCGCCGCGGCCACCACCAGCGGCACCAGCACCGAGGAGCGGGCGGAGCGGGACTGGAGCACCAGGTGGGCGGCGGTGCTCACGGCGACGACCACGGCGAGGAAGGCCCACGGGGGCATCCCGCCCGGCACTCCGCCGACCAGCCATCCGGCGGCGCCGGAGTCGACCAGGGCCACGCCCATCGCGGTGGTCGCCGCCATGAAGAGCAGCATCGGCCAGGGCACCGACCGCAGCCCGTCCTTCATCCGGACCGTGCCGAGCGCGGGGGAGGAGGCCACCACCGCGCCGATCAGCGCGACCACGGCCGGCGAGACCCCGTGCAGCGGCTCCGCGCACCACAGCGTCACCACCGTGCAGAGCAGCAGCAGGCAGCGCTGCTCGGGCGGGGAGAGCGGGCCCGACACCGGGGTGGCGGAGTGCTCCTGGACCTCGGCGGCGGTGATCCGGACGGGCCCCCGCCGGTCCTCGCGGCGGGTGGTGGTGAGCAGCACCGCCTCCGCGGCGAGGTGGGAGGAGACCACCGCGAGCGGCAGGCCGAGGACCAGCCAGCGGGTGAAGCCGAGGGACTCGCCGGTCTGTTCCAGGAGCACCCCGACGGTGATGAGGTGGGCGCCCGCGCCGATCAGGGTGGCGACCGCCGACAGCAGGATGACGGTGGGGAAGAGCAGGGCCAGCATCACGACCAGCCGGCGGCGCCCGGCGAGCACGTGGGCGAGGGCGAGGAAGACCGGCAGGGCGAGCGCGGCCCGGCCGGAGGTGGCCGGGACGGCGAAGGCGGTGACGACCAGCGCGGCGGTGGTCAGGTGGACCAGCTGGCGCACGGTCCGGGCGCCGGTGACGAGGAAGGCGGCCGCGCGACCGGCCAGCCCGGTCCTGGTCACCGCGGCGGCGAGGACGAAGGCGCAGATCAGCAGCCAGATGGTGGCGTCGCCGAGGGTGGCGAAGAGGACGTCGGAGCTGATCACCCCGGTGACGGTGAGGGCGAGTCCGGCGCCGAGCGCGACGGAGGTGTCGTCGACCGGGGCGGCGATCCAGGCGCAGGTCGCGAGGGCGAAGACGGCCAGGGTCAGCCGCGCCTCGCCGCCGAGGCCGGGGGTGGTGCCGGGGACGGCGAGCACCGCGCAGGCGCCGAGCGCCAGGCAGAGCCAGACCGTCTGTCGGAGGGAGAGGTTCACGGGAACCAGCCTCCGGGCGGCCGGTGAGCCGGCGATGAGCCCTCCATGAAGGAAGGTTCACGCGGCGCCCGGCCGCGCGGGTCACGGCAGCCGGTACCCCATGCCCCGCACCGTCTCCAGCCGCTCCGCGCCCAGCTTCTTCCGCAGCGCCCGGACGTAGACGTCCACGATGTTGGAGCCGGGGTCGAAGTCGTACCCCCACACGTGGGAGAGGATCTGCTCCCGGGAGAGCACCTGCCCCGGGTGGCGCAGGAACAGTTCCAGGAGCACGAACTCACGGGCGGTCAGGTCCACCGTCCGCTCCCCGGAGCGGGCCCGCCGGGTGCGCAGGTCCAGGCCGAGGTCGCCGCTGCGCAGCACGGTCACCTCGGGGGCGCGGGCGGCGGTGCGCAGCCGCAGCCGGATCCGGGCGAGCAGCTCCTCGAAGCGGAAGGGCTTGGTCATCCAGTCGTCGGCGCCGCCCTCCAGGCCGGCCACGGTGTCCCGTACCGAGTCGCGGGCCGTCAGGACCAGGACGGGGAGGGTCGCCCGGGCCTCGCGCAGCTCCCTGAGGACGGTGAAGCCGTCCCGGCCGGGCAGGCCGATGTCCAGGACGACCAGGTCGAAGGCGCCGGTGAGGGCCAGGGCGAGGGCGGTGTCGCCGTCGGCGGCCACGGAGGTGGTGAAGCCGTTGGCGCGGAGCCCCTTCTCGACGAAGGAGGCGATGCGCTCCTCGTCCTCGGCGATCAGGATGCGGTTCATGCTCACTCCTCGAAGACAAGTGCGAAGGTGGCCCCGCCGCCCGGGGTCGGACGGAGCTCGACCGAGCCGCCCCGGTGCCCCTCGGCGATGGCCCGGACGATGGCGAGCCCCAGCCCGGCTCCGCTGGTGCGGGCGCCGCGCCGGGCGGTGCCCCGCCGGAAGCGCTCGAAGATCACCGCCGCGTCCTGCTCCTGGACCCCGGGGCCCCGGTCGGCGACGTACAGCTCGATCCGGCCGGCTGCGGCCCGCGAGCCGATCGCGATCCGCGCGCCGGGCACGGTGTGCTGGACCGCGTTCTGCGCGAGCTGCACCATCGCCTGGGTGATCCGCTGGGCGTCCAGCGACGCCTCCCGGTCGGCCACCCCGTCCAGCACCCAGTCCCGCTCGCCGAGCGCCCGGGCCTTCACGAAGACGTCGGCGGTCAGCTCCGCGAGCTGGACGTCCTCCGTGCGGACGAAGTCCGGCCGCTCGGCCTTGGCGAGCAGCAGCAGGTCCTCCACGATCCGGCTCATCCGGTCCAGCTCGTCGGTGACGATCCGGACGGTCTCGGCGCGCTCGGCCGGGTCGTCGCCCATCAGCTCCAGGTGGCCGCGGACGATGGTGATGGGGGTCCGCAGCTCGTGCCCGGCGTCGTCCACGAACTGCCGCTGGCCCGCGAAGGCGCGTTCGAGCCGGTCCAGCATCGCGTTGAAGGTCGCGGCGAGCGCGGCGATGTCGTCCTTGCCCTGCACGGGGATCCGCTGGGTGAGGTCCCGCTCGGTGAGTTCGGCGGCGGTCGTCCGCACCACCCGCACGGGGGCGAGGATGCGGCCCGCGACGACCCAGCCGATGCCGGTGGTCAGCAGCAGCGCCACCCCGGATATGGCGAGCAGGATGCGGAACGCCTCGTCCGCGATGGCCTGTTGCCGGTCGGCGTGAAAGGCGACGACGAAGGCCGAGGGCGGGCCGCCGGTCTCGATCGGCACCTTCGCCCAGCGCACCTCGCCCCGCGCCCGGTCGATCCGGCCCGAGGCCTCCGGCGCGGCGGCGACGGCGTCGAGCGCGGGCCGGTCGCGGTGGAGCGGGAGGGCGCTCGGCGTGTCCCGGGACTGCCGGACCACCCGCGGTCCGGGCCCGCCGGTGCCGACCAGGCCGAGCAGCTCCTCGTCCGGGTCGGAGTACTGGCGCTGGAGGAAGACCCGGAGCAGCGTCTCCGGGTCGGTGAAGCGGCGGCCGGTCGCCGGGTCGACGCCCTGGGCCACGAAGGTGGCGAACTCCCCGGTCTCCTGGGCGAGCAGCTGGTTGATGCGGTGGTCGGCGTCCCGCAGCAGCAGGGTGCGGGTCACCACGGCGACGGCGGCCAGCGCGACCGTCATGACGAGCAGCAGCCAGAGCAGGATGCGGACGCGGGCGGAGAGGCGGTGTTCGGTGCGCTTCACTCGTGGTCGTCATCGTCGTCGTCGCCCGTGGCCGAGGGCCCGGGCACGACGGAGTCGGTGGGCGTCGTCGAGGGTGCCGTCGCGGTCGGGGCCGGTACGGACCACGTCGGCGTCGGTGCCGGCGGGGCGGGCGGGGGCGGTGTGGTGGAGAGGCGCACGGCGGGCGGGACGCGCGGCGCCTCCGGCTCGTCGGTCAGCGCGTAGCTGGTCGCGGCGATGCCGAGCGGGACGGCGACGACGGCGACGAGGCCGGCCATGCGGTGGGTGAAGGACATGGCGCCAGGGTGGGGCGCGAAGGCGCGTCCCCGGATGAAGCCCGGATGAGGATTCCTTCATCCGGGCTTCCGCGGGGCGGCACGGGGGCCGGGGTCAGGACTCCAGGCCGATGGCGAAGGCCGCTTCCAGGTCGTGCTGCGAGTACGTGCGGAAGGCGACGTGCGTGTCGGTGCCCTCGACGCCCGGGATCTTGCTGATCCGGCCGGGGATGACCTCGGCCAGGTCGTCGTGGCGCGGCACCCGGACCATCGCGATGAGGTCGTACGTGCCGGTCACCGAGAAGACCTCGCTGACGTTGTCGAGCGCGGCGATCGACTCCGCGATCTCGGGGATGCGGTCCACGCTGGTCTTGATGAGGACGATCGCGGTGATCACGGCTGGCTGTCTCCCTCGGTCGCCGCTGCTGGGGATTTCACTCTATCCCCACCCCGGAAGCGCGCCCACGCGTAGAGGAAGCCGACGGAGAAGCCCACGACGTGGGCCAGGTAGGCGACCCCGGGCCCCGCGCCGGCGGCCCGCGCGGCCAGCCACTGGAGCGTGAACCAGAAGACGAGCACCGCCCAGGCCGGGAAGCGCAGCGGCAGGAAGAAGAGGAAGGGGAAGAGGCTCGTCACCCGGGAGCGGGGGAAGAGGAAGAGGAAGGCCCCGAGCACCGCCGAGATCGCCCCGGAGGCCCCGACCAGGGTCTGCTCGCTGTCGGCGTGCGCCAGCGCGTAGCCGAGCAGGGCGAGGTAGCCGGTGCCCAGGTAGAAGAGGGCGAACTCGGCGTGCCCCATCCGCTCCTCCGCCATCGCCCCGAAGACCCAGAGGAAGAGCATGTTGCCGAGCAGGTGGAGCCATCCGCCGTGCACGAAGAGGGCGGTGAAGGGGGTGAGCAGGGCGCCCGGATCGCCCCGCGTCAGCTCGGCTGGCACCACTCCCCACCGCTGGAAGTACGCGCTCTGCGCCGCGAGCACCTCGTCCCCTGTGCCGTACGACGGGTTCATTCCGGAGACGGGGCTGACAATGAAGAGGAGGCAGCAGGCGGCGATCAGTCCGTAGGTCACCGCGGGTCCGGTGCGGACGCTCCGGTAGGCGCCCCGGGCCGTGCCTCGCCAGTCGATCATGGACAGATCATGGCCCAAGAGGGACGAAGTGGACAGAGTGCCTCGCCGGGCCGGGCGCCCGCCGGTGAGGCCGTAGGGTTACGGGATCGAGCACCGCAGTCCGACGGCGCACCGCGGCTCCCGTACCTGGTACCACCACGACAGGAAGAAGGACGGCACCATGACGACCGTTCCCCAGCCGACCGCCGAGACCCGCTGGCGCTGCACCCTGTGCGGCAACCTGACCCGCTTCGACGTGACGCGCTCGTCCAAGGTCGTGGAGTACGTCCATCTGGACCTGGCGGGGGAGCCCAAGGTCGAGGAGCGCGAGGTGCTCAGTGAGACCATCGAGTCGGTCCGCTGCCGCTGGTGCAACGCGGTGGACCAGATCGAACTGGTGGACAAGCCGGGCGTCGAGTCCTGACGGACGGCGCCGACGACAGTAGGGGTGACGGATCGTGGAGCAGTCCGCGCACGGTGACGAACCGGCCGGCGCGGCGGGTGACGCTGCCGAGACGCTCGACCATCCCCTGCCGGAGGGGGTACGGCGGCGGGTGATCGCGCTGGTCGCCGACGCCTTCGGCGGCCTGACCGTCGCCGAGCTGCCCGCCCCCCTGCGCCAGTACGCCCGTTTCACCGCGAGCCGGCGCGCCAAGTTCGCCGGCAACGCGATGGCCGCCGCCCTGGAGGGCGACCCGCTCTTCCGGCAGCGGATCGGCGAACGGTTCAGACAGGCTCAGCCGGAACTGGCCGGGGCCGTGGAGACCGGCGCGCCGCCCGCCGCCGCCGACCCCGTCGACGTGGCCGCGGCGGCCTACGTGCTGCGCCCGCCGGGCTGGGCCAAGCTGGTGGCCGCCGCCGGCGAGGAGGTCCAGCGCGCCGACGCCGAACGCGCCGACGAGGCGGGCCGGCGCGAGCTGGAGCGGCTCCGCGAGGAGCTGGCCGCCGCCCGCGACCGGACCAGGGACGAGACCGAGCAGCTCCGGCACGACCTGGAGGCCGCCCGCAAGGAAGCCGAATCGCTTCACCGCAAGCTGCGCAGCGCGCAGAGCGACGTGAAGCGCGGCGAGGCGGCGCTGCGCCGCGCCCAGGCCGAGATGGAGGCCGCCCGCGCCGAGTCGGCCGCCCAGGTGTCCGCCGCGGAGAGCGAGTCGCGGCGGCTCAAGGCCCGCCTCGGCGAGGCCGAGGCGGCCCTGGAGGCGAGCCGCCGGGCCGCCCGCGAGGGGCGTTCGGTGGAGGACATGCGGCTGCGGCTGCTGCTCGACACCGTCCTGGACGCGGCCCAGGGGCTGCGGCGCGAACTCGCCCTGCCGCCCGTGTCGGTGCATCCGGCGGACACCGTGGACGCCGTGGAGCCGGGGCGGATGTCCCCGAAGGACATCGCGGCCCGCGCCCTGTCGGAGACCGATCCGGCCCTGCTCGACCAGCTGTTGGAGCTGCCGCAGACGCATCTGGTCGTCGACGGCTACAACGTCACCAAGACCGGCTACCCGACGATGCCGCTGGAGAAGCAGCGGCTGCGGCTGCTCGGCGGGCTCTCCGCGCTCGCGGCCCGCTCGGGCGCCGAGGTCACCTGCGTCTTCGACGGGGCGGAGCTGGCCGCCCCGGTGCTCCTCGCGCCGCCGCGCGGGGTGCGGGTGCTCTTCTCCAAGCCCGGTGTCACGGCGGACGAGTTGATCCGCCAGCTGGTGCGGGCGGAGCCGCCGGGCCGGCCGGTCGTCGTGGTCTCCACCGACCGCGAGGTGGCGGACGGCGTCGCGAAGGCCGGTGCGCGGCCGGTGGCGTCGGCTCTGCTCCTCAAGCGCCTTTCGCGGCTCTCGTAACGACTCGCCCGGCTCACAACTCTTGTTCCCTATGCCCGTTTTCTGGAGTGCGGACCGTCAAGTGCCGGTCACACGCGGTGTGATGTGTGTAAATAAAGTGCTGCGTGAGCGAGTTTTTTGCCGTCGGGATTTGAACTGATCACAACTTGGTCACTAGGGTCGGGCCTCGAACCTTCGCGCGGTTGATCACCCATCAGGGCGGTCCGTGGAGGAACCGCCTGCCCCTGACCGGCCGGGCGGCTCGAGGAAGAAGGAGCTCGCCTTCGTGGCGTCCCACCGTCGACCCAAGCAGCCGAGCCGCACCCGTGTGACCGTGCTCACCGCGACCGCGGCCGCCGCCGTCGCGTTCTCCGCCCAGACCGGAGCCCAGGCGGCCCCCAAGCCGAAGATCGACGAGGTCAAGTCGAAGGTCGACAAGCTCTACCACGAGGCCGAGGAGGCCACGGAGCAGCACAGCCTGGCCGAGGAGCGCCGCGGCAAGCTGCAGAAGGAGATCGGCCAGATCCAGGACCGGGTGGCCCGTGGGCAGCAGGAGCTGAACACCCTCCGGGACCAGATCGGTTCGGTCGCCAGCGCCCAGTACCGCTCCGGCGGCATCGACCCGGCGCTCCAGCTCTTCCTCTCGTCGAACCCCGACGACTACCTGGACAAGGCGTCCGCCATCGGCCGGGTCACCGACCAGCAGGCCGACGTCCTCGCCACCATCCAGGACAAGCAGCGCGCCCTCGCCCAGGAGCGCGCCGAGGCCACCGCCAAGCTCGCCGACCTCGAAGAGGTCCGCAAGACGCTCGCCGAGAAGAAGAGCAAGGTCCAGGGCAAGCTCGCCGACGCCCGCAAGCTGCTCAACACGCTCACCGCCGAGGAGCGCGCCCGCATCCAGCAGGAGGAGCGGGCCGAGGCCGAGCGCGCCTCCCGTGCCGCCGCCCCCCGCCTCGACCTGGGCAACGAGGCCCCGGCCAGCGGTCTGGGCGCCGCCGCCCTCTCCGCCGCCGCCACCCAGCTCGGCAAGCCGTACGTCTCCGGCGCCGAGGGCCCCAACGCGTACGACTGCTCCGGTCTGACCATGTGGGCCTACCGCCAGGCCGGCGCCCGGCTGACCCGCACCACGTACACCCAGCAGAACGACGGCGTGAAGATCGGCCGCAGCCAGCTCCGCCCGGGCGACCTGGTCTTCTTCAACGGCCTGTCGCACGTCGGCCTGTACGCGGGCAACAACACGATCCTGCACGCCCCGAAGCCGGGCGCCGTGGTCCGCTACGAGTCGATGAACTACATGGGCACCTTCCAGTTCGGTGTCCGCATCGGCGGCTGACCCGCCCGGCCGTGCCGCCCGAACGGGTGGTTCGCGGCACACCTCGCTGACCCGACGCCCCGCCGGTGACCTTGTGATCTCCGGCGGGGCGTCATTTTTCGCGCCCGGCGCCTTCGTTGGACGGGGTCGAGGGAGCGGCTACTGTCTGCCGCGCCAGTCCCCACGAGCCGAACGGAGAGCGCGAGCCGTGGCCTCCCACCGCCGACCCGCCCGGGTCACCGTCCTGACCGCAGCGGCCGCGGCCACCGCGGCGGCCTCCCTCGGCGCCGTCCCCGCGAGCGCCGACCCGGGCGCCGGCACCGCGGCCACCCGCGCCAAGGTCGACCGGCTCTACGAGGAGGCCGAGCGGGCCGCCGAGGGCTACAACCGGGCGGACGAGAAGGCGGACGCGCTGCGGCGGAAGGTCGGCCGGGCCCAGGACAGCCTCGCCCGCGGCCAGGAGCGCATCAACCGGATGCGGGGGGCGCTCGGCTCCCTCGCCGGCGCCCAGTACCGCTCCGGCGGCCTCGACCCGGCCCTCGTCCTGCTGCTCTCCTCCGACCCGGACAGCTACCTCGACCGCGCCTCCGCCCTCGACCGGGTCACCGCCCGGCAGAGCGCCGCCCTCACCGAGCTCCAGCGGGAGCGCCGCCGGCTCGACCAGGAACGCGCCGAGGCCCGCACCGCCCTCGGCGAGCTGGAGCGCAGCCGCGCCGAGGTGGCCCGCCACAAGCGGTCCGTGGAGCGCAAGCTCGCCGAGGCCCGCCGGCTCCTCGCCTCCCTCACCGCCGCCGAGCGCGCCGACTACGAGCGGGCCTCCCGCTCCGGCGGACGCGCCGGCGGCCCGGCCGAGGAGCTGCCGCCGGCCGCCGACCTCGGCCCGGCCGACTCGCGGGCCTCCGCCGCGGTGCTCGCCGCCCGCAGCGCCGTCGGCAAGCCGTACGTCTGGGGCGCGACCGGCCCCACCGCCTTCGACTGCTCGGGGCTGATGGTCTGGGCGTACCGGCAGGCCGGGATCAGCCTGCCGCGCACCTCGGCCGCCCAGCGCCACGCGGGCCGGCAGGTGCCGCTCTCCCAGGCGCAGCCCGGCGACCTCGTCACGTACCGCGGCGACGCCAGCCACGTCGCCATCTACGCCGGGAACGGGCAGGTCATCCACGCCCCCTATCCCGGCGCCCGGGTCCGCTACGACCCGGTCGACATGATGTCGCACGTGACGGTGACCCGCCCCTGAGCCCGCCGCAGCCCGCTCCGGGAGGCGTCGGCCCGTCACCCGGTCGTACGATCTGAGGCGTGGCGGAACAGGGGTGCGGAGCGCGTCGGCCGGCGGCCGTGGTGCTCGCCCTGGTCCTCGCGCTCGCCGCGCTCGTCGGCTGCGGCACCGCCGCCCGGCCCGCCGACCCCGCCCTGCGCGAGGTGCAGGCCCTGCTCGACCGGCACGCCGAGGCCCTCCTGGACCGCGACGAGACCGCCTGGCTCGCCGCCGCCGACCCCGCGCACCGCGCCGCCGCGCGCACCGAGTTCCGCCGCCTCGCCCAGGTCCCGCTCGCCGGGTGGAGCTACCGCGTCACCGGCGTCGACCGGACCGGCGAGGGCCGGCTCACCGCCCGCGTGGAGCGCGGCCACCGCGTCGCCGGATACGACGCGGGCCCCCTCGGCGCCGACCGGGTCATGGACTTCGCCGAGCGGGACGGGCGCTGGTACGTGACCGGCGAGCGGCCCGCCGAGGGCGCCCCGGCGCGGCTCTGGGAGCAGGGCGAGGTCACCGCGGTGCGCGGCGCCCGCTCGCTCGTCCTCGGGGTCGGCCAGGACCGGGACCGGCTGGCCGAGATCGCCCGGCTCGCCGACCGGGCCGTGCCCGCCGTCGACGCGGTCTGGAGCCCCGCCTGGGCCCGCCGGGTCCTGGTCCTGGTCCCGGCCTCGCTCGACGACATGGGCGGGCTGCTCGCGGCGGACGGCTCGCAGTACCGGGGGATAGCGGCCGTCACCACCGGGGAGACCGGGCACCGGGCCGACGCGCCCGCCGACCGCGTGATCGTCAACCCCGAGGCGTACGGCGTGCTCGGCGACTTCGGCCGGGAGCTGATCCTCACCCACGAGACCGTCCACGTCGCCACCCGCGCCCACACCTCGCCGTCCACCCCGGTCTGGCTCTCCGAAGGCTTCGCGGACTGGGCCGCCTACCGGGGCGGCGGCCGCACCCCCGCCGAGGCCGCCCCCGAGCTGCGCCGGGCCGTGCGGGCCGGGGACGTGCCCGCCGCCCTCCCCGAGGACGCCGACTTCGGCTTCGAGGGCGACGGCGACGCCCTGGCCCGCGCCTACGAGAGCGGCTGGCTGGCCTGCGCGATGATCGCCGACCGCTGGGGCGAGGACCGGCTGACCGCCTTCTACCGCGAGGTGGGCGCCCACCCGGGCCGGGAGGGCGCGGTGGAGAGCGCCCTGCGGAAGGTGCTGGACACGACGCCGGAGGCGTTCACCGAGGAGTGGCGGGCCTACCTGCGGTCCCGGCTCGGCTGAGCGCGGGCGTCGAGCTCCGCCAGGGCCTCCGCGAGCCAGGCCTTCTCCTCGGTGCCGGTGGCGCGGGCGATCCGGAGCATGCCGCGGCGGAAGAGGTCGGGCTCCGCCTCGACGGTGGCCGGGGCGCCGTCCTCGTAGAAGAAGCTGGCCGGGGTCAGCAGGAAGGCCTGGCGGCGGCGGAGGACGCCGGCCTGCTCCGCCGGGTCCGGCAGCAGGCCGAGGAAGGTCAGCAGGGTGAAGAAGCGCTGGCCGTCGGTGATCTCGACGTCCTTGGGGGAGCGGAGCCGGTCGAGCAGCCCGGCGCGGCCCTCCGGGGTGAGCGAGAGGGTGCGGCGGGGTGCGGCGCCGGCGCCCGGTCCGGTGCGGCTCTCCACCAGGCCGTCCCTCACCAGCCGGTTGATCGCCGGGTAGAGGGCGCCGTCGCTCACCGGGCGGACGTGGCCGCTCAGCGCCTGGATGCGCTCCTTCAGCTCGTACCCGTGCAGCGGCCGCTCGTACAGGAAGCCCAGGATCGACAGCTCCAGCACCGGGCGCCCTCCTTCCGCGCTTGTCCTCGCTCCTCCCCGCATGCTACCTCTTTTCGAGGTGCCTCGAATCGAGGTACATCGTTTCGAGGGGGGATCCATGGGGACGCAGCGGAGTCACCGCCGCACGCTCGTCCGGCTCGGCGGACCGGTCTATCTGGAACTGCTCGCCGGGGTCGCCGCCGGGATCATCAACATGGTCTGGGTCGCCCGGCTCGGCGGGGACGCGGTCGCCGCCGTCGCCCTCGCCACCAACGTCGAGAACCTGCTCCTCGGCGTGGTCCTCATGGCCGGCTCCGGCACCACCGTGCTCGTCGCCCGGGCCCGCGGCGCCGCCGACCCCGGGGCCGTCCGCACCGCCGTCCGGGGCGGGACGGCCCTGTGCGCCCTGCTCGTCCCGCCCGTCGCCCTCGGCGGCCTGCTGCTCCGCGAACCGCTCGCCGCCCTCCTCCTGGGCGGGACCGGCGGCGGCACCGGGCACGACGGCGCGTACGCCCTCACCGTCGCCTACCTCGCCGTCTCGCTCCCCGGCACCGCCGTCCTCTACGCCGGGAACGTCCTCGACGGCGTCCTCAAGGGCGCCGGGGACACCCGCACCCCGATGCGGCTCGCCTTCCTCGCCAATGGCCTGATCCTGGTCCTCGACCCGCTGCTCATCCACGCGTACGGAGTGCCGGGCGCCGCCCTCGCCACCGTCCTCGGCCGCACCGCCGCCCTCGCCGCCGGCCTGGCCGCCCTCCGCCGCCACCCGCTGCTCAGGGCCGCCCGGGCCACCGCGCCCACCGGGACGACCGCGGCCGCCCTGCGCCGCACCGCCGCCACCGGACTGCCGATGGCCGCCGACTTCACCCTGCGGATGGGCGGCGCGCTCGCCCTCGTCGCCGTCGTCGCCCGGCTCGGCGTGACCGAGACCGCCGCCTACGGCATCGCCACCAAGGGCATGTACGTCGCCACCATGGCCCTCTACGCGGTGCGCCAGGCGGCGGCCATCCACACCGCCCACCTGCTCGGCGCCGGTTCCGGGGCCGGCGGACGCGCGGCCGTCGCCCGCGCCGCGACCCTGCTCGGGGCCGGGCTGGGGACGGGCTTCGCCGCGCTCCTGTGGGCCGGGGCGGACGGCGTGATGCGGCTCTTCGGCGCCGGGCCCGAGGTCGCCGCGGCGGGCGCGCTCTTCCTGCGCTGCCTCGCCGGCTACCTCCCGCTCATGGGGGCGTACATCGCCGCCGCCGGGGTCTTCGACGGCGCGGGGGCCAGCCGGTACCTGGCCGGGATCACCGTCGCCGGCGTCCTCCTCCAGCTGCCGCTCGCCCTCGCCCTGTCAGGGCTCGGCCTCCCCGGGATCTGCCTGGCCATGACGCTCGCCATGGCCGCGCAGCTCGGCGCGCTGGCGGTGTCGCACCGCCGTACCGCGCGCGCCGCTCAGGCCGAGCGGGTGAGCACCTTCTCGGGCTCCGGCTGACCCGCCGGGACCGGGATCGCCACCGAGCCCGCCTCGGTGACCGTGTGCTTCCACAGGATCCGGCAGGCCATGAGCGTGGCCGCGATCAGCAGGCCGTTGCGCAGGAACAGCACCCCGATGCCCAGCCAGTCGCTCTGCGTCACGTGCGAGAACCAGACCGGGAACTCGAACTGCGTCACCGCCGTCGCCCACAGGATCAGGTACGCCGGCGTCGCCATCCGGCTCGACCGGTAGGCCAGGCAGACCGCCGCGACCCCGACCAGCCAGATCATGTACTGGGGGGAGATCACCCGGCTCGTCGCGGTGAAGAGCAGCACCGCGACGAAGGCCGCGTCCGCCACCGTCGAGGAGGTGAAGCGGCGCGCCTTGAAGCGCCACACCAGCAGCCAGCCGAAGGCCGCCGCCGTCAGCGCCATCGCGCCCTTCGACACCCAGGACACGTACGGGCCGAGGAACTCGATCGAGCCGTAGTTCATCCGCGCCTCGCCGTCCCAGCCGAAGTGCCGGGCCACGTGGAAGACCATCGCCCCCAGCGACTCGACCTCCGTGCCCCGCTCGCTCTGGAAGGAGAGGAAGGCCAGCCCGCCCGGCATCCACACCATGCACAGCGCCAGCACGCCCAGCGCCGTCCCGGCCGCCACCGGCCAGGAACGCCAGGTCGCCCGGCCCTTCGGGGTGCCCACGAGGACCAGCGCCGGCCACACCTTGAGCACCGCGCCGAAACCGGCGAGCGCCCCCAGCACGCGCGGGCTGCGGATCGCGGCGAGCAGCCCCGCCACGGCCACGGCGGTGACCATGATGTCGTAGCGGGCGTACGCGGTCGGGCCCATCAGCGGCACGGCCGCCAGCCACAGCCAGGCCCCGCGCATCGTCCGGCCCGGACGGCCGCCGGTGTACACCAGCAGCCCGAAGACGAGGGCGTCGCAGAGGAAGGCCAGCACGAAGAAGGCGGCCGAGTAGTTCAGGAACGGCAGGAGGGCGGGGGAGAGGATCGCGAGGGCCGCCGCCGGCGGGTACTGCCAGGTGACGTCGTCCTGCGGGTACGTGCCGGTCTTCAGGACCTCGTACCAGCTCTGGTAGATCTGCTCCACGTCACTGGTGACGTCCGGACCCGGCACCACCACGATCCGGAAGACGCACACCAGGAGGACGATCCTGGTCAGCGCCCACAGACCGAGCGGAAGACGCAACTCCCGCAGTCGTCCAGCCGTGCGCGAGCCGATCCCCACTGCGCCCGTCATACCTGTCCTGTTCCTGTCCTGTCGGTCCGCTCGCGCGGAGAGGGGTGGTGCCGGGCGAAGGGTACGATCGCGTGCCATCACGTACTGTCTGTCACGATGCACAAGACCCTGATCGTAACGAACGATTTCCCGCCGCGTCCCGGCGGAATCCAGGCGTTCCTGCACAACATGGCGTTGCGACTGGACCCCGACCGGCTCGTGGTCTACGCCTCCACGTGGAAGCGAGGCCGCGAAGGGGCGGAGGCCACCGCTCTGTTCGACGCGGAACAGCCTTTCACGGTTGTCCGGGACCGCACCACCATGCTGTTGCCCACACCACGGGTGACCGCGCGGGCCACCGCGCTGCTGCGCGAACACGGCTGCGCGTCGGTCTGGTTCGGCGCCGCCGCGCCCCTCGGCCTGATGGCGCCCGCGCTGCGCCGGGCCGGCGCGGAGCGGCTGGTCGCCACCACCCACGGCCACGAGGCCGGCTGGGCCCAGCTGCCCGCCGCCCGGCAGCTGCTGCGGCGGATCGGCGAGGGCACGGACACCCTCACCTACCTCGGCGAGTACACCCGCTCCCGGATCGCGTCCGCGCTCACCCCGGCCGCCGCCGGCCGCATGGTGCAGCTGCCGCCCGGCGTCGACGAGAAGACCTTCCACCCCGGCTCCGGCGGCGACGAGGTCCGGGCCCGCCTCGGCCTCACCGACCGCCCGGTCGTCGTCTGCGTCTCCCGGCTCGTCCCGCGCAAGGGCCAGGACACCCTGATCCGCGCCCTGCCCCGGATCCTGCGGCAGGTGCCCGACGCCGTCCTGCTGATCGTCGGCGGCGGCCCGTACGAGCGGGACCTGCGCCGGCTCGCCGCCGAGACGGGCGTCGCCGCCTCCGTCCGCTTCACCGGCGCCGTGCCCTGGTCGGAGCTGCCCGCCCACTACGGCGCCGGCGACGTCTTCGCCATGCCCTGCCGCACCCGGCGCGGCGGCCTCGACGTCGAGGGCCTCGGCATCGTCTACCTGGAGGCGTCCGCGACCGGCCTCCCGGTCGTCGCCGGCGACTCCGGCGGCGCCCCCGACGCCGTCCTCGACGGCGAGACCGGCTGGGTCGTGCGCGGCGAGTCCGCGGAGGACACCGCCGACCGCGTCACCACCCTCCTCCTCGACCCGGCCCTGCGCGCCCGCATGGGCGAGCGCGGCCGCGCCTGGGTGGAGGAGAAGTGGCGCTGGGACCTGCTGGCGGAACGGCTCAGGGAACTGCTCTGAGACACGGGGAAGGGGCCCGGCGCATCGGCGCCGGGCCCCTTCCCCGTGGCCTCACTTGCTGTAGATCGCCTCGATCTCGTCCGCGAAGTCCTTCGCCACCACGTTCCGCTTCAGCTTCAGCGACGGGGTGATGTGGCCCGCCTCCTCGGTGAACTGGGACGCCAGGACGCGGAACTTGCGGACCGACTCCGCCTTCGAGACCGCCGCGTTGCCGTCGTCGACCGCGCGCTGGACCTCGGCGAGCAGCTCCGGGTCCTCGCGGAGGGCGGCGGCGGTGGTGCCGGCCGGCTTGCCGTGCTCGGACGCCCAGCGGCCCAGGAACTCCTCGTCGAGGGTGACCAGGGCGCCGACGAACGGACGCCCGTCGCCGACCACCATGCACTCCGCGACCAGCGCGTGGGCGCGGATCCGGTCCTCGATGACCGCCGGGGCGACGTTCTTGCCGCCCGCCGTCACCAGGATCTCCTTCTTCCGGCCGGTGATCGCGAGGTAGCCGTCCTCGTCGAGGGTGCCGATGTCGCCGGTGTGGAACCAGCCGTCGGCCAGCGCCTCGGCCGTCGCCGCCCCGTTGTTCCAGTACTCCGTGAAGATGTGCTCGCCGTGCAGCAGCACCTCGCCGTCGTCCGCGATCCGCACCACCGACCCCGGCAGCGGCTGGCCGACCGTCCCGATCTTCGGGCGGTCCCACGGGTTGAAGGCGGTCGCCGCGCAGGACTCGGTGAGGCCGTAGCCCTCCAGGACCGTGAAGCCGATGCCGCGGAAGAAATGGCCCAGCCGCTCGCCCAGCGGCGCCCCGCCGGAGATCGCGTACTCGCCGCGCCCGCCGAGGACCGCCCGCAGCTTCGAGTAGACCAGCTTGTCGAAGACCTTGTGCTTGAGCTTCAGGCCGAAGGACGGGCCCTGCGGGGTGGCCAGCGCGCGGCTGTAGGCGATGGCCGTGTGCGCGGCCTTGTCGAAGATCTTGCCCTTGCCGTCGGCCTGCGCCTTGGCCCGCGCCGAGTTGTAGACCTTCTCGAAGACCCGCGGGACACCCAGGATCAGCGTCGGGCGGAAGGAGGCCAGCTCGTCCGTGAGGGTCTTGATGTCCGGGAGGCAGCCCAGGCGGATCGGGGCCATCACCGAGGCCACCTCGATCAGCCGGCCGAAGACGTGCGCGGCCGGGAGGAAGAGCAGCACCGAGGACTCGCCGGTGCGGAAGAGCGGCTTCAGGCGCTCCACCACGTTGCCGCACTCGGCGAAGAACGCCCGGTGCGTCAGCACGCAGCCCTTGGGGCGGCCCGTCGTGCCCGAGGTGTAGACGATGGTCGCCGGGTCGTCCGCGTTCGCCGCCGACATCCGGGCGTCCAGGGCCTCGTCCGAGACCTCCGCGCCGGAGGCCGTCAGCCGCTCGATCGCGCCGTCCTCGATCTGCCACAGGCCCTTCAGCTCCGGCAGCCCGTCCCGTACGGACTCCACCGCCGCCTGGTGCGCCGCGGACTCCACGAGCGCGAGCGAGGCGCCCGAGTCGCCGAGGATCCACTGGATCTGCTCCGGCGAGCTGGTCTCGTACACGGGCACGGTCACCGCGCCCGCGCTCCAGATCGCGAAGTCGAGCAGCACCCACTCGTAGCGGGTGCGGGAGAGCAGCGCGACGCGGTCGCCGACCCCGACCCCGGCGGCGATCAGGCCCTTCGCGGCCCCGCGCACCTCGGCGAGGAACTCCGCGGCGGTCACGTCCGTCCACACGCCGTCGGCCTTGCGGCCCATCACGGCGACGTCTGGGTGCTGGGAGGCGTTGCGGCGGATGAGATCCGTCAGGTTGCCGTCCGAAGGGACCTCGTACAGGGCCGGAAGGCTGAACTCGCGCAAGACTGCTGCTCCTCATCGGGCTCCGGTGCCACGGCTCTGTGTGGATGCACCAGTGCGGTCCATGATCGGGCAGGTGCTCGGTGGGGGTGAGCACGACTGTGGACTGCCCGGACGTTACCCACCAGTACGTGGTTCCCGATAGGGGGTCCCGGCCAGATGTTCCGTGCGTCACACCAGCGTGACGGTCCTCTCCGCACAGTAATCCACAGCTTTCCCGACTCCCAAGTAACCGCAGGTCCGACGCCCTAAGGTGGGGCCCATGCGAGTCCACGTGGTCAGCGACGTGCACGGCAACTCCGGCGCCCTCGCCAGGGCGGGGGACGGCGCCGACGCCCTCATATGCCTCGGCGACCTGGTCCTCTTCCTCGACTACGCCGACCACAGCCGGGGCATCTTCCCCGACCTCTTCGGCACGGCGAACGCCGACCGGATCGTCGAGCTGCGCACCGCCCGCCGCTTCGACGAGGCCCGCGACCTGGGCCGCAGCCTCTGGGCCGGCCTCGCCGTCGACCGCGAGACCGCCATCGAGTCCGCCGTCCGCCGCCAGTACGCCGAACTCTTCGCCGCCTTCCCCACCCCCACGTACGCCACCTACGGCAACGTCGACATCCCCGCCCTCTGGCCCGAGTACGCGGGCCCCGGCACCACCGTCCTCGACGGGCAGCGGATCGAGCTCGGCGGCCTGGTCCTCGGCTTCGTCGGCGGCGGCCTGCGCACCCCCATGCGCACCCCGTACGAGATCTCGGACGAGGAGTACGCCGCCAAGGTCGAGGCCCTCGGCGAGGTCGACGTCCTCTG
Organism: Streptomyces sp. NPDC058758; assembly: GCF_042746075.1. Classification (NCBI taxonomy): domain Bacteria; kingdom Bacillati; phylum Actinomycetota; class Actinomycetes; order Kitasatosporales; family Streptomycetaceae; genus Streptomyces; species Streptomyces sp. NPDC058758. The sequence continues at coordinate 346,042 of NZ_JBHYPS010000001.1, read as the reverse complement.
CTCCCACATCCCGCCCGAGGTCCCCGAGCTGACCTACGACACCGTCGCCCGCCGCTTCGAGCGCGGCAGCACCGCCCTCCTCGACGCCATCCGCCGCACCCGCCCCCGCTACGCCCTCTTCGGCCACGTCCACCAGCCGCTGGCCCGCCGGATGCGGATCGGCTCCACCGAGTGCGTGAACGTCGGGCACTTCGCCTCGACCGGCCGCCCCTTCGCCCTGGAGTGGTGACGGGGGCGACACGGGGGCGCGATAGCCTTCCGTCGGCACGTCTGTGCCCCGATGTACGCCCGCCGGACCGCACAGTGGAGGAGCCACCGCGATGGCCGAACACACCAGCTCGAGCATCACCATCGAGGCGGCGCCGGCCGACGTCATGGGCGTGATCGCCGACTTCGCCCGCTACCCCGACTGGACCGGCGAGGTCACCCAGGCCGAGGTCCTCCAGACCGACGACGCCGGCCGCGCCGAGAAGGTCCGGCTCGTCCTCGACGCCGGCGCCATCAAGGACGACCACACCCTCGCGTACACCTGGACCGGCGCGAACGAGGTCAGCTGGACCCTGGTCAAGTCCCAGATGCTGCGCTCCCTCGACGGCTCCTACCGGCTCGCCGAACTCCCCGGCAACCGCACCGAGGTCACCTACCAGCTGACCGTCGACGTCAAGATCCCCATGCTCGGCATGATCAAGCGCAAGGCCGAGAAGGTCATCATCGACCGCGCCCTGGCCGGCCTGAAGAAGCGCGTCGAGTCCAAGGCCTGAGGGGCGGAGGGCCGCACCGGGGCACCGACGGGCGGGGGCCGCGCGGCCGGCGCCCGGGCGCCCCGCGATAGCGTCACCCGCATGCGGATCATCCTCGTCACCGGAGCCGGCGGCGCCGGGCGCACCACGGTCGCCGTCGCGACCGCCCTCGCCGAGGCACGCGCCGGCCGACGCGTGCTGCTCGTCCCCGGCGACGCGGACCCGGACCGCCCCGGACCGCTCGCCGAGGCCGCCGAGGCCGCGGGTCCCGGGACGCTGACCGTGCTGCGGCCCGACCCCGCGGGGGACTTCCGGCGGGAGTTCCTCGCCCTCCAGGCCCGCTCCTCGACCGCCCTCGACCTCCTCGGGGCCTCGCCCTTCGAGGACGCCGAACTCACCGAACTGCCCGGCAGCCGCCAGTTCTCCCTGCTCCGGGCGCTGCGGGAGGCCGCCACCGGGGACCACGACCTCGCCGTCGTCGACCTGCCGCCACTGCGCGAGGCCCTCACCGTCCTCGCCCTCCCCGAGCAGCTCCGCCGCTACCTGCGCCGGCTGCTGCCGCCCGAGCGGCAGGCCGCCCGCGCGCTGCGCCCGATGCTCGCCCAGCTCGCCGGCGTCCCCATGCCCGCCCGGTGGCTGTACGAGACCACCGCCCGCTGGGAGCGGGAACTCGCCGCCGTCCAGGCCGTCGTCGAGGCCCCCGGCACCACCGTCCGGCTCGTCCTCGAACCCGGCCCGGCCGCCGCCGCCACCCTCCGCGACGCCCGCCTCGGCCTCGCCCTCCAGGGCCTCGCCCTCGACGCCGTGATCGCCAACCGGCTCCTCCCCGCCGCCTCCGAGGACTCCTGGCTCGCCGCCCTCACCGCCGAACAGCACCGGCACCTCGACGCCCTCCGCGCCGACGCCGGGGACGTCCTGCACGAGCTGCCGCACCTCGGCCGCGACCCGCGCGGCCCCGGGGACCTCGCCCTGCTCGCCGCCGTACGCCCCGGCCTGGAGCCCGTCCCCGCGCCCGCCCCGGCCGTCGAGGACCGGCGCGCCCGGGACGGCGTGCTCGTCTGGCACCTGCCGCTGCCCGGCGCCGTCAAGCAGGACCTCTCCCTCGTCCGCCGGGGCGACGAGCTGCTCCTCGCCGCCGGCCCCTTCCGCCGCACCCTCCCCCTCCCGCCCGCCCTGCGCCGCTGCACCGTCACCGGCGCCGGACTCGTCGACGGCGACCTCGCGATCCGCTTCGCCCCCGACCCCGGACTGTGGCCCGAGCCCTCCTGACCCCCGCACCCGGGCGTGTACCGTCGAAGGAAGGGAAGCGACGGAGGAGTACGCCATGAGCAGCGAGCGGGACCCCTGGGCCGACGCCTGTGCCGAGGACCTGGAGGCGGAGAAGGCCCGCCGCCGCGCGCGGCACGGGGAGGAACCCGGCTCGCCCGCCGAGGAGTTCCGCAAGCTCTTCGAGGCCGTCGCCGAGAAGCTCGCCGGCGGACTCGGCGCCGCGGCCCCGCTGTTCGGCGGGCAGGACGCCGCCCGCGCCGCCGCCCAGGCCGCCGAGACCGTCAAGGGCCTCGTCAACCAGGCGAAGGCCGCCGTCGAGCCCGTCATCGAGCGCAATCCGCAGGTCTTCGACCACCTCGCCGCCGCCGGCAGCGAACTCCTCGCCGCCTACCGCTCCGCCGTCGAGGGCCACGAAACCCGCTGGACCCGCGGCCCCGGCCTCTCCGAGGACGACCCCCGCCGCGCCGCCGGCACCCCCGGCGAGCCCGCCCCGGAGGAGCGCCGCGACGGCGAGGACGGCCCCGCCACCGGCCGTCCCATCGATCTGGACTGATCAGTGCGGCGCCCTCCCCTCGGGTACGGTGGGCCCTAGCGGGGCTCGACCGAAAACTGAGGGATTCATGGGACTCACCATCGGCGTCGACATCGGCGGCACGAAGATCGCGGCCGGCGTGGTCGACGAGGAGGGCAACATCCTCGACACGCACACGGTGCCCACCCCACCGACCCCCGAAGGCATCGTCGACGCCATCGGCGCGGCCGTCTCCGAGGCCGGCAAGGGACACCCGATCGAGGCCGTCGGCATCGGCGCCGCCGGATACGTCGACGACAAGCGGGCCACCGTCCTCTTCGCGCCGAACATCGACTGGCGGCACGAGCCGCTGAAGGACAAGGTCGAGCAGCGCGTCGGCCTCCCCGTCGTCGTGGAGAACGACGCCAACGCGGCCGCCTGGGGCGAGTACCGCTTCGGCGCAGGCCAGGGCCACGAGGACGTCATCTGCATCACCCTCGGCACCGGCCTCGGCGGCGGCATCATCATCGGCAACAAGCTGCGCCGCGGACGCTTCGGCGTCGCCGCCGAGTTCGGCCACATCCGGGTCGTCCCCGACGGCCTGCTGTGCGGCTGCGGCAGCCAGGGCTGCTGGGAGCAGTACGCCTCCGGCCGCGCCCTCGTCCGCTACGCCCGGCAGCGCGCCAACGCCACCCCCGAGCGGGCCGAGGTCCTGCTCGGCCTCGGCGACGGCTCCCCGGAGGGCATCCAGGGCAAGCACGTCAGCGAGGCCGCCCGCGCGGGCGACCCGGTCGCCGTCGACTCCTTCCGCGAGCTGGCCCGCTGGGCCGGCGCGGGCCTCGCCGACCTGGCGTCGCTCTTCGACCCCTCGGCGTTCATCGTCGGCGGCGGCGTCTCGGACGAGGGCGACCTCGTCCTGGACCCGATCCGGAAGTCCTTCCGGCGCTGGCTGATCGGCGGTCAGTGGCGACCGCACGCCCAGGTGCTCGCCGCCCAGCTCGGGAACAAGGCCGGTCTCGTCGGCGCGGCGGACCTGGCCCGTCAGGGCTGACCCCCGCGTCCCGTCCGGCCGATGCCCGCCGCGCCCTCTGGGGCGGGGCGGGCATCGGGCCTATGTTGGGCCCATGGCCCTCGACGCGACCGGCGCGCTGCCCGCCTCCCGTACCGAGCCGGACGGCTCCGCCGTGGTCCGGATCCTCAGCTACAACATCCGCTCGATGCGCGACGACGAGGACGCCCTCGCCCGGGTGATCCGGGCCTGCGCCCCCGACGTCGTCCTCGTCCAGGAGGCCCCGCGCTTCTTCCGCTGGCGCAAGCACGCGGCCCGGCTGGCCGCCAAGAGCGAACTGGTGACGCTCTCCGGCGGGGCCACCGCCGCGGGGCCGCTGCTGCTCTGCTCGCTGCGCGCCACCGTCGAGCGGACCGAGGACGTCCTCCTGCCGCTCACCCCCGGACTGCACCGGCGGGGCCTCGCCACCGCCGTCGTCCGCTTCGGGGCCGTACGGCTGGGTCTCGTCAGCTGCCACCTGAGCCTGCGCGAGGACGAGCGGTACGCCCAGGCCGGGCTGGTACTCGACCGGGTGGCCGCGCTGGGCACCCTGTACACGATCGTCGCCGGCGACCTCAACGAGCGCCCCGGCGGCCGCGCCTCCACCCGGCTCGCCGAGAGGCTCAGGGACGGCTGGACGACCGCCCCCCGGGGCACCGAGCACACCCACCCCGCGACCGACCCGCACCAGCGCATCGACGCGATCCTCGCCACGCCCCCGGTGGAGTTCCTGGGCTGCGGCGTCCCCTCCGGCCTCCCCCCGGCCGACCTGACCGCCGCCACGGACCACCTCCCGGTACTGGCGGCGGTCAGGCTCCGCGCGGGGGTCTGACACCCGCCCGGTCCCCCGGCGGGCGGAGTCCGCCTCAGCCGGCCGAAGCCCGGAAGGCGCCTCGGGCGCCGAGCGGTGCGAGGGCGGCGTCGGAGGGGGCAGCCCACCTCCCGGTGCTGGCGGCGGTCAGGCTCCGCGCGGGGGTCTGAGGCCCGTCCGGCTCCCGGACTGTGTCGGGAGGGGCGGCCCGTCTGCCGGTACGGGCGGCGGGCGGGCCCCCGGGCGGGGGCCCGCCCGGGGTCACACGACCGCGCCGCGGCCCGGGTCGTCGTAGCCGTCGTCCTCGTCGTCGCCCTTCATCCGGGCCACCAGGGTCACGAAGCCGCCCAGGAAGCCGCCGACGCACAGGGTGGTCAGCCACCAGGTCATGTCCCACCGGAGGAGGACCGCGAGCAGCATCAGGACCGGGCCGCCGACCACCGCGAGCCAGGCGAACTTGGTGGTGGTGTCCGCCTCCGGGAGCGGCGGCGGCTCCGGCGGCACGAAGTGCCCCTCGTCCGCGCCGCCGGGACCCTCCTCCGGCTCGGCCACGCTGTAGTCGCGCGGACCTCCGCCCGGGCGCACCCCGGGCGCGAAGGTGATCGAGCTGCCGAGGGCGGGCCCGGCGCCAGGGCCGTCGTCGTCATCCGCCTCGGGCTCCGGCTCGGCCGGTGCCGGCTCCCGCTTCGTCTTGTCCGGCTTCGGTACGTCGCTCCCCGAGGCGGCCCGGGCCTCCCGCGCCTCCAGCTCCTCCGGCTCGGGCAGCCGCAGGTTCTCGATCGGCCGGAACGGCCGCGCCCCCGGCGGGTCCGCGGGCTCCTCGCCGTACCCCGCGACGATCGCGGCCCACGCCGCCTCCTCGTCGATGGGCTGCGGCTCCCGCTCGCCGCCGTCCTGCTGGTCAGCCACCGCTCCTGCTCCCCTTCCCGCCCACGACTCCCGGGGCGAGACGCTCGACGAACGCCAGACTCTCCTCGAAGATCCTCTCCGCGTCATGGTCCAACGTCGCGACGTGGTAGCTCTGTTCCAGCAGGACCTCGCGGACGTCCGTGGAGGAGACCCGGGCGAGCACCCGCGCCGAGTCGGCCGGCGGCACCACGTGGTCGTCCGGGCTGTGCAGCAGCAGGAGGGGCTGGGTGACCTGCGGCAGCTCGGCGTCCACCAGCCGGAAGAACTGCCGGAGCGAGTGCGCCGCGTGCAGCGGGACGCGGTCGTACCCGACCTCGGTCACGCCCTCCTTCGCGATGTCGTTGGCGACGCCCTTCGTCGTCGGGACGAGGTGCCGCACGACGGGCAGGGCGTGCGCGGCGAGGCCGTGCACCTTGTTGCCCGGGTTGACGAGCACGATGCCGCGGACCGCGTCCCCGTGCTTCGCGGCGAGGCGGAGGGTCAGCGCCCCGCCCATGGAGAGGCCGAAGACGAAGACCGAGGAGCAGCGGGCGGTCAGCTCGCGCAGCGCCCGGTCCACCTCCGCGTACCAGTCGTGCCAGGTGGTGAGCTGCATGTCCTGCCAGCGCGTGCCGTGCCCGGGCAGCAGGGGCACCGACACGGTCAGGCCGCGGTCCGCGAGGTACTCGCCCCACGGGCGCATCGACTGCGGGGAACCGGTGAATCCGTGACAGAGAAGGACGCCGACCTCTCCGCCCTCATGGCGGTACGGCTCGGCTCCGGGAAGGACCGGCACCGGGGTCTCCTGTTCGGTCTGCGGCTCCGGCGCGTCGGGACGCGGGAACCGTGCGGCGACGGGGGGAAGGACCTTCACGGTACGCGACCGGACCGACACCGACCAGGGCCGCAGCGGGGGCGGCACGTCGCCACGGGATAAAGTCGTCGCGACGGCACACGGAAGGCATGGCGAGTTGATCTACGGCGCAATGAAGTTCTCCATCGGCGGGTCCCTGAAGCTCGCCTTCCGGCCCTGGGTGGAGGGCCTGGAGAACGTGCCCGCCGAAGGGCCCGCGATCCTGGCCAGCAACCACCTGTCCTTCTCGGACTCCTTCTTCCTGCCCGCGGTCCTCGACCGCAAGGTCACCTTCATCGCCAAGGCGGAGTACTTCACCACGCCCGGCGTGAAGGGCCGGCTGACCGCGGCCTTCTTCAAGGGCGTCGGCCAGCTCCCGGTGGACCGCTCGGGCGCCCGCGGCGCCGGCGAGGCGGCCATCAAGGCCGGCATCGAGGTCATCGAGGGCGGCGGCCTCTTCGGCATCTACCCCGAGGGCACCCGCTCGCCCGACGGCCGGCTCTACCGCGGCAAGCCCGGCGGGCTCGCCCGGGTCGCGCTGGCCACCGGCGCCCCGGTGATCCCCGTCGCCATGATCGACACCGAGAAGATCCAGCCGCCCGGCAAGGTCGTCCCGAAGCTCATGCGCCCCGGGATCAGGATCGGCAAGCCGCTGGACTTCTCCCGCTACCAGGGCATGGACGGCGACCGCTTCATCCTCCGCTCGGTGACCGACGAGGTCATGTACGAGATCATGAAGCTGTCCGGCCAGGAGTACGTGGACATCTACGCGACGGCCGCCAAGCGGCAGCTCGCCGAGGCCGAGAAGGCCGCCAAGGAGGCCGTGAAGGCGGAGATCGCCGCACGGGAAGAGTCCGGCGCCTGACGTTCCCGTGGGGGAGCGCCGGTGGGGGTGGGGGAGATGGCCAAGCGCGAGCGTGTCGTGCGCATGTCGGTGGAGCAGCCGCTGTGGCGGGCGCTGACCGGCTACCGCGTCCTGACGACGGTCTACGCCGTACTGATCTTCGCCACCGGCCGGGACCGCTACGAGCGGCCCTGGATCGCCGTCGCCTACCTCGCGGTGCTCTGCGTCTGGACCCTCGCCACCCTGCCCAAGGTGGCGAACGCGGCGAGCTGCACCAAGCGCTTCCTCACCGCCGACCTCGCCCTCGCCCTCACCGGCATCCTCCTCACCCCGCTCGCCGACGCCCACGCCCAGACCGTGGACGGCCCCACGCTGCCGACGATATGGACGGCCGGCTCGGTCCTCGCCTACGCCATCAAGGGCGGCTGGCGCTGGGCCGGCTTCGCCTCCTCCCTCGTCGCCGTCGCCAACATCATCGAGCGGGGCCACCCCAGCCGGGACACCGTCCACAACGTGATCCTGGTCTGGGTGGCCTCCATCGCCATCGGCTACGTCGTCGAGGTCGCCCGCGCCTCCGAGCGCACCCTCGCCCGCGCCCTGGAGATCGAGGCCGCGACCCGCGAGCGCGAGCGGCTCGCCCGCGACATCCACGACAGCGTCCTCCAGGTCCTCGCCATGGTGCAGCGGCGCGGCACCGCCCTCGGCGGGGAGGCCGCCGAGCTGGGCCGGATGGCCGGTGAGCAGGAGGTCGCGCTGCGGACCCTGGTGGCCGGCGGCCTCACCCGCGCCAGCCACGTCTCCGAGGACGAGTCCGAGGGCGCGGTCGTCCGGGTCGTCGAGGTCGACGACGAGCCCGCCGACGACGCCCCCGTCGACCTGCGCACCCTGCTCGCCCCGCGGGCCGGCGCCCGGGTCACCCTCTCCGACCCCGGCGTGCCCGTGCCGCTGCCCTCCGCCGCCGCCCGCGAGCTGGCCGCCGCCGTCGGCGCCGCCCTGGACAATGTGCGGGTGCACGCGGGCGCGGACGCGCGCGCGTGGATCCTGGTCGAGGACTGGGACGACGAGGTCATCGTCACCGTCCGGGACGACGGGCCCGGCATCCCGGAGGGCCGGCTCGCGGAGGCGGAGGGCGAGGGCCGGATGGGCGTCGCGCTCTCCATCCGGGGGCGCCTGCGCGACCTGGGCGGCACGGCCGAGCTGATCTCGGTCCCCGGCCAGGGCACCGAAGTCGAACTGAAGGTCCCGCGACCGGCGCGGGACGCACGGGGGAAGGCAGGAGAGAAGTGAACGAGGCACACGGCGAGGCGGAGCGGGGACGGCCCGTCAAGGTGATGGTCGTCGACGACCACCCCATGTGGCGGGACGCCGTCGCCCGCGACCTGGCGGAGGCGGGCTTCTCCGTCGTCGCCACCGCGGGCGACGGCGAGCAGGCCGTCCGCCGGGCCCCGGCCGCCGCCCCCGACGTCCTGGTCCTGGACCTGAACCTGCCGGCCAAGCCGGGCGTCCAGGTCTGCAAGGAGCTGGTCGGGACGCTGCCCGGGCTGCGGGTCCTGGTCCTCTCGGCGAGCGGCGAGCACGCCGACGTCCTGGAGGCCGTGAAGTCCGGCGCCACCGGCTACCTGCTGAAGTCGGCCAGCACCGAGGAGCTGACCGACGCGGTCCGCCGCACCGCCGCGGGCGACCCCGTCTTCACCCCGGGCCTGGCGGGCCTGGTCCTCGGCGAGTACCGCCGCCTCGCCTCCGAGCCCGCGCCCGCCGCCGGCGCCGGCGAGCCCGAGGCGCCGCGCCTCACCGACCGCGAGACCGAGGTCCTGCGGCTCGTCGCCAAGGGCCTCAGCTACAAGCAGATCGCCGAGCGGCTGGTCATCTCGCACCGCACCGTGCAGAACCACGTCCAGAACACCCTGGGCAAGCTCCAGCTGCACAACCGCGTCGAGCTGGTCCGGTACGCGATCGAGCGCGGCCTCGACGAGGGCTGACCGGCCGGGCGCCGGGCGGGACGGGGGACGGGGCCGTATATTCGGCCGCATATGCGGCCTTGCGGCTTTTGCGGCTTTTCGGCGAGAGGACTGTCGTGGAGATCCTGGCATTCGGCGTGCAGGCGGACGAGAAGCCGCTGATCGAGAGGGCGTTCGCGGGCCACCACGACGTCCGCTGCCTCGACGTCTTCCTCAGCGAGGACACCGCCCCCATCGCGGCCGGGTACGAGATCGTCTCCACCAGCGTCAACGCCGTCCTCGACCACCGGGTCCTGCAGACCCTGGCGGCCGGCGGGACCCAGATGATCGCCCAGCGCTCCACCGGCTTCAACAACATCGACCTGGAGGTCGCCGAACGCCTCGGCCTCACCGTCGCCCGGGTCTCGTACTACTCGCCGTACTCGGTCGCCGAGTTCGCCTGGACCCTCGCCATGGCCGTCAACCGGCGGATCGTCCGCGCCTCCAACCGCACGCGCGACTTCGACTTCCGCCTCGACGGGCTGATGGGCCGCGACATGCGGGGCCGCACGGTCGGCGTCCTCGGCACCGGCAAGATCGGCGAGGCCTTCACCCGGATCGCCCACGGCTTCGGCATGCGGCTCCTCGGCTGGGACGTCGCCGAGAACCCGGCCTGCGTCGCCCTCGGCATGGAGTACGCCGACAAGGACCGGCTCCTCGCCGAGGCCGACCTCGTCAGCCTCCACGTCCCGCTGCTGCCCGCCACCCGGCACATCATCGACGCCGCCGCCCTCAAGGCCATGAAGGACGACGCGATCCTGGTCAACTCCAGCCGCGGCGGCCTCGTCGACACCGAGGCCCTCGTCACCGAGCTCCGCGCCGGCCGCTTCACCGGCGTCGGCCTCGACGTCTACGAGGCCGAGGCCGGCCTCTTCTTCCTCGACAAGTCCCTCGCCGGCGTCGAGGACGACACCCTGGCCCGCCTGGTGACCTTCCCGAACGTCGTCGTGACCAGCCACCAGGCGTACTACACCGTCGACGCGGTCGGCCAGATCATCGACACCACGGTCCAGAACGTCCTCGACTACACGCGCGGCGAGCGCGGCGAGAACGTCCTGGTCCCCAGGGCCGCCTCCTAGACCAGCACCCCGGCCAGCAGCGAGGCCGTCACCGCCGCGCCCTCCAGCGTCAGCACCGACTCCGGGTGGAACTGCACCGAGGCGAAGCCCGGGCCGCGCAGCGCGTGCACCTCGCCCGACTCCGCGTCCCGGCTCACCTCGATCCGGTGCAGCGCCAGCTCCGTCTCCTCCCGCTCGTCGCAGCGCGCCGTGAAGCTGTTGTAGAAGCCGACCGTCCGCTCCTGCCCGAACAGGTCGATCCGGACCTGGGCGCCCTGGAACGGGACCCGCTTGCGCACGATGTCCAGTCCCAGCTCGGCGGCGATCAGCTCGTGGCCCAGGCACACGCCGAGGAGCCCGTGCCGGTGGCCGCGCAGCAGCTCGGCGGTGAGCCCGCGCAGGAACCGCATCTTCGGGTCGGCCGCGTCCGTCGGGTCGCCCGGGCCGGGCCCCAGCACCACCGGCCCCTCGTGGGCGAGCGCCAGCTCCCGCAGCCCCGGCTCGTCGTAGCGCAGCACCGACACCTCCAGCCCCGAGGAGCGCAGCAGGTGGGCCAGCATCGCGGTGAAGGTGTCCTCCGCGTCGACCACCAGCGCGTGGCCCGTCAGCTCCGCCGACCGGACCTGCATCCGCAGCCAGAACGGCGCCAGGTCCGCCCGCCGGGCGTCCAGCGCGGCCCGCACCCGCGGATCGTCCGCCAGCCGCGGCCGGACGACCGCGTCCTCCGCGGCCGGGCGCCCCTCCCGCACCCCGAGCGCCGCCAGCACCCCCGCCGCCTTCGCGTGGGTCTCCGCGACCTCGCCCGCCGGGTCCGAGTGCCGCACCAGCGTCGCGCCCACCGGCACCCGCAGCCGCCCGTCGGCCGCGATGTCGGCGGTACGGATGAGGATGGGGGAGTCCAGCGTCTGCGCCCCGTTCCCGTCCGTGCCGAGCAGCGCCAGCGCGCCCGCGTAGTAGCCCCGCCCGCCCGCCTCGTGACGCTCGATCACCCGGCAGGCGTTCTGCACCGGCGAGCCCGTCACCGTCGCCGCGAACATCGTCTCCCGCAGCACCTCCCGCACGTCCAGCGAGGAACGGCCCCGCAACTCGTACTCGGTGTGCGCGAGATGGGCCATCTCCTTCAGCCGGGGGCCGATCACCACCCCGCCCCTGTCCCCGACCGTGCACATCATCTTCAGCTCCTCGTCCACCACCATGGAGAGCTCCTCGGTCTCCTTGCGGTCGGCGAGGAAGCCCAGCAGCCCCTCGGCGGTCGGCGCGGCCCCGTCCGGGTAGCGGTAGGTTCCGCTGATCGGGTTCATGACCACGGTCCCGCCCGACATCCGGACGTGCACCTCGGGGCTGGCCCCGACGAGCGTCCGCTCCCCGGTGTGCACGACGAAGGTCCAGTACGCGCCCCGCTCGCCCCGGAGCAGCCGCCGGAAGAGCGCCAGCGCGTCGGCCCGCCCGAAGCCCGGGATCTCGCCGGTGTACGTCCGCCGGATGACGAAGTTCGCGCCCTCGCCGCCGCCGATCTCCTCCTCGATCACCCGCCGCACGGTCGCCGCGTACTCCTCGTCGGAGACGTCGAACCGCCCGCCGGCCACGGCGACGGGGTGCGCGGGCAGCGCCTCCAGCACCTCGCCGAGCGGCAGCTCGTACGTCTCGTCGGCGACCAGCACCGACAGCGGCGTCCCGTCGTCCCGCACGTCGAACCCGCGCTCGCGGATCTGCCGGAACGGCACCAGCGCGAGCGCCGGCCGCTCGCCCACCGGCAGCTCGGCCAGCCGCTCCACCTCGTGGACGGAGCCGGTCAGCACCTCGACGGTGTCGTGGTCGCGGCCGGGGGTGCGGCGGCGCAGCAGGGCGAAGGGCGGGGCGGAGTCGTCGAGGAGACGGGAGAGGTCGAAGTCCATGGCAGTGGGTTCCTTCCGGTCGGAGTGCGGAGAGGAACGGCCTCGCGGGTACGAGAAAGGCCGCCCCTCGGGCGGCCTTCGCGTGGTCTTCGGGTACGCGCAGTCAGTGGGCCGCCGGAGGGACGGTCCACCACCAGTTCTGGTGCGAAGGCGTGTACATGCGAGCACTGTAACCCAGCCGGACACGGGAACGGGGCCCGTCCCGCGCCCCGGAAGGCGTGGAACGGGCCCCGTCCGCGGGGCGCGACCGGATCAGACGATCAGGTTGAAGGCCTGCCAGCCGCCGCCGACCTGCGCCTTGGGGGCGTAGGGGTTGGGGTAGCCGCCGGTGTTCCTGTAGAACCACAGGACGCCGGAGGCGTCGCGGGCGATCAGGTCCGGCTTGCCGTCCTTGTTCAGGTCACCCGGGCCGACCATCGTGTCGTACGCCTGCCAGCCGCCGCCGACCTGCGCCTTCGTGGCGTAGGGGTTCGGGTGGCCGCCGGTGTTCTTGTAGAACCACAGGACGCCGGCCTTGTCGCGGGCGATCAGGTCGGGCCTGCCGTCGGCGTTCATGTCGCCGGTGCTGATCAGCTCGTTGTAGACCTGCCAGCCGCCGCCGACCTTGACGCGGGTCGCGAACGGGTTCGGGGAGGCGCCGGTGTTCGTGTACAGCCACAGGACGCCGGTCTTGTCGCGGGCGATCAGGTCGGGCCTGCCGTCGGCGTTCATGTCGCGCGCGCCGAGGATCTTGTCGTAGACCTGCCAGCCGCCACCGACCCGGAGGCGCGCCTTGAACGGCGCGTTCGGGTTGCCGGAGCCCTTGTAGTACCAGAGCACGCCGTCCTTGTCCCGGGCGACCGCGTCACCGGTGCCGTCGGCCCGCAGCTCCGTCATCGCCGTGAGCGCGTCGTAGGCCTGCCACCCGGCACCGACCCGGTACTTGGCCAGGAACGGCGCGGCGGGGTTGCCGGACCCCTGGTACTGCCAGAGGACGCCGGCGGCGTCGCGGGCGATGACGTTGTTGCGGTCGGTGGCGCTGACGGGGGCGGCCGAGGGGGCCTCGGTGACCTCGCTCTCCTTCACCCAGACGATCTTGTGGTGGAAGCGGATCGGCACGAACTTGACGCTGCCGACGACGTTCCTCTGGGCCGAGCCGAACCAGTCGTCGCCCACCACCGCGGGGCCGGCCTTCACGTAGGCCTGGCCGGAGGCAAAGGTGAACTTCGACAGCGGGTCGTTCTCGTTGCCCGGGGCCTCCAGGGCGGCCGCGGTGTAGGCGGCGGTCTCCGGGAAGGAGCGGCCGAAGACCTTGATGGAGGTCAGGGGGGCCTTGACCTTCACCGTGGTGGCGTTCACCGGCACGGTGTACTGGCCGCCGGGGTTGTAGAACCAGGCCTTCTGGCCCGCGTACCAGATCGCCGTCCAGTTGGTTCTGACCTCGGCGACGACGTAGAGGCCGCCGGCACGGACCTTGTTGCCGTAGTTGGAGCCCTGGGTGGGCAGCGCGGTGAAGTACGGATCCTTGAGGGCGGCGTAGCTCGTCCCCGGGCCCGTGTAGAGGTAGCCGAAGTTGACGGGGCGGACCGAGGCCGTCTTGTTCGTCTTGGTCTCGTCGTCCCAGTACGTCATCGCCGTCTGGTTCGCCGTGGTGAACGGCGGCACCACGCGGACCGTCTGCCCCGCGCGGAACAGCCCGCCCGCGCCCTTGTCGCCCTGCGGGGCGCCGAGCAGGGACATGTAGTAGTTCCAGTCCCAGTACGGGCCCGCGTCCCAGTGGAGGGTGTCCATGCGGTCGTCCGTCTGGAGCGCGACCTCGTCGTGGCCGATGATGTGCTCACGGTCGATCGGCACGCCGTACTTGGCGGCGAGGAACTTCACCAGCTCGGCCGAGGTGCGGTAGAGCTGCGGGTCGAACCAGGAGCCCTCCTTGATGGCCCAGCCCTCGTGCTCCACGCCGATGGCGTGCATGTTGTGGGTCCAGTTGCCCGCGTGCCAGGCCAGGTTCTTGTTCTCCAGCAGCTGGGCCACCTCGGTGCCCGCCGCGTTGATCATGTAGTGGGCGCTGCCCTTGCCCTTCGGGTCGGTCAGGGTCCGCAGCGAACCGTCCCACGCGCCCTCGGTGTCGTGGATGACGATCTGGCGGATGTCGACGCCGTTGTTGGGGCGGTCGGCCTGGGTGTAGTTCTTCGACCCGTCCGCCGCCGGCACGATGAAGTGGGGCGTGCAGTTCATCCCGGACGGGCACTCGACCGTCGCCGTCGTCGCCGTGGTGCTCGCGAAGGCCGCGGCGAGCGGGACGTTCGCGGGCCGGGCCGGGGTGACCGAGGGGTCGGCCGGCAGGGCGAGCTGCTCGCCGTCGGAGGTGAGCTTGTGCTCGCCCTTCTTGATCGACTCGAAGACGCGCTTCGCGAAGACCTCGGCGCCCTTCTTCTGCGTCGACTCGCTGTAGCGGGCCACGGCCGGGTACCAGTCGCCGGCCTCGTCCGACAGCTCGGCTCCCGCCTGCTTCTGGTACTCGGCGAGCAGGGCGGCACCGGCCCGGATGGAGGCGGCGCTGTCGTTCTGGACGGTCTCGGCCGGGCTGTCGATCAGATCGGCGGCCTTGTCCAGCGTGTGCAGCCGGGGGTCGTCGGTGTCGACGGTGGCTCCGGCCAGGGTGCGGCGGACCCGCTCCGGGTCGAAGCCCTTCTCGATCTCCGGGCGCCCGCTGCCGTTGAAGTGCCGGATCTGCTCGTCGGTGATCTCGGTCTCGACGTCCTCCGGGTCGACCTTCGTCAGGCCCATGACGTTGTAGCCGCCCGTGGTGCTGGGCTCGCCGTCGTGGGACTCCCACAGCGACTTCTGGTACGACACCGCCATCAGCACGCTCTGCGGTACGTCGAACTCCGCCGCCGCCGCCGCGAACTGCTCCTGGAGGGTGGCCCTGCCGCCGGGCTCCGCGTCGCCGGCCGCGCCGAGGAGACCCGGCGAGGCGACCGCGAGGGTCCCGATCGTGGCGGTGGCGACGACCGCGGCCGCCGCGCCGTACAAGAGTCGTTTCTTCTTGCGATCCCTGCGGTGCCTCTGGGTCACACCCACCCCTGTTGTCAGCTATGTATTTGGCGAGCAGGTTTGCTCGTTTGCTAAACGGGCCCGAGGGTAACATCACCCGATGGCGTGAAGATCGTGCCCGGACATAACGGATGCGCGTCTCAGTGACTGGGCAGGGGACAGGACAGGACGAAGAACCCCGTACTGTGGTCCGTGTGACCGTGAACGCTGAATCCCACGCCGTCGCCAAGGCGACCTGGCGAGACCTGCCCGCGGCGCAGCAGCCCGAGTACCCCGATGCCGAGGCTCTGCGCGATGTGATCGCGGACCTCGAGTCGTATCCTCCGCTCGTCTTCGCCGGCGAGTGCGACCAGCTGCGCGCCCGGATGGGAGCCGTCGCCCGTGGCGAGGCGTTCCTGCTCCAGGGCGGCGACTGCGCGGAGGCCTTCGACGCGGTGTCGGCCGATCACATCCGGGCCAAGCTGAAGACCCTGCTCCAGATGAGCGCCGTCCTGACGTACGCGGCCTCCGTGCCCGTCGTCAAGGTGGGCCGCATCGCGGGGCAGTACTCCAAGCCCCGCTCCAAGGGCACCGAGACCCGTGACGGTGTGACGCTCCCCACCTACCGGGGCGACTCCGTCAACGGCTTCGACTTCAACGAGAAGGCCCGCGTCCCGGACCCCGAGCGCCTGAAGCGGATGTACAACGCGTCCGCCTCCACGCTCAACCTGGTCCGCGCCTTCACCACCGGCGGTTACGCCGACCTGCGCCAGGTGCACGCCTGGAACCAGGACTTCGTGAAGTCGTCCCCGTCGGGCCAGCGCTACGAGCAGCTGGCGCGCGAGATCGACAACGCCCTGAACTTCATGAAGGCCTGCGGCACCGACCCGGCCGAGTTCAAGGCGGTGGAGTTCTACGCCTCGCACGAGGCACTGCTGCTGGACTACGAGGGCGCGCTGACCCGTACGGACTCGCGCACCGGCAAGCTGTACGACACCTCCGGCCACATGGTCTGGATCGGCGAGCGCACCCGCCAGCTGGACCACGCCCACATCGAGTTCGCCGCGCAGATCGCGAACCCGATCGGCATCAAGCTGGGCCCGACGACCACCCCGGAGGAGGCGCTGACGTACATCGAGCGCCTCGACCCGGACCGCGAGCCGGGCCGGCTGACCTTCATCGTCCGCATGGGCGCCGACAAGGTCCGGGACAGGCTCCCGGAGCTGGTCGAGAAGGTCACCGCCTCGGGCGCCACCGTCGCCTGGGTGACCGACCCGATGCACGGCAACACCTTCGAGGCGGCCTCGGGCCACAAGACCCGCCGCTTCGACGACGTGCTCGACGAGGTCAAGGGCTTCTTCGAGGTCCACAAGGAGCTGGGCACCCACCCGGGCGGCATCCACGTGGAGCTCACCGGTGACGACGTCACCGAGTGCGTGGGCGGCGGCGACGAGATCTTCGTCGACGACCTGCACCAGCGCTACGAGACGGCCTGCGACCCGCGCCTCAACCGGAGCCAGTCGCTCGACCTCGCGTTCCTCGTGGCCGAGATGTACCGCGATCAGTAAGTAGGTACCTACGACGATGGGGCGCGGATCCTTGTGATCCGCGCCCCATCGTCGTATCGAAGGCTTTTGCGCCCCGGGCCCGCCGGGTAAGGTTAGGTTAGCCTAATCGATCTCGGCGGGAGGTGATCCGCGTGTACGTCTGCTCATGCTTCGGTGTCACGGAGAAGCAGGTCAAGGAGCACGCGGAGGCCGGCGCCTGCACGCCCCGCCAGATCGCCTCGGCCTGCAAGGCGGGCACGGACTGCGGTTCGTGTGTACGTCGCATCCAGGCCATTCTCGGGCGGGGGAACTGCCCGCGCCGCGAGCTCGTCGACCAGGGCGTCCCCGCTCTCGTGGCGGAGGTCTCCGGCGCGGAGGTCCTCGACCTTCCCGAGGCCGCCTAGCCCTCCGGCCGGCCGCCCCGGGCCCTCGGGCGCCCCGTCAGCTGGGCTGCTCGATGAGCGTCGAGAGGTAGAGCGCCTCGCCCAGCGACTCGATCAGCTCCAGCTGGGTGTCCAGGTAGTCGATGTGGTGCTCCTCGTCCGCGAGGATCTCCTCGAAGAGGTTGGCCGAGGTGACGTCGCCCTTGGCGCGCATGACCTCGATGCCCCGCTTGAGGCGGTCGATCGCCTCCACCTCGACCTGGCGGTCCGCCTGGAACATCTCGGTGACGGTCTGGCCGACGCGCACGTGGAAGAGCCGCTGGTAGTTGGGCAGGCCGTCGAGCATCAGGATGCGCTCGGTCAGCTTGTCCGCGTGCTTCATCTCGTCGATGGACTCTTCGCGGGTGTACTTCGCGAGCTTCGTCCAGCCCTTGTTGTCCTGGATGCGGTAGTGCAGCCAGTACTGGTTGATGGCCGTCAGCTCGCCGGTCAGCTGCTCGTTCAGAAACTCCAGGACCTCGGGGTCGCCCTGCATCGCTCCAGGTTCCTTCCATCACGGGACGTGTCCGGCCCCTCACGGGGCAGGATGGCCGCATCCTCGCACTCCGCATGGGGGGCGTCCAGTAAGTGCAGGCTTAGTAGGAGTTGCCCGAATGGGCGCGTCCGGGTGGGTGGCTGGTCATGACCACCCCTCGCGGTCTGTCACCATGGATGACATGGGTCAGCCGGACAGCGGGGTACACCGGGAAGCGGGGATGCCGGACATTTCGCCCGAGCTGCCGCCGGGGCAGCGGCTCCAGCGCGGCTGGCCGGTCACCCACTACGGGCCCGTGCCCAAGTTCAAGCCGGAGCGCTGGGAGTTCCGCGTCTTCGGCGCGACCGCCGACGGCGACAAGCGCTGCTGGAACCACGAGGAGTTCTCGGCCCTGCCGTTCTCCACGGTGGTGGCCGATCTGCACTGCGTGACCAAGTTCAGCATGCTCGGCGCCGAGTGGGGCGGCGTCGCCGCCCGCACGGTCCTGGAACTCGCGCCGCCCGCCCCGCACGTCACGCACGTGATGGTGTGGGCCGAGTACGGCTACAGCGCCAACATGCGGCTCGCGGACTTCGCCGCCGAGGGCACGATCTTCGCCACCCACAAGGACGGCGAGCTGCTCACCGCCGAGCACGGCTTCCCGCTGCGGCTCGTCGTGCCGCACCTGTACGCCTGGAAGGGCCCGAAGTGGGTCCGGGGCGTGGAGTACATGACGGCCGACCGCCGGGGCTTCTGGGAGGAGCGCGGCTACCACAACCTCGGCGACCCGTGGACCGAGCAGCGCTACTCGTACCAGGAGGAACCGGGCGACGGCCCGGAGCTGTAGGCCCCCGGCCGTCGCGTACGGCCCGGCCGTCGGTCAGTGGTGGTACTGGTGCACCACCGCGTGGCCCTTGCCCCGCCCGATCATCCACTTGTTCACCGGCGTGGTGACCAGGAAGGCGACGACGAAGGCGAAGGCGAGGGCGCCCCAGAAGAGGGCGTCGTCGAGGTGGGCGTCCATGGCGCCGGGGACGAGCAGCAGCACGCCGTTGTCGACGATCTCCATGACGATGATCGAGATCGTGTCGGCGGCGAGCGCGACCTTGAAGGCGGACCGGAAGTCCAGGCCGGCGGCGAGGACGCCGCGCAGCGTGAGCGCGTAGCCGAAGAAGAACGCCAGGACGATCGCGAGGACCATGGTCGGCGCGTTGCCCCAGCCGAGCGCGGTGCCGATGATCATGCCGAGGACCTCGCCGATGGCGCAGCCGGTGAGGCAGTGGAGGGTGGCCTTCGCCGCCATGCCCCAGGACGCCGTCCCGCCGCCGTGGCCGGCGTGGTGGTCTCCGTGGCCTTCGTGACCCTCGTGGCCTCCGTGGCCCGCGTGGTCTTCGTGACCCGCGTGTGCGGCGGTGTGGGCGTGGTCCGTGTGCCCGGTGTGGCGGTGGTGATGGGTCTCGTGCGCTTCGTGCTCCATGAGGGTGCCCCCAACCTCGGGTAGCGGTTCCTGCTTCTCCTCGGGAACCGTATACCCCCTCGGGGTATTCCTCAATCGGAAATGACCGGGAGTGGATCAGTCCCGGAGCTTCTTGAGCAGCTCGATGTCGGCGAGGTGCCCCTCCTTGCCGCCCGGGGTCTCGATGATCAGCGGCACGCCGTCGGTGGCCGGGTGGCGCAGGAGTTCACGGAACGCCTCCTGGCCGATGTGGCCGACGCCGATGTTGGCGTGCCGGTCCTTGTGCGCGCCGGCGACGTCCTTCGAGTCGTTGGCGTGGATCAGCCGCAGCCGGCCCTCGCCGACCGTGGCGACCAGCTCGTCCAGGGTCCGCGCCGCCCCGCCCGGCGCGGTCAGGTCGTGGCCGGCCGCGAAGACGTGGCAGGTGTCCAGGCAGATCCCCAGCCGGGGGTGGTGGTCGAGCGCGTCGAAGTACGGCCCGAAGTCCTCCGCCCTGGAACAGAGCGAGGAGCCCTGGCCGGCCGTGGACTCCAGGAGCAGGTACGGGTCGTCCTCGTGGGTCAGCTCGTCGAGCAGCGGCAGCAGGCGCTCCCGCACCTGCGCCAGCGCCTGCGCGCGGGGACGGCCGCCGGTGGCCGAGCCGGTGTGGACCACCACGCCCCGCGCGCCGATCTCCCGGCCGCGCCGCAGCGAGTGGCGCAGGGACTCCACCGACTTCTCGGCGGTGGCCTCGGTGGAGGAGCCGAAGTTGATCAGATAGGGGGCGTGCACCCAGGCCGAGACCGACCCGTCGGCGCACTCCTGGCGGAACCGCTCGTCCTGGGCGGGGTTGCCGGTCGGGGTGGCCCAGCCGCGCGGGTTGGCGACGAAGACCTGGACGGTCTCGGCGCCCAGCTCGCGGGCGTAGCCCAGGCCGGTCGTGGCGAGACCGCCCGCCACGGGGACGTGGCCGCCGACGGGGTTGCGCATGGCTCTCTCAGATTCCCTTGATCGTGATGGTGACGGTGGAGCCCTCCGGGGCGGTCGTCCCGCCCTCGGCGGACTGGCCCGTGACCTCGTTGCCGAGGAAGGGGAAGGACTTCTCGACCTTCACCTCGAAACCGGCGTCCTCCAGTGCCGCGCGGGCCTCGTCGGTCGTCATGCCGAGGACGTCCGGGACCTCGACGGGACGCGGGCCCTTGGAGACCGTCAGGGTGACCGCGTCGCCCTTCGCGGCCCGGCTGCCCTCGGCGAGGGACTGGGCGGCGACCGAACCGGCGGCCTCGGGGGAGTGCACCCGCTCCGGCGCGACGGTGACCTTGAGCCCGGCCTCCTGGAGGGCGGCGGTGGCGTCGGCGACGGTCTCGCCGGTCACGTCGGGGACGTCGACCGGGGCGCCCTTGCTGACCACGAGGGCGACGGCCGAGTCCGGGGCCCGCTCGGTGCCCGGCTCCGGGTCGGAGCCGATCACGGCGCCCTGGGCGACGGTCGTGCTGAAGGCGGTGGAGACGACGCCGGGGGCGAGGCCCTGCTCGGTGAGGATCCGCTTGGCCTCGGCGAGCGGCTTGTTCCGCAGGTTGGGGACCTTCACGATCTCCGGGCCGCGGGAGAGGGTGAGGGTGACGGTGGCGTGGCTGCGGACCCGCTCGCCGGGCGCCGGGTCGACGGCCATCACGGTGCCGCGCTCGTACACCTCGCTGAAGGCGCGCTTCGTCGTGCCCAGCTCCAGGCCGGCGTCGGCCAGCCGCCCGGCGGCCGCCTCCTCGGTCTGGCCGAGGACGGCGGGGACCCGGGTGAACTGGCCGGCGTTGATGTACCAGACGCCGCCGCCGATGCCCAGGGCGAGCAGGACGCCGAGGACGATCAGGAGCGGGCCGCGCGGGGCCGGCCGGCGGAGGGTGCGGCGGCGCCCGCCGGGCGGCGGGGGCTCGGGGGCCGAGAGGCGGCTGGTGTGCCGCACCTCGTGCGGGTCGGCGGCCTCCGCCGCGGGCACGGGGCGGGCGATCACGCTGGTGCGGTCCTCGCCGGTGTCCCGCTGCTCGGCGCGCGCCCGGGGCGGCACCGCGTCCAGCTGCGCGTCGGTGAGCGCCGCCCGCGCCTCCCGGGCCTGGGCGAGCAGGGCCACGGCGTCGTGCGGGCGGACCTCGGGATTGCGGGCGGTCGCGGAGGCGACCAGCTCGTCCAGCTCCAGCGGCAGGCCGGGGACGGCGGCGGACGGGGCCGGCACGTCGGTGTTCAGGTGCTGGTAGAGCACCTGGGCCGGGGTGTCGCCCGAGTGGGGCTTGGCGCCCGTCAGCATCTCGTACAGCACGACGCCGCAGGCGTACACGTCGGCGCGGGTGTCGGCGGTGCCGTGCTCGATCTGCTCGGGGGCGAGGTACGAGACGGTGCCGAGGACCGCTCCGGTGGTGGCGGTCGCCGAGTTGACGGACCGGACGAGCCCGAAGTCGGCGACCTTGACCCGGCCGTCGTCCCCTATCAGCACGTTCTCCGGCTTCATGTCCCGGTGCACGAACCCGGCCCGGTGCGCGGCGCCGAGCGCGGCCAGCACCGGCTCCAGGATGTCCAGGGCGGCGCGGGGCTGGAGGGCGCCGCGCTCGCGGAGCACGTCCCGCAGGGTGCAGCCGGAGACGTACTCCATCGCCAGGTAGACGTACGCGCCCTCGGCGCCCTGGTCGAAGACGGCGACCACGTTCGGGTGCGCGAGGCGGGCGACGGACTTCGCCTCGCGGATGAACCGCTCGACGAAGACGGCGTCGGCCGCCAGGGCGGGGTGCATCACCTTGAGCGCGAGGACGCGGTCGAGGCGGGTGTCCACGGCCCGGTAGACCGTGGCCATCCCGCCGACGGCGATGCGCGCGTCGACGCGGTAGCGGCCGTCGAGCAGCCGCCCGACGAGGGGGTCCTGAAGGGTCGTGTCCACGGCGTCGAGTCTACGAGCCGGGGCGGACGCGGCCCGCCCCCCGGGGCCGACCGCAGCACGCTTGTGACGTACCCCGCGCACCCCGGCCCCGGCGGGAGGGGGTCAGAACGCGGGGCGCTCCGGGTCGAGGCGGGCGCGGCCCTCCACGGGGGAGGACGCCTCCGCGAAGTGGCGGCGGGGGATGCGGCCCGCGCGGCGGGCCAGCCGCCCGGCCTCGACCGCGTGGCGCATCGCCGAGGCCATCAGGACCGGCTCCTGCGCGCGGGTCACCGCCGAGGCGAGCATCACCGCCGCGCACCCCAGCTCCATCGCGAGCGCCGCGTCCGAGGCGGTGCCCGCGCCGGCGTCGAGGATCACCGGGACGCCGGCCCGCTCCACGATCAGCTCGAAGTTGTGCGGGTTGCGGATGCCGAGGCCGGAGCCGATGGGGGAGCCGAGCGGCATGATCGCCGCGCAGCCGACGTCCTCCAGCTTCCGGGCCAGGACCGGGTCGTCGTTGGTGTAGGGCAGGACGGTGAAGCCGTCGTCCACCAGGGTCTCGGCGGCGTCGAGGAGCTCCACCCCGTCCGGGAGGAGGGTCCGCTCGTCCGCCACCACCTCCAGCTTGACCCAGTCGGTGCCCAGCGCCTCCCGGGCGAGCCGGGCGGTGAGGACGGCCTCGCCCGCCGTGTGGCAGCCCGCCGTGTTCGGCAGCACGCGGATGCCGAGCCGGTCCAGGACGGAGAGGACCGACCCCTGCACGGTCGGGTCGAGGCGGCGCATGGCGACGGTGGTCAGCTCGGTGCCGCTGGCCGCCAGGGAGCGCTCCAGGACGTCCAGGCTGGGGGCGCCGCCGGTGCCCATGATGAGCCGGGAGGAGAACTCCGTACCGCCGAGGACGAAGGCGTCGTCGGACATCGCGCTCAGCCCCCCTGCACCGCGGTCAGCACCTCGACCCGGTCGCCGTCGGCGAGCAGCGTCGCCGCCCACTCGCCGCGCGGCACCACCGTCTCGTTGACGGCGGCGGCGACCCCGGCGGGGGCGGCGGTGAGCTCGGCGACCAGGGAGGCCAGGGAGACGGGGGCGGCGAGCGCGCGCGGCTCGCCGTTCACGGACACGTTCATGCGGGCTGCTCCTGACGTACGGGCAGAGCGGTGGGGAAACGGCGGGGGGAGAAGGGGCGCGCCTCGTCGGGGAGGGCGCCGGTGGTCAGCGCCTCCGCCATGACGTCGCCGGTGACGGGGGTGAGGAGGATCCCGTTGCGGTAGTGGCCGGTGGCCAGGTGGAGACCGGGCAGGGCGCTCGGGCCGAGCAGCGGCGCGTTGTCGGGGGAGCCGGGGCGCAGCCCGGCCAGGGTCTCGGTGAGCGGCAGCTCGGTGAGGCCGGGTACCAGTTCGTGGGCGTCGCGCAGCAGCTCGTACACCCCGCCCGCGGTCACCGTGGTGTCCCAGCCCAGCTCCTCGCTGGTGGCGCCGACGACCAGCTCGCCGTTCTCGCGCGGCACCAGGTAGACGTGGCTGCCCCGGACCACGGCCCGGACGGTGCGGGAGAGGAAGGGGGCGTACGGGGCGGGGATCCGCAGCCGCAGGACCTGGCCCTTCACCGGGCGGACCGGCGGCAGGACCGCCGGGGGCACGCCCGCCAGCCGGCCGCTGAGACTGCCGGCGGCGAGGACGGTCTGCCCGGCGGACAGCTCGGTGCCGTCGCCGAGGACGACGCCGCGCGCCCGGTCGCCGGTCACCACGAGCCGCTCCGCGAGGGCCCGGTGGAAGACCACCCCGGCCCGCTCGCAGGCGGTGAGCAGCGCGGCGGCCAGCCGGCGCGGGTCGACCTGGTGGTCGCCGTCCACCCGGAGCCCGCCGCGCACCCCGGGCGCCAGCATGGGCTCCAGGCGGCGGCACTCGCGGCCGGACAGCCAGGTGGAGGCGAGCCCGCAGCGGGCCTGGAGGGCGTGCAGTTCGCGCAGGTGGGCGCGGTCGTCGGCGTCGAGCGCCACCGCGAGGGTGCCGCAGTCGCGGTAGCCGACATCGAGGCCGGCGGCCTCCTCCAGCTCGGCGACGAAGGCCGGGTAGCGCGCGGCGGAGGCGAGGTTGAGCCCGAGCAGGGTCTCCTCGCCGTAGTGCAGTTCGGTGACCGCGGCGAGCATGCCGGCCGCGGCGCGCGCGGCGCCGCCCCCCGGCCCGGGGTCGACGACCGCGACGGTCAGCCCGCGCAGGGCCGCCCGCCAGGCCGTGACCAGGCCGATGACGCCGCCGCCGACCACGAGGACGTCGGAGCTGGTGTCGGTGCTTTCGGAAGAACGCATGGGCGTTCCCGCCCCTCCCTTCGCCGGCATGACCCGGATCAGGTTCGTACGGTCGGAGGCCGGCCAGCCTCCCTCTCAGCCCGGTGCGTCCGGGCTCCCGCGAGTGGTGTGTGCCCGCCACCCTAGCCCCCGCCGGCGGAGCGCCGCAGGGGACCTCCCTTCCTGACGATTCGTCAGATGCGTAAGGTGGACGGGTGAGCGAGCAGAAGCAGACCCAGCGGCACGTCGTGATCGTCGGCGCGGGCATGGCGGGCGTCCAGACCGCCGTCGCCCTGCGCGAGCAGGGCTTCGAGGGCCCCGTCACCCTCATCGGCGCCGAACCCCACCAGCCCTACGACCGTCCCCCGCTCTCCAAGGCCGTCCTCCTCGGCAAGGCCGAGCACTCCGCCTTCGACGTCGACTTCGAGTCCCTCGGCGTCGACCTCCGCCTCGGCCTCGACGTCACGGGCCTGCGCCCCGCCGCACGCGAGCTCGTCACCGAGGAGGGGCGCTTCCCGTACGACGTCCTCGTCCTCGCCACCGGCGCCCACCCGCTCACCCTCCCCGGCACCGAGGGCGTCCCCGGCGTCCACCTGCTGCGCACCCTCGACGACGCCGTCCGCCTCGGCCCCGTCCTGGCCGGCGGCGGCCCCGTCGTCGTGGTCGGCGCCGGCTGGATCGGCGCCGAGTTCGCCACCGCCGCCCGCGAGGCCGGCTGCGCCGTCACCGTCGTCGAGGCCGCCGCCCTCCCGCTGGCCGGCGCCCTGCCCGACGAGGTCACCACCGCCATGGCCGGCTGGTACGCCGAGAGCGGCGCCGAACTCCTCACCCACGCGCGCGTGGAGACCGTCCGGCCCGGCACCGTCGTCCTCGCCGACGGCCGCGAACTGCCCGCCGGCGCCGTCGTCGTCGGCATCGGCGCCCGCCCCGCCACCGACTGGCTCGCCGGCTCCGGCATCGCCCTCGACCCGAGCGGCGCCGTCACCGCCGACGACCGGCTGCGCACCTCCCTGCCCGACGTGTACGCGGTCGGCGACTGCGCCTCCTTCCCCTCGGCCCGCTACGGCGAGCGGCTCCTCGTCCACCACTGGGACAACGCCCTCCAGGGCCCCCGCACGGTCGCCGCCGACATCACCGGCGCCGACGGCACCGCCCCGGAGCCGTACGACCCCGTCCCGTACTTCTGGTCCGAGCAGTTCGGCCGCTTCGTCCAGTACGCCGGCCACCACGCGGGCGCCGACGCGCTGGTGCGGCGCGGCGACGCGTCCGGCGCCTCCTGGTCGGTGCTCTGGCTGCGCGGCGGGGTGCCGGTCGCGCTGCTCGCCGTCGGCCGCCCCCGCGACCTCGCCCAGGGGCGCAGGCTCATCGAGGCCGGCACCCCCCTCGACCCCGAGCGCGCCGCCGACCCGTCCGTCCCGCTGAAGTCGGCGGCCCTGTAGCGCCGCTCCGCCCGTCCGGGGGCCGGCGGCGCCCCGTACGGAGGCGGGCGGGGCGGGCCCGACTACCGGCCGCCGGTCCCGGATGGCAGGCTTGTCCCGTGACCGAGATTGACGCAAACATCGATGCTCTCGTCCCCGCCTGGCTCTACCTCCCCGACATCGCGGAGATGCTCGGCGTCGAGGTGACGCGGGTGCGGCAGCTGGTGAAGGAGGGCCAGCTGATCGCCGTGCGCCGCGGCGAGAACAACGCCCTCCAGGTACCCGCCGCCTTCATCCAGGACGACAAGGTCGTCAAGGGCCTCGCCGGCACCCTGACGCTCCTGCGGGACGACGGCTTCTCCGACGAGGAGATGCTGGAGTGGCTCTTCACCGCGGACCCGACCCTGCCCGGCACCCCCGCGCAGGCCCTCGGCGAGAATCGCGGCACGGAGGTGAAGCGCCGGGCGCAGGCGCTCGCCCTCTGAACCACCGGACCACCACCGCCGGTGCCGCGGCCCCGCGCCGCGGCACCGGCGCCACCCGACGGGGGGAACCCACCATGCCCACGCCTCGCGAGCGGCTCGCCGACGCCCGGCTCTACCTGTGCACCGACGCCCGGAAGCGCCAGGGCGACCTGCCCGCCTTCCTCGACGCCGTGCTCTCCTCCGGCGTGGACGTCGTGCAGCTCCGCGACAAGGGCATGGAGGCCGGCGAGGAGCTGGAGCACCTCGCCGTCCTCGCCGACGCCTGCCGCCGCCACGGCAAGCTCCTCGCCGTGAACGACCGGGCCGACGTCGCCCACGCCATCGGCTCCGACGTCCTCCACCTCGGCCAGGGCGACCTGCCCGTCCCCGCCGCCCGCGCGATCCTCGGCGACGAGGTGCTGATCGGCCGCTCCTGCCACGCCGAGGCCGAGGTGGCCGCGGCCGCCGCCGAGCCCGGCGTCGACTACTTCTGCACCGGCCCCTGCTGGCCCACCCCCACCAAGCCCGGCCGGTACGCCCCCGGCCTCGGCCTGGTGCGGTACGCGGCGGGCCTCGCCCAGGACCGCCCCTGGTTCGCCATCGGCGGCATCGACGAGACCAACCTGGACGAGGTGCTGGACGCCGGCGCCCGCCGCGTCGTCGTGGTCCGCGCGCTCACCGAGGCCGACGACCCGGCCGCGGCCGCCGCCTCTCTCGCCAAGCGCGTCCGGGAGCGGGCCGGAGCCTGACCGGCCAGGGGTCCGACCGGCCCGGAGGGGCCTGTTCCGTCTCGTACCGGTGTCCGAAAAGGTGTCCAGTACTCGGACGCGGTTTCCGCGCTTCCCTGGACCCCGTCTAACCTGCCGGTATGGCCCTTGGAACCGCTTCCGTCCGTACGGACCGCGCCCGCACGGTGCGCGAGATCCTCGCCTCCGGGACGTCGTACTCCTTCGAGTTCTACGCCCCCCGGACGGCCAAGGGCGAGCAGGTCCTCTGGAACGCCATGCGCCGCGTCGAGGCCGTCGGCCCCAGCTTCGTCTCCGTGACCTACGGCGCCGGCGGCTCCACCCGCGGCGGCACCGTCAAGGCCACCCAGAAGATCGCCTCGGACACCACCCTCACCCCGGTCGCCCACCTCACCGCCGTGGACCACTCGGTCGCCGAGCTGCGCAACGTCCTCGGCCAGTACGCCGACGCCGGCATCCGCAACATGCTCGCGCTGCGCGGCGACCCGCCCGGCGACCCGCTGGGCGACTGGGTCGAGCACCCCGAGGGCGTCCGCTACGCCGCCGACCTGGTCCGTCTCATCAAGGAGTCCGGCGACTTCTGCGTGGGCGTCGCCGCCTTCCCCGAGATGCACCCCCGGTCCGCGGACTGGGACACCGACATCCGGCACTTCGTCGACAAGTGCCGGGCGGGCGCCGACTACGCGGTGACCCAGATGTTCTTCGACCCGGAGAACTACCTGCGGCTCCGCGACAGCGTCGAGAAGGCCGGCTGCGAGACCCCGATCATCCCCGAGGTCATGCCCGTCGTGAACGTGAAGACCCTCGACCGGCTGCCCCAGCTCAGCAACGCCGCCTTCCCCGCGGACGTGAAAGAACGCATCCTCGCGGTCAAGGACGATCCCGCCGCTGTACGCTCCATCGGTATCGAGTTCGCGACGGAGTTCTGCGCGCGCCTGCTGGCCGAGGGTGTCCCCGGACTGCACTTCATCACGCTCAACAGCTCCACCGCGACGCTCGAGATCTACGAGAATCTCGGACTGCACCAGCAGTCCTGACCGGTCGTACCCGCCCCGACCCGCGGCGGTGGCCGTAGAGAGGGGCTGCGGGGCATGGGGTGGACGGTCCTCTACATCGCGTTCGGCCTGGTGGCGCTCTGGCTGCTGGGCGAAGTGCTCCTCCAGTACAAGGCGCGGCTGCGCTGGCGGATCCTCGCCTTCTGCGGCTTCCTCGGCGTGGTCGCCGGCGTGCTGCTGCCCTCGGTGGCGGTCATCATCGCGGGTGCCGTCGCCTTCGCCGCCGGCCAGACCTTCGTGACCCTCTCCTTCCGCCGCGGCTTCTCCACCGGCTGGGCGATCGGCGGCAGCCCCGGCGCCAGCCGCCGCCGCAGGGCGGGCGCGGCCCCCGAGGCCGGCCCCACCCTGGAGGTCTCCGGCCTCGCCTACGAGGACGCCGACGCGGCCCACGCCCCCGGCCCCGATGCCGAGGAGCTGCGCGCCGGCGCCGAACCGGCCTCCGTCTACGAGCCGCAGCCCCTGCCCGAGGACACCGGAAGCTACGGCGTCTACGGCGGGCAGCACGACCAGGCCCCGCAGCCCGCCGCGTACGGCGGCTACGACACGGGCGCCCACGACACCGGCGGCTACGACACCACCGGCTACGGCACCGGCGGCTACGCCCCCACCGGCCAGGACGCCCCCGCCTACGACACCTACGCCGCCGGCTACGAGCAGCAGCCCGGATACGACTACGGCACCGCCGGCGCCCCGCAGCAGTACGCCGCCTACTCCGACCCGTACATCGGCCCCGGCACCGACGGCCAGCAGTACACCTCGTACTACGGCGACCCCCACGCCCCCTCGTATGGCTACGACACCCCGCCCGGCGGCGTCTGGGTCCCGCAGCAGCGCGACACCGACGAGCAGCCGCCCCAGGCGCACGCCCCGGGGCAGTACGGCTACGATCCGCACCCGGACGAGCGGTCCCCCTACCGCTACTGAGCGGACGGGGCGGACCGGCTCACTGCGAGCCGCGGAACTCCGCGCCCTCCACGATCAGCCCGGCCACCAGCGCGCCCGACATGCCCGCGTGGGCGAGGCCGCCGCCCGGGTGCGACCAGCCGCCCGCGAAGTAGAGGCCGGGGACGGGGGAGAGGTTCGCTGCGGGCAGCAGGGCGTTGCCCGCCCCGGCCAGCGCGGGGCCCGGTACCTCGGCCGTCCCGGTCGCCGCCCGGACGTCCTCGGGCGCACGGACGTGCCGCCACAACAGCCGCTCGGCCAGCCCCGGCACCGCCCGCGAGGCCGCCTCGACCATCCGGTCGGCGAACGGCTCCCCGCCCCACTCGCCGGAGGCCGGTACGGTCGCCGTGACCGTCACCGCCTCGTAGGCACCCTCCGGGTGCAGCGCCGGATCGTCGGGCCGCAGCACCGTGACCGTCGGCCGGCCGCCCTCGGCATGCACGACCGTGCGGTGCACGGCCCCCTCCTCACGGGCCCCCCGCAGCGCCAGGTGGACCGTCACCCTGCTGGTGCCCAGCACCTGGTGACGCGCCCAGTCCTCGCTGCCCTCCCACTCGACCAGCTGGTCCCGGTAGAGCGCGGGCACCGGGATGCCGGAGACCACGTGGTCGGCGTCGACCGCCTCGCCCGTCTCCAGCCCGACGCCCACCGCCCGGCCGTCCTTCTCGACGACCTCCGTCACCTCCGTGCCGAAGACGAACTCCACCCGCCGCTCCCGGCAGCGCTCGTACACCGCGACCGCGAGCGCCCGGATGCCGCCGGCCACGTACCAGCTGCCGAAGGTCTGCTCCATGTACGGCAGCACGGCGGCGGACGCCGGCGCGGAGGACGCCGGGAAGCCGTACGCCTCCGCGTACGAGTCCAGGAGGGCGACCAGCCGGGGGTCCCGCAGCTCGCGCTCCCCGACCTGGGCCAGCGTCCGCGTCGGACGGCGCAGCAGGCCCGCCCTGAGGGCCGGGTACGGCTCCTGGGCCAGGGCCTTCGGGTCGGCGGGCTGCGGCTCCTCCAGGAGCGGGCGCCGGGTGCGGTCCCACGCCTCGCGGGCCCGCGTCAGGAAGTCGCCCCAGCGCTCGCCCGCGCCCGCGCCGAGCGCCGCGTCCAGCGCGGCGACCGTGCCGGCCCGGGAGGCGTTCGGCAGGTCCACGCGGGTGCCGTCGGCGAAGACGTGCCGGGCGGCCGGATCGACCTGGCTCAGCCCGACGCACTCCTCCAGCGGCTTCTTCCCCGTCTTCACGAACAGGTCGCGGTAGACCGCCGGCAGGTGCAGCAGCCCGGGGCCGGTGTCGAAGGCGAAGCCCTCGCGGGCGAAGCGGCCCACCGCCCCGCCGTACGTCGACGTCCGCTCGTACACCGTCACCGTGTGTCCGGCGACCGCGAGCCGTGCCGCCGCCGCCATGGCGCCGAGACCCGCGCCGATCACCGCAATCCGTCCCATGCCAGGGACTTTATCGGCCTCCGCCGACAGAACGGTCCGCAGGTGGGCCGCCCTCCGCCGCGGCCAGTCTGCGCTCCTCGCGGCGCTGGGCCCGGCGGCGCAGGAAGCGCCGGATCCGGGAGGCCAGGAAGACCAGCAGCCACACGCCGAGCGCCAGCAGCACGGCGGCGATCACCGCCGCCGCCACCGGATGGAAGATCGCGAAGGTGATGACCCCCGCGACCGCGAGGTCCTCGCCCGTGCTCAGCGCGATGTTGGAGAACGGCTCCGGCGAGGTGTTCACCGCCATCCGCGTCCCCGCCTTGACCAGATGGCTCATCAGCGCCGTCGACCCGCCGATCGCCCCCGCCGCCAGCTCGGGCAGCGAACCGCTCTCGCCCGCCAGCAGGGCCGCCACCACGGCGCCCGCGACCGGCCGGATCACGGTGTGGACGGAGTCCCAGAGGTTGTCCACGTACGGGATCTTGTCGGCGACCGCCTCGCACAGGAACAGCACGCCGGCCACGATCAGGACGTCCGTGCGCTGGAGCGCCTCGGGCACCTCGTCGGTGAGCCCGGTCGCGCCGAAGAGACCGAGGAGCAGGACCACCGCGTAGGCGTTGATCCCGCTCGCCCAGCCGCTCGTGAAGACCAGGGGGAGTACGGACACGCTCGTGATCGTAACGAGGCGGCGCCCGTCCGTCACGACTGAGTACGCGTACTCAGGGGCCGAGATGAGTACCCGCGCGGATGGGGGAGGGGCCGCCGGGAGGAGAGAGTGGAGCCCACGGAAGGGGCGCGGCTCCGGACCGCCGACACGGGGCGGCGGAACGGGGCCGCGCGCCTGCCGGCACGGGGGACGTGCACGGGGGTGTACGAAGGAAGCGCCGGTCCGGCGTGGCTCGGGGGGATCGAGCCTCGTCGGACCGGCGCTTCTCGTTGCGGCCTGCGGCCTGCGGCCCGGGTCCCGGATCAGCCGCGTCCGCCCACCCGGCCGTGCAGCAGCAGCGACAGCGCCGCGTGCACGTCGTCGAGGGAGCGCTCGCTCTGGAAGGCCTTCCAGTCCAGGGCGGCGACAAGCACCATGCCGACCAGGGCCGCCGCCGTCAGCTGGACGTCGATCTCCCCGCTCAGCTCGCCCGCCTCGACGCCCTCGCGCAGCACGCCCTCCACGACGGCGACGGCCTCCTGGCGCACCACCAGGAGCGTGGAGTTCCAGGCGCGGTTGGTGCGCCAGAGCTCGGCCACGTACAGCTGGGTGAAGGCCGGGTAGCGGTCGATGAAGACGAGGCCGGCGCGGATCATCGCGTCCAGCGCGGCCACCCGGCTGCCGCCCCGCGCCGCCGTCTCCTCGGCCGCCGTCCGCAGGGAGGCGGTGAGGAGGGAGACGCCGTGGCGCAGCAGCTCCTCGAAGAGCTCGGTCTTGCTCTTGAAGTTGTAGTAGACCGTGCCCTTGGCCACCCCGGCCCGCTCGGCGATCTCGTCGACCGTCGTGGCCGAGAACCCCTGCTCGGCGATGAGGGTGACGGCCGCCTCGTAGAGCTTGGCGCGGGTGGCCCGGCGGCGGGTGCTGCTGCTGTCCATGGGATCGATTCTCACAGAGGCGGTGCGGGTCAGAGGGACAGTTCCGGGTGCAGCCGGTCCAGCGTCCACACCTGCTTGCGCCGCGCGGAGACCGCGGTCAGGGCGAGCGCGCCCAGGGTGTAGGCGGTGAGGACGGCGACGGCCTCCCAGACCGGCCCGAGCCCGCCGCCGCTGATGAGCCGGCGGAGCGCGTCCACCACGTGGGTCATCGGCAGGAAGGGGTGGACGGCGTTGAAGAAGCCCGGGCTGGTCTGCACCGGGTAGGTGCCGCCCGCCGAGGTCAGCTGGACCATGAGCAGCGCGAGCACCAGGATCCGGCCGGCCGCGCCGAAGCGGGCGTTGAGCCACTGGATGATCGCGGCGAAGCAGCAGGTCACGAGCGCGAGGAAGCCGACCGTGCCGGCCGCCCTGGCCATCTCCAGGCCGAGGCCCCAGTGCAGGACGGAGAGGAGCGCCCCGACCTGGAGGACGCCGATCGCCGCCACCGGGAACCAGCCGGCCAGCGCGATCCGCCACGCGGAGGCGCCCGCGGCGAGGGCCCGCCGGTTCATCGGCTGGATGATCATGTAGGCGACCATCGCGCCGACCCAGAGGGAGAGCGGGATGAAGTACGGGGCGAAGCCCGTGCCGTAGTTCGGCGCCTTGTGGAGCGTCTGGGCGGCCAGCTTCACCGGGTCGGCCATGACCTCGGTGCGCCGGTCGCGCTCGTCCTTGTCGTAGTCCGGGATCTTGTCGACGCCGTCCTTGAGGCCGGTGGCGAGCGAGCCGGAGCCGTCGGCCAGCTTGAACAGGCCGCCGTCGAGGTCGCCGGCGCCCTTCTTGAGCTTGCCGACGCCGCTGTCCAGGCTGACCGAGCCGGCGCGGGCGCCCGTGATGCCGGTGTGCAGCTGCTCGGCGCCGTCGGCGACCTTCTTCGCGCCCGTGTTGAGCTCGTTGATCCTCCGGATGGCGCCCTCGACGTCCTCGTCCAGGTGCGGGGCGCGGGCGGCCAGCTCGTCGGCCTCCTTCTTGAGCTTCTTCAGCCGCGTGTCCAGCGTCTTCAGGTCGCCCTTGCTGTCCTTGGTCAGCTCGTGCACGTCGTCCGCGACGGTGGCGACGTCCCCGGCGGTGGTCGATGCCTCCTTGAGGGCCGCGCACACCTCCTCGGGATCGGGGAGCGCGACGCCCTCGGGCAGGGTCACGCCCTCCGGCAGCTCGACCGGCGCGGCGGCGCCGGGCTTCGCGCAGGACTCGCGGTGCAGCCGGGCGAGCGTGTCGTCCGCCTTGTGGGCGGCGGTGCGCAGCAGCGGGGCGCGGCGCACCAGGTCCTCCAGGTCGTTGCGGGCGAGGGTGGCCGAGTCGGAGACCAGCTTGGCGGTGTCGCGGATCGACTTGCCGTTGTTCGCCAGGTAGGGGCGGACCTTGTCCGCGGTGCCGTTGACCTTGTCGGCGAGCGCCTGGGTGCCGTTCGCGACCTTGCGCGTGCCGGTCTGGACGTCCTTGGAGCCCTTGTCCAGCTTCTTCAGGCCGGAGGCCAGGTCGCTGCTGCCGGTCTTGGCGTCGCTCAGTCCGTCGGAGAGGTCCTTGGACCCCTTCTTGGCCTTGTCCACGCCCTTCTTGAGGTCGGCCGCGCCCTTGGCGGCCTCGGCGGTGGCCTCGTGGATGTCGGAGAAGGAGATGAAGATCCTGTCGAGGAAGGTCCGGGAGGACTTGGTGGAGGCGGCGGTGCGCACCTCGGAGAAGACCGTCCGCGAGATCTGGCCGACGATGTAGTTGTTGGAGTCGTTCGTCCGGACCTTCAGGGCGCCGGTCTCGGGGGAGTCCCCGGAGCTGGAGGCGATCCGCTCGCTGAAGTCGGCGGGCACGGTCAGGGACAGGTAGTACGTGCCGTCCTCGACGCCCTTGCGCGCCTCGGCGTCGCCGACCCGGTGCCACTCGAAGGTCCTGCTGTCCAGCAGCCCCTCGGTGAGGTCCGCCCCGGCGGTGATCCGCCTGCCGTCGACGGTGGCGCCGCGGTCCTCGTCGACGAGGGCCACGGGCAGCCGGTCGAGCCTGCTGTACGGGTCCCAGAACGAGTACAGGTACAGGGCGCCGTACAGCAGCGGCAGCAGCAGGACCGCGACGAGCGCGGCGCGCGGCAGCTTCCCCCTGCCGAAGCGCCTCAGCTCAAGCGCGGCCAGTTTCGGCGAGCGCATCGTCCGCCCCCTCCTCGGTGGTGTCGTCTTCGGCGGTGGTCCCCGCGGCCGGGGCCACCGTGGTGATCCGCAGGGCGCCGGCCGGGGCCTCGCTGCAGACGGCGAGGACGGTGGTGCCGGCGTCGGCCACCGCGCGCAGCAGCGCCCAGGCCTCGGCCCGGTCGGCGTCCGACAGCTTCAGGTCCGTGTCGTCCACGCCGAGCAGCCGGGGCCGGCCGATGAGGGCCAGCGCGATCGACAGCCGCAGCGCCTCCAGGCGCTCCAGGTCCCGTACGGAGGTCCGCTCGCCCTTCGGCAGGGCGGCCGGGTCCAGCCCGGCGGCCGCCAGGGCCTCGTCGATCCGGGCCCGGGCCTCGGCGGCCCGGGCGCCGGGGCGGCGCAGCAGGCCGCGGACCGAACCGTCGTAACGGCGCTGGAGCAGCGCCCGCTCGCGCAGGTGCTCGGCCACCGTCAGGGAAGGGTCGAGCTCGCTCACGCCGGGCACCTGCCCGAGCGCGGCGACCCGGCGCACGGCCGCCATCCGGCGCGGCAGCGGCAGCCCGCCGACCTCGGCGCGGCCCTCGTGGGTCTTCATCCGCCCGGTGAGCGCGAGCAGCAGACAGGTGCGGCCGCTGCCGGACGGGCCTTCGAGCGCCACCAGGGACCCGGCCCCGGCACGGAACGAGACCTCGCGGAAGGCCCAGCCGCGGGGGCCCTTGAGCCCCAGCCCCTCGGCCACGAGCGCGGCGCCGCGCGCCGCCGGGCCGAGGCCGGCTTCTCCGCCGGCGCCTGCTTCCGCGCCGTTGCCGGTCTTCCCGCCGGCTCCCGCTTCCCCGTCGGTGCCGGCCTTTCCGGCGGTCCCTGCCTCTCCGCCGGTGCCCGCCCCTTCGTCGGCGTCCTCCGGAGACGGTCGTGTGGCCAGGTCGTCGGATCCCACGGATCCACCCCCCGCTTCCCCACTTTTGAACTGACTGGTCAGTGCAAAAGTTACCCGCGAGTCGCTTCGCTGGCAAAACCCCAGGTCAGGGTGATTGTCAGAGGGGGCCTGCACGATGGACACAGACGGCGACAAGACCGTCACCCGACGACAGGAGGCTCGTCATGGCCAGTCCTTTCGCAGCAGCCGACGTCCACCCCGTGTCCCGCAGGAGCGCCGCCCCGCCCGCCGCCCTCGACCTGCTCGCCAAGGCCCACGCCGGGCTCGACGAGGCCGCCGCCCTCGACCGCCCCCACGAGAGGTACGCCACCGCGCACCTCGCCGCCCTGCGCGCCGCGGCCGCCGTCCTCGCCGCCCGCGCCCGCCCCGTGCCCCCGACCCGCCGGCGCCAGGCCATAAGGAGCGCCTGGGAGCTGCTGCCGCAGCTCGCGCCCGAGCTGACCGAATGGAGCGTCCTCTTCGCCTCCGGGGCCCCGCGCCGGGCCCTCGCCGAGGCCGGGGTCGCCGCGGCCGCGACCCCGCGCGAGGCCGACGACCTGGTCAGGGACGCCGCCCACTTCCTGCGCCTGGTCGAGCGGCTCCTCGCGCTCCAGCCGGTGCTGCCCCGGCAGCCCCCGGCGGACGACGTCGCCGGATGATCGGCACGGCACCCCGGAGGCCATAGGGTGGGGAGGTCCGTACCCGTCACGAAGGAGCCAAGAGCCGTGCCGGACCCATCCGCTGTCTTCGGCCGTGAGGCGTCGTCGCGCCCGTCGCGCGCCTCCCTGCGCACCGCCGTCGTCTGGGACGTCCTCAAGGACGCCCTCGACCGCCGGGTCGGGAGCGCCGGGAAGGCCGCCCTGGACGTCCTCGACACCGGCGGCGGCTCCGGCAACTTCGCGGTCCCGGTGGCCCGCCTCGGTCACCGCGTCACCGTCGTCGACCCCAGCCCCAACGCGCTCTTCGCCCTGGAGCGCCGTGCCGCGGAGGCCGGGGTCGCCGACCTGGTGACCGGCGTCCAGGGCGACGTCCGCGGCCTCTTCGACGTGGCCGAGCGCGGCGCCTACGACGTGGTGCTCTGCCACGGCGTCCTGGAGTACGTCGACGACCCCGCCGAGGGCGTGCGGAACACGGTGGCCGCGCTCCGCCCCGGCGGCGCGCTCAGCCTCCTCGGCGCCGGACTCGGCGGCGCGGTGCTCGCCCGCGCCCTCGCCGGACACTTCACCGAGGCCCGGACCGCGCTCGGCGACCCCGACGGCCGCTGGGGCGCCGGCGACCCCGTGCCCCGGCGCTTCACCGCCGAGCAGCTCACCGGGCTGGCCGAGGAGGCCGGGCTCTCCGTGGCCGCCGTCCACGGCGTGCGGATCTTCGCCGACCTGGTGCCCGGCGTCCTCGTCGACACCGAGCCCGGAGCCGCCGAGGCCCTGCTGAAGCTGGAGGCGGCCGCCGCCGAACTGGCCGCCTTCCACGCCATCGCCACCCAGCTCCACGTGCTCGCCGAGAAGTCCGCCTGATCCGCTGGAACTCCGGGGCCGCGCCACCCGTTCGGAGGTGCGGGCCCGGCTCTGCCACAGGCCGCCCCATATGCGGCTTCGCGCCGTATGATCGAGGGAAACCATCCGGCATGACGGGCGGACGGCTGGGGAATCAACGCCTCACCATCCGAACCGCATGGCGGCCCGGATTGGCTGATCGGTAGTGAGGGCGGGTTTCACGGGGGCGATTCCCTGCCTATCCTGAAAGGGCCGCAAACCGGTCGCCCCCGCGACCGACGACTAGGAGGACTCCGTGCCGCTCTCGGAGCACGAGCAGCGCATGCTCGAGCAGATGGAGCGAGCGCTGTACGCCGAAGACCCCAAGTTCGCGACAGCGCTCGAGGGAAGCGGGCTGCGCACGTACACCCGGCGTCGGGTGTATCAGGCAGTCGCCGGCTTCCTGGTGGGTATCGCGCTCCTCATGGCCGGAATGGTCGCACAGCAGATCTGGATCAGCGTGGTGGGATTCCTCGTCATGCTGGGCTGCGCGGTCCTGGCGGTCACCGGCTGGCGCAAGGCGCCGAAGCCGGGCGAGCAGCCGCAGCAGGCGGCCAGGGGCCGCCGTGGTGGCGGGCAGGCGCGACGCTCCATGATGGACCGGATCGAGACGCGGTGGCAGCGACGCCGCGACGAGCAGCAGGGCGGCGGCCACTGACGCCCCGCTGAGCGGAGACCCCGCACCCCCGTGACCCCGCCCCGCCGGCCCCGAGCCCGGCGGGGCGCAGTCTTTTCCCGTGGCCCTTGCGGCCCCGCGACCTCCTGCGAACCCCCGCGATCTCCCGCGGCCTCCTGAGCATCCCCACGCCCCGCCCGCCGAAAGCGCTCCGCCGGCCCCGCGGGACGTGTTCCCGCGGGGCCGGCGGAGCGCGGTCCGCGCCGGAGCCTCAGGTGCGCAGGCGCGGGGCGCGGGCCTTCAGGGCGGTCCAGCGGGTGGAGGCCGACCAGTGGAGACGGGCCGCGGAACGGGGAGCCAGGAGGGCACGGAGACGGACCGTGCGCGAGGCCCGCGCGTGGAACCCGGCCCGTACCCGCTTCGCGTCCCGCGCGAGCCCCTCCACCGGCCGCGGCGACGGCGCGTAGAGGGTCTCCTCGACCGCGCCCGCCACCCGGTGCACGGCCTCCGCCGCCTCCCCGGACAGCTCACCCGCCCGGACGATCCGCTCCGCGGTCCTGCGGGGCGTCTGCGCCTCGTCGGGTTCGAGGCCGTAGTCCCAGGCCGTGTCGCCGATCTCCCGCCACACCGCCAGCGCGCCGCCCGAGGGCGCGAGCCGCTTGGCCCGCACCCGGGTCCGCCAGAGGAGCGGGACGAGGGGCAGCGCCAGGACCAGCAGCACCGCCAGCGTCCAGCCGGCCACCTTCGCCAGGTCCGTACCGCCGCCGGAGGCCGTGTCGTCCGCCGCCGCCGGGTTCGGGCCGCACTCGCCGAGGCGCCGCATCTCCGGCGGGCAGCTCTCCGAGGCGCTCGGCGCCGCCGAGGGCTGCGCCGAGGACGTCGCGGAGGGCTGCGCCGGACCGGTCGGGCCGGCGGTGGGGGAGGCCTGCCGGGTGTACGCCGGGGTGGAGCCGCGCGACGGCGTGGGCTCGAAACGGGTCCAGCCGGCGCCCTCGAAGTACAGCTCCGGCCAGGCGTGGGCGTCCCGGATGCCGACCGACACCGAGCCGTCGGACTGCGTGGTGCCCGGCATGAAGCCGACCGCCACCCGCGCCGGGATGCCCAGCGTGCGGGCCATCGCCGCCATCGAGAAGGAGAAGTGGATGCAGAACCCCTCCTTGTCCCTCAGGAAGCGGGAGATCGCCTCCGTGCCCGTCCCGGACGTCACGTCGACGTCGTACCGGAAGCCGCCGTCCTCGGCGAACCAGTCCTGCAGCAGGACCGCCCGCTCGTAGTCGTTCGACGCGCCCTTGGTGACCTCCAGGGCCGTCGACCTCACGTCGGCGGGAAGGCTCCCGGGCACCTTGGTGTACTCGCGCAGCAACTGCTCCGGCGCCGGGCCCGCCTGGGCGAGCTGCTCGCTCGTGGGCCGCACGTCGAGGCTGGTCACCTGGTAGCGGACGCCCTTGGTCGTCTGCTTGTCGTCGCCGACGAGCATCCGGCCGGCCGGCTCGAACCGCCAGCGGCCCTCGATGTCGACCCGGGCGGCCGGGAACGGCATCGGCAGCCACTTCTGGTCGTACCCCTCCGAGGCGACGAAGTTGCTGGTCACCTCGGAGGTGCGGACGGACTGCGCGAGGCCGTCGGGCCACGGCAGCCCCTTCGGCACCGCCTCGATCGGGCGGACCGAGGACTTCCACGAGGTGCCGTCGAACTGGTCGAGGGCGACGAGCCGCAGGTACAGCCCGCTGTTGTCCAGGGCGTTGGTCCGGTAGCGCAGGACCTCGAAGTCCTCCGGCTGGCGCAGGTTGTCCTGGAGGGAGACCAGCGGGTTCACCGCGGCGATGGTGCCGCCGCCTCCGCCGCCCCCACCGGGGCCCGCGCCGCCGCCGCTGCCCAGCAGCCCGCCGGAGAAGCCCGGCAGGACGAGCGGCACCACCAGGGCGGTGCCCATCGCGACGGCGCCGATCCGGCGGCCGGTGCGGACCGGGGCGAAGGCGCTCCCCCCGCCGCCCGCGGCCGAGCCGGGCCGGCCGGAGCGCTGGGCGCCGCCGAAGACCCGCCCCCACGCCGAGAGCCGGTCGCGGCCCTCGGCGAGGAGCAGCAGGAGGTAGCCGGTGGCGGCGAGCAGGAACCAGAGCCGGCCCGCGCCGCCCCCGGAGAGCCCGGCGGCCACCGAGTACAGCGCGAGCAGCGGCAGGCCGGCCGGGGCGGCGCGGCGGAAGGTGACCGCCAGCACGTCCACCAGCAGCCCGATCGCCAGCACGCCCGCGACCAGCAGGAGCCGGATGCCCTCGGTGTCCGGGGCGGGGATCGCGTAGGTGCCGACGTCCTCGGCGCCGAGCCGGAACAGCTCCGCCACCCGCTGGACCGCGAGCGGTCCGGGCAGGAAGCCGAGGAAGGCCTGCTCCCGGGCGAAGACCGCGGTCAGCGCGACCACGCCGACCAGCAGCTGGGCGCCGACCGTCAGCGGCCGGGCCAGCGGCACCCGCCGGCACAGCATGCCGGCGGCGCTCTGCAGGGCGAGCAGGAAGGCCGCGGTGAAGATCCAGGTGGCCGGCTTGACCAGCGGCAGCAGCGCCCCGGCGGCCATCAGGGAGGCCGCCCAGGCGGCCAGTGTCAGGCGGGTGAGCCCGCTCATGCCCATCCTCCGTAGCTGTCTGCGGCGGCGGTGTCGCGCAGCTCCCCGGCGGCCTGCTGCCAGAGGTCGGCCATGCGGGCCCCGGGCGGTACGGAGACGACCGTCCAGCCCGCCTCGCGCAGCTCCCGCACCCGGGCCTCGACGGCCCCGGCGACGGCGCCGCCGGTGAGCCAGGTGCCGGAGTCCAGGACGAAGGCGACGGCCGCGCCGGCCCGGCCGCGCATCCGGCCGGCCAGGGCGGCCTGCTCCTCGTCGAGGTCGCCGAGGAAGGCGACGAGCAGCCCCTCGCTCCCGGCCCGCAGCACGTCGGAGGCGCGGGAGAGCCCGGCGCCGTCCGAGTGGTCGACGATCGCGAGGGTGTCCATCAACAGCCCGGCCGTCTCCGCGGAGTCGCCGGTGGACGCGCCCGCGTAGCCCTCGGAGCCCTCGCCGGGGACGGCGGTGCCGGTGTCGGTGAGCAGCCGGACCGCGTAGCCCCGCTCCAGCATGTGGGTGAGGACGGAGGCGGCGCCGGAGACGGCCCACTCGAAGGCCGAGTCGGGGCCCGAGCCCTGGTAGCCGGCCCGGCGGGTGTCGAGGAGGACCGTGCAGTGCGAGCGCTGGGGCTGCTCCTCGCGGCGGACCATCAGCTCGCCGTAGCGGGCGGTGGAGCGCCAGTGGACGCGGCGCAGGTCGTCGCCGGTCCGGTAGGCGCGCGGGATGACGTCGTCGTCGCCGGCGAGGGCCAGGGTGCGCTGCCGGCCCTCCCCGTACCCGGCCGCCTCGCCGCCCAGCCGGACCGGGGGCAGCGCCGTGGTGCGCGGGACGACGGTCAGGGTGTCGTACGCGTGGAAGGAGCGGGTCAGCTCGCACATCCCGAAGGGGTCGCTCAGCCGGAGCTGGAGCGGCCCGAGCGGGAAGCGGCCGCGCAGGTCGGAGCGGACCCGGTAGGAGACCTCGCGCCGGCCGCCGGCCTCGACCCGGTCGAGGACGAAGCGGGGGCGGGGGCCCAGCATGTAGGGCACGTGGTCCTGGAGCATCAGCAGCCCGGTGGGGAGCTTGGAGACGTTCTCCATCCGGAGCTGGACCCGGGCCTCGGTGCCGGCCGCCACCCGCTGCGGGGTGAGCCGGCGGGAGGTGGCGACCCGGTAGCGGGTGCGGTACAGGACGACGGCGCAGATCAGCGGCAGGCTGGCGAGCAGCAGGCCGACCCGGAGCAGGTCGGCCTGGCCGAGCACGTAGGCGCAGACCGCGGCGGCCGCCCCGGCGGCCAGGAAGGAACGGCCGCGGGTGGTGAGGCCGCCGAGGGCGGCCCGCAGGCCCGCCCGGCCCTCCTCGGCCCGGGGGCCGGCGCGGTCGTCGGCCCGCTGCCCCTCGGGTGCGGCGGGGGTCGCCATCACAGCTGCCGGCCCCCGGGCAGCCGGCCGTGGACCGGGCCGGCGGGCGGGGCCGAGGACGGGACGGGGGTCCGCTGGAGGATGTCGAGGACGACCTGCTCGGCGTTGCGCCGGCCGAGCTGGGCCTGCGCGGTGGGCAGCAGCCGGTGCGCGAGGACGGGGACGGCCAGCGCCTGGAGGTCGTCGGGCAGCACGTACTCGCGGCCGGCGAGGGCCGCGGAGGCCCGGGCGGCCCGCAGCAGGTGGAGCGTGGCGCGGGGGGAGGCGCCGAGCCGCAGGTCGGGGTGGCTGCGGGTGGCGGCGACGATGTCGACCGCGTACCGGCGCACGGCGTCGGCGACGTGCACCGCGCGGACCGCCTCGATCAGCTTGAGGACCTCGTGGGCGTGGGCGACCGGCTGGAGGTCGTCCAGCGGGTTGACCGCCCCGTGCACGTCGAGCATCCGGTACTCGGCCTCGGCGCTCGGGTACCCGATGGAGACGCGGGCCATGAAGCGGTCGCGCTGGGCCTCGGGCAGCGGGTAGGTGCCCTCCATCTCGACCGGGTTCTGGGTGGCCACGACCATGAACGGGCTGGGCAGCTCGTAGGTGTGCCCGTCGATGGTGACCTGGCGCTCCTCCATCGACTCCAGGAGCGCGGACTGCGTCTTGGGCGAGGCCCGGTTGATCTCGTCGCCGATGACGATCTGGGCGAAGATCGCGCCCGGCTTGAACTCGAACTCCCGCCGCTGCTGGTCGAAGATCGACACGCCGGTGACGTCCGACGGCAACAGATCGGGGGTGAACTGGATGCGGCGCACCGAGCAGTCGATGGACCGCGCGAGCGTCTTGGCGAGCATGGTCTTGCCGACGCCGGGCACGTCCTCGATGAGGAGGTGGCCCTCGGCGAGCAGCACGGTCAGCGCGAGACGTACGACCTCGGGCTTGCCCTCGATCACGCTCTCCACCGAGCCGCGGACGCGCTCCGCGGTGGTGGTCAGATCAGTGAGGCTCGCTCGGTCGTCATAGGTCGTCACCCCGGCCCTCCTCGGCCTTGCAGGAAAACGGACACCTGCCCCCGACGGGATGGACGGGGGGTGTCACCCGAGCATTCTTGTGGGGACGGCCGGGCCCTGTCACTCGCCTGTGGACAACTGCGGACGGAATGCCGGGGTTTGTCGTCTTACGCGGAGGCGGAAGATGTGCTCGGACCGGTGCCGGAACCGTTCTCCACAGGGTGGATCTCGCGCAGCAGACCGGTCGTGACGTCGAAGACGAACCCCCGGACGTCGTCGGTGTGCGGCAGGAACGGGGAGGTGCGGACCCGCTGCATCGACTGCCGCACGTCCTGGTCCACGTCCCGGAAGGCCTCGACCGCCCAGGCCGGCCGCTGCCCCACCTCGTCCTCCAGCTCGTGCCGGAAGTCCTCGGTGAGCGACTCCAGGCCGCAGCCCGTGTGGTGCACCAGCATCACGGCCCGGGTGCCGAGCGCCCGCTGGCTGATGGTGAGGGAGCGGATCACGTCGTCGGTGACGACGCCGCCCGCGTTGCGGATGGTGTGGCAGTCGCCGAGTTCGAGGCCCAGCGCGGCGTGCAGGTCGAGCCGGGCGTCCATGCAGGCCACGACGGCGACGCGGAGCACCGGACGCGCGTCCATGCCCGGATCGGCGAAGTCGGCGGCGTACCGCGCGTTCGCCTCGACGAGCCGCTCGGTGACCGAGCCGCCGGCGGGTATCGCGCCGGACGGGCCGGGGGAGGGGTGTGCGGAGGTCGTCATGGCTCCGACGGTAGTGCGCACCGCCCCGGCGGGCCCGCTGTGAGAAGAGGACAAAGAACCCCAATGATCCCGGGTGTGAGGCAGCCCACAGTGCGCACCGGGCGCCGCCGATCGAGTGAACCGCCCCGAACGTCCGCACGCGCGTCCGGCGCCGCGCGACGCGCCAGCCGGTTGATTGACCGGCCCCCTCCGTGGACTAGAGTGACGCGGAGTTCCCGGAGACAATCGAGCGATGTGCGGCGGTTTCTCCCCCGTGTGCGCGGCGGCACCCACGGCTCGCCCCCTTACCCGCTCGCCGTGCCCGTTCTGAGAGGGTGCGTTGAGCAACGACCGACACGTCCCGGTGATGCTCCAGCGGTGCCTGGACATGTTGGCCCCGGCCCTCCAGGCCCCCGGAGCGGTCGTCGTCGACTGCACCCTGGGCCTCGGCGGACACAGCGAGGCCCTGCTCCGCACCTTCCCCGAGGCCCGGCTCGTCGCCCTCGACCGCGACAAGGAGGCCCTGCGCCTCTCCGGCGAGCGGCTCGCCCCCTACGGGGACCGCGCCACCCTCGTCCACGCGGTCTACGACGAGCTCCCCGAGGTCCTCGACCGGCTCGGCATCGACAAGGTCGACGGCGTCCTCTTCGACCTCGGCGTCTCCTCCATGCAGCTGGACGAGGCCGACCGCGGCTTCGCCTACGCCCAGGACGCCCCGCTCGACATGCGCATGGACCAGACGACCGGCATGAGCGCCGCGGAGGTCCTCAACACCTACCCGGCCGGCGAACTCGTCCGCATCCTGCGCGCCTACGGCGAGGAGAAGCAGGCCAAGCGGATCGTCTCCGCCATCGTCCGCGAGCGCGAGAAGGAGCCCTTCACCAACAGCGCCCGGCTCGTCGAGCTCATCCGCGACGCCCTCCCGCAGGCCGCCAAGCGCACCGGCGGCAACCCCGCCAAGCGCACCTTCCAGGCCCTGCGCATCGAGGTCAACGGCGAACTGAGCGTCCTGGAGCGGGCGATCCCGGCCGCCGTGAAGGCCCTCGCCGTCGGCGGCCGCGTCGCCGTCCTCTCGTACCACTCCCTGGAGGACCGGCTCGTCAAGCAGGTCTTCGCGGCCGGCGCGGCCACCACCGCCCCGCCCGGCCTCCCGGTCGTCCCCGAGAAGTACCAGCCCCGCCTCAAGCTCCTCACCCGCGGCGCCGAACTCCCCACCGAGGAGGAGGTGGCCGAGAACCGCCGGGCCGCCCCCGCCCGCCTCCGGGGCGTCGAGCGCATCCGGGAGGACGTGCTGTGAGCACGGCGAGGGGGCCGCTCAAAGGCCGGGCCGCGCGGCTCGGACGGCTGATGCCGTCCGGACCCAGCACGGCCGCCCGCACCCCCTTCGTCCTGCTCGTCGTCCTCCTCCTCGGCGGCGGCCTCATCACCCTGCTGCTGCTGAACTCCGCCCTCAACCAGGGCTCCTTCAAGCTGCGCGAACTCAAGGACCGCACCACCGAACTCACCGACGAGGAGCAGGCCCTCCAGCGCGACGTCGACGCCAACGCCGCCCCCGACGCCCTGGAGCGCCGCGCCCGCGAACTCGGCATGGTCCCCGGCGGCAGCCCCGCCTTCCTCGGCCCCGACGGCAAGGTCCTCGGCGAGCCCACCGTCGCCCCCTCCCCGAAGCCCTCCCGCACGCCGAGCCGGGCCCCCGGCCGCACGGCCGACCCCGCCCCCTCCGGTACGCGGGAGCCCGCGCCCGGCCCCGGCGCGGGCACCGCCCCGAAGCCGACCGCCACCGGAACCACCCCGACCGCGACCGCCCCCACGACCTCCGGCAGGTGACCGAGCAGTGCCCTCCCAGGAGCCCCCGCGCCGCCGCGTCCCCGGACC
Organism: Streptomyces sp. NPDC058758; assembly: GCF_042746075.1. Taxonomy (NCBI): domain Bacteria; kingdom Bacillati; phylum Actinomycetota; class Actinomycetes; order Kitasatosporales; family Streptomycetaceae; genus Streptomyces; species Streptomyces sp. NPDC058758. The sequence continues at coordinate 301,605 of NZ_JBHYPS010000001.1, read as the reverse complement.
CGCGCGCCCGGCCCGCCCCCGGTCCGCCGCTCCCGCCGGATCCGGCGCCCGGTCCGGAGCCGGCGCGCGGGCCCCGCGTCCCGCACCGCGTCCGGCCGCCCGCCGCCCCGCGCCCCGGCCGCCCGCCCGCAAGCCCCGCACCATCACACTCGGCAGCCCCAAGCCCCGGCTGCGGCTGATCTCCGTCGGGCTCACCCTCGTCATGCTGGCCTTCGTGGTGCGGCTGCTCCAGGTCCAGGCGGTCGACGCCAGCGCGTACGCGGCCAAGGCCGCCACGTACCGCTACCAGGAGTACACGCTCTCCGCCGAGCGCGGCGAGATCACCGACCGCAACGGCATCGCCCTGGCCACCAGCGTCGACGCCTACGACATCACCGCCGACCCGAAGCTCTTCACCCCCGAGGAGTCCAAGGTCCGCGACGCGCCCGAGCAGGCGGCCGCCCTCCTCGCCCCGGTCCTCGGCAGGGAACCGGCCGAGCTGGCGAAGAAGCTCCGCACCCCCAAGTCCCGCTACACCCTGCTCGCCCGCAAGCAGACCCCGCAGGTCTGGAACCAGATCAAGGACCTCAAGAAGGTCTACGCGCAGAAGGCCCAGGCGGCCGGCGGCACCGGCGTCAACCTGCTCGGCGGCGTCCTCAGCGAGCCCAGCACCAAGCGGGTCTACCCCAACGGGGAACTCGGCGCCGGGATACTGGGCTACGTCAACGCCGAGGGCCGCGGGGCCGGCGGCGTCGAGTCCATGCTCGACGCCGAACTCGCCGGCCGGGACGGCAAGATCCGCTTCACCGCCTCCGGCGGCCGGCAGGTCCCCACCGCCGGCTCCCAGGGCACCCCCGCCGTCCCCGGCTCCGACATCGAGCTCACCATCGACCGGGACATCCAGTGGGCCGCCCAGCAGGCCATCAGCGAGCAGGTCCGCAAGTCGAAGGCCGACCGCGGCTACGTCATCGTCCAGGACACCCGCACCGGCGAGGTCCTCGCCATGGCCAACGCCCCCGGCTTCGACCCCAACGACCTCTCCGCGGCCAACGCCGCCGCCATGGGCAACGCCGCCCTCCAGGACGCCTACGAACCCGGCTCCACCAGCAAGGTCATGTCGATGGCCGCCGTCCTGGAGGAGGGCAAGGCCGCCCCCGACACCCACGTCGTCGTCCCCAACCGGCTCCACCGCGGCGACCGGCTCTTCAAGGACGACATCGACCACAAGACCTGGTACCTGACGCTCAACGGCGTCCTCGCCAAGTCCAGCAACATCGGCACCATCCTCGCCACCGGCCAGCTCGGCAAGGACCAGGCCGAGTCCAACCGCGTCCTCGACGGCTACCTCCGCCGCTTCGGCATCGGCAGCCCCACCGGCCTCGGCTTCCCCGGCGAGACCCCCGGCATCCTCGCCAAGCCCGAGGACTGGTCCACCTCGCAGCAGTACACGATCCCCTTCGGCCAGGGCCTCTCCGTCAACGCCCTCCAGGCCGCCTCCGTCTACTCCACCATCGCCAACGGAGGCGTACGGATCGAACCCACCCTCGTCCGCGGCACCAAGGGCCCCGACGGCCGCTTCACCCCCGCCGCCGCGCCCGAGCAGAACCGGGTCGTCAGCGAGTCGACCGCCAAGACCCTCGCCCAGATGCTGGAATCGGTCGTCGAGGACCGGGAGGGCACCGGCACCAGGGCCGCCATCCCCGGCTACCGCGTCGCAGGCAAGACCGGCACCGCCAACCGCGTCGACCCCGAACTCGGCCGCTACAAGGGCTACACGGCCTCCTTCGCCGGCTTCGCCCCCGCCGACCAGCCCCGCGTCACCGTCTACTGCGCCATCCAGAACCCCACCAAGGGCAGCTACTTCGGCGGCCAGATCTGCGGACCCATCTACAAGAAGGTCATGGAGTTCGCGCTCAAGACCCTCCACGTGGCACCCACCGGCAGCGAGCCCGCCCGCCTGCCGGTCACCTTCGAACCCACCCCGTGACCCCCGGGAGCACCACCAGTGACGACGATCACCCCCCACTCCGGGAACCGGAAAACGAACTCCGGCGACGCCCCCCGCTCGTTTGGTCCCCCGCAGGGTGCGCCCGGTACGCTCACCGCCGTGCCACACGCTGATCAGTCCCGAACCACCCCGCCCCGCCCGGAGCGGGCCCGCCCGACACCCCTGGGCGAGCTCGCGGCACGGCTGGACACCGAGCTCCCCGACGCCGCACGGGACGTCGCCGTCTCGGGCATCACCCACGACTCCCGGGCGGTACGGCCCGGGGACGTGTACGCGGCCCTGGCCGGCGCCCGCCTGCACGGCGCCGACTTCGCCGCCCAGGCCGCCGGCCTCGGCGCCGCCGCGGTCCTCACCGACCCGGCCGGAGCCGACCGCGCCGCCGCCACCGGCCTGCCCGTCCTCGTCGTCGGGGACCCGCGCGCCCGGATGGGCGAACTCGCCGCCGAGATCTACGGCCGCCCCGGCGCGGACCTCCTCCAGATCGGCATCACCGGCACCTCCGGCAAGACCACCACCGCCTACCTCGTCGAGGGCGGCCTGCGCGGCGCCGGGAAGCACACCGGGCTGGTCGGCACCGTCGAGATGCGGATCGGCGACGAGCGCATCAAGTCGGAGCGCACCACCCCCGAGGCCACCGACCTCCAGGCCCTCTTCGCCGTCATGCGCGAACGCGGCGTCGAGGCCGTCGCCATGGAGGTCTCCAGCCACGCCCTCGTGCTCGGCCGGGTCGACGGCTGCGTCTTCGACGTCGCCGTCTTCAACAACCTCAGCCCGGAGCACATGGAGTTCCACTCCGACATGGAGGACTACTTCCGGGCCAAGGCGACCCTCTTCACCCCGGAGCGCAGCCGGATCGGCGTGGTGAACGCCGACGACGCGTACGGCCGCCGGCTCGTGAAGGAGGCCGGCGTCCCGGTCGTCACCTTCTCCGCCGAGGGCCGCGCCGACGCCGACTGGCGCGCCGAGGACGTCGTCCTGGGCGCCGCCGACTCCACCTTCACGGCCGTCGGCCCCCAGGGCGAGCGGATCCCCGCCACCGCCCCGCTGCCCGGCCCCTTCAACGTCGCCAACACCCTCGCCGCCATCGCCACCCTCGCGACCGCCGGGCTCGACCCGCGGACCGCCGCCGACGGCGTCGCCGCCGTCCCCGGCGTCCCCGGCCGCCTGGAGCGCGTCGACGCCGGCCAGCCGTACCTCGCCGTCGTGGACTACGCCCACAAGACCGACGCCGTCGAGTCGGTGCTCCGCTCGCTGCGCGAGGTCACCGAGGGCCGGCTGCACGTGGTCATCGGCTGCGGCGGCGACCGGGACACCACCAAGCGCGGCCCCATGGGCGCCGCCGCGGCCCGGCTCGCCGACACCGCCGTACTGACCTCCGACAACCCCCGCTCCGAGGACCCGCTCGCGATCCTCACCGCGATGCTCGCGGGCGCCGCCGAGGTGCCCGCCGCGGAGCGCGGCGACGTCCTGGTCGAACCCGACCGGGCCGCCGCCGTCGCCGCGGCCGTCGCCCGCGCCCGGCCGGGCGACACCGTCCTGGTCGCCGGCAAGGGCCACGAGCAGGGCCAGGAGATCGCCGGGAAGGTCCGTCCCTTCGACGACCGCCAGGTCCTCCGCGAAGCGATCGAGGCGGCGAGCGGGACACCGGCCGCCGCCGCGATCGGACACCGTCACCAGAACAGTCAGGGATGAAGCAGTGATCGCCCTCTCCCTCGCCGAGATCGCCGAAATCGTCGGCGGGCAGGCGCACGACATACCGGATCCGGGCGCCCGGATCACCGGGCCCGTCGTCATCGACTCCCGCGAGGTGAAGCCCGGCAGCCTCTTCGCCGCCTTCGCCGGGGAGCGCGTCGACGGCCACGACTACGCGGAGCGCGCCGTCGCGGCGGGCGCGGCGGCGGTGCTCGCCACCCGCCCCGTCGGCGTCCCCGCCCTCGTCGTGGACGACGTGCAGGCCGCGCTGGGCGCCCTCGCCCGCACGGTCGTCGAGCGGCTCGGCACCGATGTCGTCGCCCTCACCGGCTCGGCCGGCAAGACCTCCACCAAGGACCTGATCGCCCAGGTCCTCGAACGCCACGCGCCCACCGTCTGGACGCCCGGCTCCCTCAACAACGAGATCGGCCTGCCGCTCACCGCGCTCAAGGCCACCGGGGAGACCCGGCACCTCGTCCTGGAGATGGGCGCCCGCGGCATCGGCCACATCCGCTACCTGACCGGGCTCACCCCGCCCCGGATCGGGCTCGTCCTCAACGTGGGCTCCGCCCACATCGGCGAGTTCGGCGGACGCGAGCAGATCGCCGAGGCCAAGGGCGAGCTGGTCGAGTCCCTGCCGTCCGCCGAGGAGGGCGGAGTGGCGGTCCTCAACGCCGACGATCCGCTCGTCCGCGCCATGGCGAGCCGCACCAAGGCCCGCGTCGTCCTCTTCGGCGAAGCGGACGAAGCGGCCGTACGGGGCGAGAACGTCCGCCTCACGGACACCGGCCGGCCCGCTTTCACGCTTCACACACCCACCGGGTGCAGCGACGTGACCTTGCGCCTGTACGGTGAGCACCACGTGTCGAACGCGCTCGCAGCGGCCGCCGTCGCGCACGAGCTGGGCATGCCTGTCGAGGAGATCGCCACCGCGCTCTCCGAGGCCGGCTCCCTTTCGCGCTGGCGCATGGAGGTCACCGAGCGTCCGGACGGCGTGACGATCGTCAACGACGCCTACAACGCGAACCCCGAGTCCATGCGAGCCGCCCTGCGCGCGCTCGCGGCCATGGGCAGGGCCGGACAGGCCCGGGGGGCCCGCACGTGGGCGGTGCTCGGCAAGATGGCCGAGCTCGGTGACGCGTCGCTCGCCGAGCACGACGCGGTCGGACGGCTCGCCGTCCGGCTCAACGTCAGCAAGCTCGTCGCGGTCGGGGACAGGGAAGCGTCCTGGCTGCAACTGGGCGCCTATAACGAGGGTTCGTGGGGTGAGGAGTCGGTGCACGTGTCCGACGCGCAGGCGGCTGTCGACCTGTTGCGCAGGGAGCTGCGCCCGGGGGACGTGGTCCTGGTGAAGGCGTCCCGGTCGGTCGGTCTCGAGCAGGTCGCCCTGGCGCTGCTCGACGCTGAGGGCGAGGTATCCGGCCGATGAGGCAGATCCTCTTCGCGGGGGCCATCGGCCTCTTCCTCACCCTGATCGGCACCCCGCTGCTCATCAAGCTGCTCGCCCGCAAGGGGTACGGGCAGTTCATCCGGGACGACGGCCCCCGCGGCCACGCCGGGAAGAAGGGCACGCCCACCATGGGCGGCATCTCCTTCATCCTGGCCACGCTCATCGCGTACGCCCTGGCCAAGGTCATCACCGGCGAGGACCCGACGTACTCGGGCGTCCTGGTGCTGTTCCTGATGGCCGGCATGGGCCTGGTCGGCTTCCTCGACGACTACATCAAGATCGTCAAGCAGCGCTCGCTGGGCCTGCGGGCCAAGGCGAAGATGGCCGGCCAGCTCATCGTCGGCATCGCCTTCGCGATCCTCTCGCTCCAGTTCGCGGACGCGCGCGGCCAGACCCCCGCCTCCGACAAGCTCTCGTTCATCACGGACTTCGGCTGGTCCATCGGCCCGGTGCTCTTCGTGGTCTGGGCGCTCTTCATGATCCTGGCCATGTCCAACGGCGTGAACCTGACGGACGGTCTGGACGGTCTGGCGACCGGCGCCTCCGTGATGGTCTTCGGCGCCTACACCTTCATCGGGCTGTGGCAGTTCCAGGAGTCCTGCGCCAACGCGCTGACCCTCACCAACCCGAACGCCTGCTTCGAGGTCCGCGACCCGCTGGACCTCGCGGTCGTGGCCTCCGCGCTCATGGGCGCCTGCTTCGGCTTCCTGTGGTGGAACACCTCGCCCGCCAAGATCTTCATGGGCGACACCGGCTCCCTGGCGCTCGGCGGCGCGCTCGCCGGTCTCGCCATCTGCTCCCGCACGGAGCTGCTGCTCGCGCTGCTCGGCGGCCTGTTCGTGCTGATCACGATGTCCGTGGTCATCCAGGTCGGCTCGTTCAAGATGACCGGCAAGCGCGTCTTCCGGATGGCCCCCCTCCAGCACCACTTCGAACTCAAGGGGTGGTCCGAGGTCCTGGTCGTCGTCCGGTTCTGGATCATCCAGGGCATGTGCGTCATCGTGGGCCTGGGCCTCTTCTACGCGGGATGGGCAGCCGACAAGTGAGCGAAGAGCTGGACTGGCGGGGCAAGCACGTCACGGTCGCGGGGCTCGGGGTGTCCGGCATCCCGGCCGCCCGCGCCCTGGCCGCCCGGGGCGCCGTGGTGACCGTCGTGAACGACGGCGACGACGAGCGCTCCCGGACGCAGGCCGCGGAGCTGGAGGCGGAGGGGATCACCGTCCGCCTCGGCGACGGGGCGACCCTGCCGGCCGGCACCGGGCTGGTCGTCACCGCCCCCGGCTGGCAGCCGGACAAGCCGCTCTTCGCGGCCGCCGCCGAGGCGGGCGTGGAGGTCTGGGGCGACGTCGAGCTGGCCTGGCGGCTGAGGGGCCCCGGGGCGGCCCCCTGGCTGGCGGTCACCGGCACCAACGGCAAGACCACCACGACCCGGATGCTCGCCTCCATCCTGGAGGCCGCCGGGCTGCGGACCGCCGCCGTCGGCAACATCGGCGTCTCGCTCCTCGACGCCGTCCTCGGCGACGAGGAGTACGACGTCCTCGCCGTCGAGCTGTCCAGCTACCAGCTGCACTGGGCGCCCTCGGTGCGCGCCCACTCGGCCGCCGTGCTCAACCTGGCGCCCGACCACCTCGACTGGCACGGCTCCATGGAGGCGTACGCCGCCGACAAGGGCCGGATCTACGAGGGCAACCGGGTCGCCTGCGTCTACAACGTCGCCGACCCGGCGACCGAGGACCTGGTCCGCGAGGCCGACGTCGAGGAGGGCTGCCGCGCCATCGGCTTCACCCTCGGCACCCCCGGCCCCTCCCAGCTCGGCGTCGTCGAGGGCATCCTCGTCGACCGGGCCTTCGTCGAGAACCGGCAGAAGAACGCCCAGGAGCTCGCGGAGGTCGCCGACGTGCGGCCGCCGGCCCCGCACAACATCGCCAACGCGCTCGCCGCGGCCGCCCTCGCCCGCGCCTTCGGCGTCGAGCCGCAGGCGGTACGGGACGGGCTGCGGGCCTTCCGCCCCGACCCGCACCGGATCGAGCCGGTCGAGGAGGTCGGGGGCGTGATGTACGTCGACGACTCCAAGGCCACCAACACCCACGCCGCCGAAGCCTCGTTGGCCGCCTACGACCCGATCGTCTGGATCGCCGGCGGGCTCGCCAAGGGCGCGACCTTCGACGAGCTGGTGGAGAAGTCCGCGAAGCGGCTGCGCGGCGTCGTCCTGATCGGCGCGGACCGCGCGCTGATCCGCGAAGCGCTGGCGCGACACGCCCCGGAGGTCCCGGTGGTGGACCTCGACCGGACCGACACTGGGGCGATGTCCGAGGCGGTCCGCGAGGCGGCCCGGCTCGCCCGTCCGGGGGACACCGTCCTCCTGGCCCCGGCCTGCGCCTCGATGGACATGTTCGCCAACTACAACAAGCGCGGCGAGGCGTTCGCGGACGCGGTCCGTGCCCTCGACGCCACCGGCGACGCCTGACCCGACCACTGCGAGGGTCCGGCCGTACCGGGCCTGACCGGAGGGGGCAGCGACCATGCCGAGCAAGATCGCCGGGACACGCCGGCCCTCCGCCCGACCGGGCGGAGGGCGGACCCCCGCGACCCCGCGGGGGGCGCGCGGCGGAGGCGTACGCGGGCTCCACACGCGCGTGCGGCGGGCCTGGGACCGGCCCCTCACGGCGTACTACGTGATCATCGGAGCGGGGCTGCTCATCACCACGCTCGGCCTGGTGATGGTCTACTCGGCCTCGATGATCACCGCGCTCCGCTACGAGCTGGTGCCGTCCTACTTCTTCCGCAAGCAGTTCTTCGCCGCGCTCCTGGGCACCGGACTGCTGCTCGTCGCCTCCCGGATGCCGGTGAAGCTGCACCGGGCGCTCGCCTACCCGATCCTGGTCGGCGCGGTCTTCCTCATGGTGCTCGTCCAGATCCCGGGGATAGGGCACTCCGTCGGGGGCAACCAGAACTGGATCTCGCTGGGCGGCCCGTTCATGCTCCAGCCCAGCGAGTTCGGCAAGCTGGGGCTGATCCTGTGGGGCGCCGACCTGCTCGCCCGCAAGCAGGACATGAAGTTGCTCACGCAGTGGAAGCACATGCTCGTGCCGCTGGTGCCGGGCGCCTTCATGCTGCTCGGGCTGATCATGCTCGGCGGCGACATGGGCACCGCGATCATCCTCACCGCGATCCTCTTCGGCCTGCTGTGGACGGCCGGCGCGCCCACCCGGCTCTTCGTCGGGGTGCTCGCGGTGGCCGGCGCGATCGGCGTGCTGCTCATCAAGACCAGCCCGCACCGGATGGACCGCTTCCAGTGCATCGGGGCCACCGATCCGGGTGGCGAGGGGGCCCCGTGCCTCCAGGCCGCGCACGGAATCTATGCTCTGGCATCGGGCGGATGGTTCGGTTCCGGGCTCGGTGCGAGTGTGGAAAAATGGGGCCAACTGCCCGAAGCGCACACCGATTTCATCTTCGCGGTCGCCGGTGAGGAACTGGGCCTCGCGGGGACGCTGTCGGTGCTCGCCCTGTTCGCGGCCCTAGGCTATGCGGGTATCCGCGTGGCCGGACGCACGGAGGACCCCTTCGTTCGATTCGCCGCGGGAGGCGTGACCACCTGGATCACGGCCCAGGCCGTGATCAACATCGGTGCGGTGCTCGGTCTGCTGCCGATCGCCGGAGTCCCGCTCCCGCTGTTCTCGTACGGGGGGTCGGCCCTGCTGCCGACCATGTTCGCCGTCGGGCTCCTGATCGCCTTCGCGCGACAGGAACCCGCCGCGAAAGCGGCCCTGGCCCTGCGCCGCCCCGGCTGGGGCAAGCGGGCCGGGGTGAGATGGAAGTCGATGCGACGGCGCGTCAAGAAGCGCCCGTCCGGAGAGCGGTGAATTTCGGTGCATGTCGTACTCGCCGGCGGGGGGACCGCCGGTCACATCGAGCCGGCGCTCGCCCTCGCGGACGCCCTGCGCAGGCAGGACCCGAGCGTGGGCATCACGGCGCTGGGCACGGAGAAGGGCCTGGAGACCCGGCTCGTGCCCGAGCGGGGCTACGAGTTGGCGCTCATCCCCGCCGTACCGCTGCCCCGCAAGCCCACCCCGGAGCTGATCACCGTCCCCGGACGCCTGCGCGGCACCATCAAGGCCGCCGAGCAGATCCTGGAGCGCACCAGGGCGGACGTCGTGGTCGGCTTCGGCGGTTACGTGGCGCTCCCCGGCTACCTGGCCGCCAAGCGACTCGGCGTGCCGATCGTCGTCCACGAGGCCAACGCCCGGCCCGGCCTGGCCAACAAGATCGGTTCCCGGTACGCGGCCGCCGTCGGCGTCTCCACCCCGGACTCCAAGCTGCGGGGCGCCCGTTACATCGGCATCCCGCTGCGGCACACCATCGCGACCCTCGACCGGGCCCGGGTCCGGCCCGAGGCGCGCGCCGCCTTCGGACTCGACCCCAACCTGCCGACGCTGCTGGTCTCCGGCGGTTCGCAGGGCGCCCGCAGGCTCAACGAGGTGGTCCAGCAGGTCGCCCCGGTGCTCCAGCGCTCCGGCATCCAGATCCTGCACGCGGTCGGCCCGAAGAACGAGGTGCCGCGCGTCGACAACATGCCCGGAATGCCGCCGTACGTGCCGGTACCGTATGTGGACCGGATGGATCTCGCGTACGCCGCGGCCGACATGATGCTCTGCCGCGCGGGCGCCATGACCGTCGCCGAGCTCTCCGCCGTCGGACTGCCCGCCGCCTACGTCCCGCTGCCCATCGGCAACGGCGAACAGCGGCTCAACGCGCAGCCGGTGGTCAAGGCCGGCGGTGGACTCCTCGTCGACGACGCGGAGCTGTCGCCGCAGTGGGTGCAGGCCAACGTCCTGCCCGTACTGGCCGATCCGCACCGGCTGTACGAGATGTCCCGCGCCGCCTCCGAGTTCGGCCGCCGGGACGCCGACGACCTGCTCGTCGGCATGGTGTACGAGGCGATCGCCGCCCGCCGGCAGGCGTAGCGGGGGACCGAGGGAAGAGGCGCGCGTGGCAGCCGGACCGACGACCGCGGAGAAGAGCGGCACCGAGAGGCCGAAGGGGTCGTCGGACCGGCGGTCCGGGCCGGCGGGTCCGGGCGGGCGCTTCCGTCCGGCCGGTCTGAAGCTCGCCCTGATCGCCGTCGGCGTGCTCCTGCTCGCCGGCGGCACGGTCTGGGCCCTCTACGGCTCGGCCTGGTTCCGTGTGGAACGTGTGAAGACTTCGGGCACGGCGGTGCTCACCCCGGCCCGGGTCGAGGCCGTCGCCGCCGTCCCGGTCGGCGCACCGCTGGCCACCGTCGACGTCGACGCGATCGAGGCCCGTCTCCGGGAGGAACTGCCCCGGATCGCCTCGGTCGAGGTATTCCGGTCCTGGCCGCACGAAATCGGTCTCAAGGTGACCGAAAGGAAACCCGTGCTCCTTCTGGAGAAACGCGGATCCTTCACCGAAGTCGACTCCGCCGCCGTCCCGTTCGCGACCGTCACCACCCCGCCCCCGGGAGTGCCCCGGCTCGTCCTCGACGCGGCGGCTTCGCCCAGCCTGCGACGGTTCGACGCGGACCGGCTGCTGGCCGAGGCGGTGCGCGTACGGAGTGAACTCCCGGACGCGATCGCGAAGGACACTCGTGTCGTACGCCTCTCCTCGTACGACTCCGTCACTCTGGAGCTGACCCGGGATCGCACCGTCTTCTGGGGCAGTGCCGAACACGGGCCCGCGAAGGCCCGGGTGCTCACCGCCCTCATGAAGGCGACCCCCAAAGCGGGGCACTTCGACGTAAGTGCCCCCAGCGCGCCCGCCTCCTCCGGAAGTTGACGCGCATCCGCGCTGGCCAGCACCCTGGTTGGCCAGCGCTACGGGTGATCACATAGGGTGAAAAGAAAAACGGGAGGTTCGGCGTGTTCGTTGAACGCGCGCGGCTTGTCGACTTAGTGTCCTGTTCGGAAGAGTCCAGCGGACAGGGACACTGGTAACCCTAAAGTTCAACGTTAGGGTTGGGGTCGGCGCAACGGACCACCCCATCGGCATCCGTCGTCGCGGCGCGTCAACCACCGCGCAATGACGACACGTAACTCGAGGCGAGAGGCCTTCGACGTGGCAGCACCGCAGAACTACCTCGCAGTCATCAAGGTCATCGGTGTCGGCGGCGGTGGTGTCAATGCCATCAACCGAATGATCGAGGTCGGTCTCAAGGGCGTCGAGTTCATCGCCATCAACACCGACGCGCAGGCGCTGTTGATGAGCGACGCCGACGTCAAGCTCGACGTCGGCCGTGAACTGACCCGCGGCCTCGGGGCCGGGGCCAACCCCGCCGTCGGCCGCAAGGCGGCCGAGGACCACCGCGAGGAGATCGAGGAGGTCCTCAAGGGGGCCGACATGGTCTTCGTCACCGCCGGCGAGGGCGGCGGCACCGGCACCGGCGGCGCGCCCGTCGTCGCCAACATCGCCCGCTCGCTCGGCGCCCTGACCATCGGCGTGGTCACCCGCCCGTTCACCTTCGAGGGCCGCCGCCGCGCCAACCAGGCGGAGGACGGCATCGCCGAGCTCCGCGAAGAGGTCGACACCCTCATCGTCATCCCGAACGACCGGCTGCTGTCCATCTCGGACCGCCAGGTCTCGGTCCTCGACGCCTTCAAGTCGGCCGACCAGGTCCTGCTCAGCGGCGTCCAGGGCATCACCGACCTCATCACCACCCCGGGTCTGATCAACCTCGACTTCGCCGACGTCAAGTCGGTCATGTCCGAGGCCGGCTCGGCCCTCATGGGCATCGGCTCCGCCCGCGGCGACGACCGCGCGGTGGCCGCCGCCGAGATGGCGATCTCCTCGCCGCTCCTCGAGGCGTCCATCGACGGCGCCCGCGGTGTGCTCCTCTCCATCTCCGGCGGCAGCGACCTCGGTCTCTTCGAGATCAACGAGGCCGCCCAGCTGGTCAGCGAGGCCGCCCACCCGGAGGCCAACATCATCTTCGGCGCCGTCATCGACGACGCCCTCGGCGACGAGGTCCGGGTCACCGTCATCGCGGCCGGCTTCGACGGCGGCCAGCCGCCGGCCCGCCGGGACAACATCATCGGCGCGGTCTCCGCCAAGCGCGAGGAGCCGGCCCCGGCCCCCCGCGTCACCGAGACCCCCCGCCCGCTCGGCGGCCTCGGCACGGTGACCCCCCGCGAGGAGCCCGCCCCCGTCCAGCCCGAGCCGGCCCCGCCCGTCAGCGAGACCCCGCTGCCGCCCGTCCCGCCGGTGGTCCCGCCGGCCCGTCCGTACGCGGACAGCCCCGCCGAGGAGCTGGACGTGCCGGACTTCCTGAAGTGATAGGGCACCGCCACACGACGAACGGCGCGCACTTCGCCTTCACCGACCGGTGGGGCGGGGTGAGCGCCGTTCCGTACGAGGAGCTCAACCTCGGCGGCGCCGTCGGCGACGACCCGGAGGCGGTCCGGACCAACCGGGCCCGCGCCGCCGCCGCGCTGGGGCTCGACCCGGCCCTGGTCGTCTGGATGAACCAGGTCCACGGTGCCGGCGTCGCCGTGGTCGACGGCCCCTGGGAGGACGGCGAAGCCGTCCCCGCCGTCGACGCGATCGTCACCGCCCGCCGCGGACTCGGCCTCGCCGTCCTCACCGCGGACTGCGTCCCCGTCCTCCTCGCCGACCCGGTCGCCGGGGTCGTCGCCGCCGCCCACGCCGGCCGGCCCGGCATGATCGCCGGGGTCGTCCCCGCGGCGGTCGCGGCGATGACGGAGCTGGGGGCCGAGCCCGCGCGGATCACCGCCCGCACCGGCCCCGCCGTCTGCGGACGCTGCTACGAGGTCCCCGAGGCGATGCGCGCCGAGGTCGCCGCCGTCGAACCCGCCGCCCGCGCCGAGACCTCCTGGGGCACCCCCGCCGTCGACGTCGCCGCCGGGGTCCGTGCCCAGCTGGCCCGGCTCGGGGTCACCGACGTCGAGGACGCCGGGGTCTGCACCCTGGAGTCCGGCGACCACTACTCGTACCGCCGCGATCGCACCACGGGGCGACTCGCGGGATATGTCTGGTTGGGCAGGGAAGAGGCATGACGGACCGTACGGCCGAACTCGCGGAGAACCTGGCACGGGTGGAGGAGCGGATCGCCGCCGCCTGCGCCGCCGCCGGGCGCCCCCGCGAGGAGGTGACCCTGATCGTCGTCACCAAGACCTACCCGGCGAGCGACGTGCGGATCCTGCACGGGCTCGGGGTGCGGAACGTGGCGGAGAACCGCGACCAGGACGCCGCGCCCAAGGCGGCCGCCTGTGCCGACCTCGATCTCACCTGGCACTTCGTCGGTCAGTTGCAGACCAACAAGGTCAGATCCGTGGTGGGTTATGCCGATGTGGTGCAGTCCGTCGACCGGCTCAAGCTCGTCTCCTCCCTCTCCGCGGCCGCGGAGAGGGCCGGGCGCGAGCTCGACTGCCTGATCCAGGTCGCCCTCGACGCCGAGTCCGGCGGGCGCGGCGACCGCGGCGGCGTGTCGCCCGACGGGGTCGAGGAGTTGGCCGCCGCCCTGGACGAGGCCCCCGGGCTGCGGCTCGGCGGCCTGATGACGGTCGCCCCGCTCGTCGGCGAGTACGCCGGCCGGCAACGCGCCGCCTTCGACCGGCTGATGGATTTGTCGACTGCCCTGCGCGCGACCCGTCCGGCTGCGAACATGGTGTCAGCGGGAATGAGTGCGGACCTCGAGGACGCCGTCGCCGCCGGGGCGACACACGTACGCGTCGGTACGGCGGTACTCGGAGTCCGTCCGAAGCTCGGGTAACGTCGCGAAGCAGGTCGGACCACAGCAGAAAATATGGTCATTCCGCGAACGGCGGGGTGGCCGCGTGGATCGCGGGCACTTGGTGACGAGGCCGATCCACCACAGAGCGGAGGAATCGGAGCATGGCCGGCGCGATGCGCAAGATGGCGGTCTACCTCGGTCTCGTGGAGGACGATGGGTACGACGGCCGGGGCTTCGACCCCGACGACGACTTCGAGCCCGAGCTGGAGCCGGAGCCCGAGAGGGAGCGGCGCCACACCCCGCCGCGCCAGATCGAGCGCGAGGAGCCCGTGCGCGTGGTGGCCCCTCCGGCCCCCCGGGAGCCGGTCGCCCACTCTGCCCCGGTACTCGCCGAAAGCGGTCGTCCGGCCCGAATTGCCCCCGTGGCATCCATCACACCCGAACGCCCGAGCCTGGAGAAGAACGCACCGGTGATCATGCCCAAGGTCGTGTCCGAGCGGGAGCCCTACCGCATCACCACGCTCCACCCCCGGACCTACAACGAGGCCCGTACCATCGGGGAACACTTCCGTGAGGGCACCCCGGTGATCATGAACCTCACGGAGATGGACGACACGGACGCGAAGCGACTTGTCGACTTTGCCGCCGGACTCGTCTTCGGGCTCCATGGCAGCATTGAGCGCGTGACGCAGAAGGTGTTCCTGTTGTCGCCTGCTAACGTCGATGTCACGGCGGAGGACAAGGCCCGTATCGCAGAGGGCGGATTCTTCAACCAGAGCTGAGAACCGAAACCGGACGGACCGGCCGCGAGGGCGGCCGGAGCAAGCTGAGAAAACGAGAGCCAGGGGAGAGGGAACCGCGGGATGGGCGTCGCACTACAGGTGGTCTACATCGCGCTGATGTGCTTCCTCGTCTTCCTGATCTTCCGGCTGGTCATGGACTACGTCTTCCAGTTCGCCCGTTCGTGGCAGCCCGGCAAGGCGATGGTGGTCGTTCTGGAGGCCACCTACACTGTCACCGATCCACCGCTCAAGCTTCTGCGGCGGCTCATCCCGCCGCTGCGTCTCGGGGGCGTGGCACTCGACCTGTCCTTCTTCGTTCTGATGATCATCGTCTACATCCTCATCAACGTCGTGAACTCCATCGCGAGGTGAGGATGGACGATACGGTCCTGCCGACTGCCGACGACTACGTAGAGGTGAAGAAGAGATGCCGCTGACCCCCGAGGACGTGCGGAACAAGCAGTTCACGACCGTCCGCCTGCGAGAAGGCTATGACGAGGACGAGGTCGATGCCTTTCTCGACGAGGTCGAGGCCGAGCTGACCCGCCTGCTCCGCGAGAACGAGGACCTGCGCGCCAAGCTGGCCGCCGCGACCCGTGCGGCCGCGCAGAACCAGCAGCAGGCCATGCGCAAGCCCCCGGAGCCGCAGGACAACCGTCCCGTCGGTCCCGGCGCTCCCGTGCCCGCCGCCATATCCGGTCCGCCGGTCCAGCAGCAGCCGCCGCAGATGGGCCCGCCGCAGCTGCCTTCCGGTGCTCCTCAGCTTCCCGCCGGCCCGATGCAGGGCGGACCCATGGGTCCCGGCCCGATGCAGGGCGGTCCGATGGGTCCCGGCCCGATGCAGGGCGGCCCCATGGGCCACCCGCAGCAGCAGCAGATGCAGCCGCAGCCGCCCCAGCAGCCCGGTGGCGACAGCGCGGCCCGCGTCCTCTCGCTGGCCCAGCAGACCGCCGACCAGGCGATCGCCGAGGCCCGCTCCGAGGCCAACAAGATCGTCGGCGAGGCGCGCTCGCGTGCCGAGGGCCTGGAGCGGGACGCCCGCGCCAAGGCGGACGCGCTGGAGCGGGACGCGCAGGAGAAGCACCGCGTCGCGATGGGCTCCCTGGAGTCCGCCCGCGCCACGCTGGAGCGCAAGGTCGAGGACCTGCGCGGCTTCGAGCGCGAGTACCGGACCCGTCTGAAGTCCTACCTGGAGTCCCAGCTGCGTCAGCTGGAGACCCAGGCGGACGACTCGCTGGCTCCGCCGCGGACCCCGGCGACGGCCTCGCTGCCGCCGGCCCCGTCCATGGCGTCCGCCGGTGCGGGTGCGCCGTCCTACGGCGGCAACGGTCCGATGGGCGGCGGTCCGTCCATGGGCGCCGCTCCGTCCTACGGCGGCCAGCAGCAGATGTCGCCCGCGATGACCCAGCCGATGGCTCCGGTCCGCCCGCAGGCGCCGCAGCCGATGCAGCAGGCGCCCGCGCCGATGCGCGGCTTCCTGATCGACGAGGACGACAACTGAGGCGGCGCCTGAACGTGCCCTGAGCACGTAGCCGTCGGCAGCCGAAGGGCCGGCCCCGTACCCCGGGGACCGGCCCTTCGCCGTGTCCGGAGCCGCCCTCCGCGTCCGCGGGCGGCATGCGGAAGGGCCCCGCACTCCCGGGAGTGCGGGGCCCTTCCCGTGTCGGTCAGACCTTGCGGAGGTGGAAGGTGAGCGCGAGCGGCTCGTCCGTGAAGGCGGGGCCGTAGCCCTCGGCGGGCTCGCCTTCCGCGTGGTCCGTCGCCAGGACCTCGTCCGCGATGAGGCCGGCGTGGGCCCGGAGGGCCTCCGCGGTCTCGGGGGAGGCGGCGGTCCAGCGGAGCGCGATGCGGTCCGCGACGTCGAGGCCGCTGTTCTTGCGGGCCTCCTGGATCAGGCGGATCGCGTCACGGGCGAGGCCGGCCTTGCGGAGCTCGGGGGTGATCTCCAGGTCCAGCGCGACCGTCGCGCCGGAGTCGGAGGCGACCGACCAGCCCTCGCGGGGGGTCTCGGTGATGATGATCTCCTCGGGGGTGACGGTGATCGTCTCGCCGTTCACCTCCAGGCTCGCCCCGCCGTCCCGCAGGGCCAGTGCCAGCGCCGCCGCGTCGGCCGCGGCGACGGCCTTCGCCACGTCCTGGACGCCCTTGCCGAAGCGCTTGCCGAGCGCCCGGAAGTTCGCCTTGGCGGTGGTGTCGACCAGGCTGCCGCCGACCTCGGAGAGGGAGGCCAGGGAGGAGACGTTCAGCTCCTCCGTGATCTGGGCCTGGAGCTCCGGGGAGAGCGCCGCGAAGCCGGTCGCGGCGACCAGCGCGCGGGAGAGCGGCTGGCGGGTCTTCACGCCGGACTCGGCGCGCGTCGCGCGGCCGAGCTCGACGAGCCGGCGGACGAGGACCATCTGCTCGGAGAGGGTGGCGTCGACGAGGGCGGCGTCGGCCTCCGGCCAGGTGGCGAGGTGGACCGACTCGGGGGCGTCCGGGGTGACCGGGACGACCAGGTCCTGCCAGACCCGCTCGGTGATGAAGGGGGTCAGCGGGGCCATCAGCCGGGTGACGGTCTCGACGACCTCGTGGAGGGTCCGCAGGGCCGCCTTGTCGCCCTGCCAGAAGCGGCGGCGGGAGCGGCGCACGTACCAGTTGGAGAGGTCGTCGACGAAGGCCGACAGGAGCTTGCCGGTGCGCTGGGTGTCGTACGCCTCCATCGCCTCGGTGGCCTCGGCGACGAGCGTGTTCAGCTCGGAGAGCAGCCACCTGTCGAGGACGGAGCGGTCGGCCGGGGCCGGGTCGGCGGCGGACGGCGCCCAGCCGGACGTACGGGCGTACAGGGCCTGGAAGGCGACCGTGTTCCAGTACGTGAGGAGGGTCTTGCGGACGACCTCCTGGATGGTGCCGTGGCCGACGCGGCGGGCCGCCCAGGGCGAGCCGCCGGCCGCCATGAACCAGCGGACGGCGTCGGCGCCGTGCTGGTCCATGAGCGGGATCGGCTGGAGGATGTTGCCGAGGTGCTTGGACATCTTGCGGCCGTCCTCGGCGAGGATGTGGCCGAGGCAGACCACGTTCTCGTACGAGGACTTGTCGAAGACCAGGGTGCCGACGGCCATCAGCGTGTAGAACCAGCCGCGCGTCTGGTCGATGGCCTCGGAGATGAACTGCGCCGGGTAGCGGCTCTCGAACAGCTCCTTGTTCCGGTACGGGTAGCCGTACTGCGCGAACGGCATGGAGCCCGAGTCGTACCAGGCGTCGATGACCTCGGGGACGCGGACGGCTTCGAGGGAGCACCCCTCGGCCGGGCACGCGAAGGTGACGTCGTCGATGTACGGGCGGTGCGGGTCGAGGGCCGACTGGTCGGTGCCGGTCAGCTCCGACAGCTCGGTGCGGGAGCCCACGCAGGTGAGGTGGCCCTCGTCGCAGCGCCAGATCGGGAGCGGGGTGCCCCAGTAGCGGTTGCGGGAGAGCGCCCAGTCGATGTTGTTGTTCAGCCAGTCGCCGAAGCGGCCGTGCTTGACCGAGTCCGGGAACCAGTTGGTGTTCTCGTTCTCTTCGAGGAGGCGGTCCTTGACGGCGGTGGTGCGGATGTACCAGGACGGCTGCGCGTAGTAGAGCAGGGCCGTGTGGCAGCGCCAGCAGTGCGGGTAGCTGTGCTCGTACGGGACGTGCCGGTAGAGCAGGCCGCGGGCGTCGAGGTCGGCGGTGAGGGCCTCGTCGGCCTTCTTGAAGAAGACGCCGCCGACGAGCGGCACGTCCTCCTCGAAGGTGCCGTCGGGGCGGACCGGGTTCACGACCGGCAGGCCGTACGCCTTGCAGACCTTGAGGTCGTCCTCGCCGAAGGCGGGGGACTGGTGGACGAGGCCGGTGCCGTCCTCGGTGGTGACGTACTCGGCGTTGACCACGTAGTGGGCCGGGGCGTCGAAGGGGATCAGCTCGAAGGGGCGCCGGTAGGTCCAGCGCTCCATCTCGGCGCCGGTGAAGGACTCGCCGGTGGTGACCCAGCCCTCGCCGAGGGCCTTGTCGAGCAGCGGCTCGGCGACGACGAGGCGCTCGTCGCCGTCGGTGGCGACGACGTAGGTGACCTCGGGGTGGGCGGCGACGGCGGTGTTGGACACCAGGGTCCAGGGGGTCGTCGTCCAGACGAGGAGGGCGGCCTTGCCGGCGAGCGGGCCGGAGGTCAGCGGGAAGCGGACGAAGACCGAGGGGTCGACGACGGTCTCGTAGCCCTGGGCCAGCTCGTGGTCGGAGAGGCCGGTGCCGCAGCGGGGGCACCAGGGGGCGACGCGGTGGTCCTGGACGAGCAGGCCCTTGTCGAAGATCTGCTTGAGCGACCACCAGACCGACTCGATGTACGAGGGGTCCATGGTGCGGTAGGCGTCGTCGAGGTCGACCCAGTAGCCCATGCGGGTGGTGAGCTCGGCGAAGGCGTCGGTGTGACGGGTCACCGACTCGCGGCACTTCGCGTTGAACTCCGCGATGCCGTACTCCTCGATGTCCTTCTTGCCGGAGAAGCCGAGCTCCTTCTCGACGGCGAGCTCGACCGGGAGGCCGTGGCAGTCCCAGCCGGCCTTGCGGGCCACGTGGTAGCCGCGCATGGTGCGGAAGCGCGGGAAGACGTCCTTGAAGACGCGGGCCTCGATGTGGTGGGCGCCGGGCATGCCGTTGGCGGTCGGCGGGCCCTCGTAGAAGACCCACTCGGGGCGTCCCTCGGACTGCTCCAGGGTCTTGGCGAAGACCTTGTTCTCCTGCCAGAAGTCGAGCACGCCGTGCTCGAGGGCGGGCAGGTCGACCTGGGCGGGCACCTGGCGGTACTGGGGCGGTGTCATGCGGCGGACTCTCCTCCGGACGGACAATTCCTGCTTCCGTCGGAGGGACGAGAGCTGCGCTCCCGCGGTACCACCCTCCTTGGCTCCGGGCGTGGCCGTCCGGGGCCCCCTCATTGGGGTCGCGACACCGGTTCTAGTCACCGCGCTTCGTGGTGCGTGTCCACGCGGCTTTCTTCCGGCAGCTCCGGGGTGATGCTTCGCATCGGGCTCGCCCCCGGGCTCTCACCGTCCCCGGGTCGCTCATGGCTGCGTACGACGCTACTGGGCCCCATCGACGCCTCTCGCTGAGGCCAGTGTACGGGGCGCGGGGGCACCGGGCCGACCGGTTTGCGGGTGACCCGAATGGCCACACGGGGCGGCGCGGACTTCGCGGGGCCGTGCGGGGGAGCGGCGGGGCGGATAACCCGGCGGGGAGTTGGGCACCTGTTCCCACGGGTCCGCCCCGGGGGCCGTGGGGCGGGCGGAATGGGCGGCGTGCCCCGTTGCCAGCGGCCTTGGGTCGATTTATCGTCCCAGCACGATGCGCGAGCAAGATCACAAAATGTGAAGGGGCCGCGACATGGTGGCGAAGAAGACCGCCGCGAAGCAGTCCCCGGCCGCCGCCGGGGACCCCGGCTCCGCCGGCTCCCCGGGCGATCCCGGGGCCCCGGGGGAAGCGGCCGGGAGGAAGCCGGCGAAGCGGACGGCGGCCCCGTCCCGCGCGTCCGCGTCCGCGGCGGAGGAGGCGGACGCCCCCCGGGCCGCGAAACGCCCCGCGAAGCAGCCGGCGGCGAAGCGGCCGGCCGCGCGGAAGACCGTGAAGAAGGCGGCCGAGGAGAAGGCGGCCGGGAAGACCGCGAAGAAGACCGCGAAGAAGTCCGCGGGGCCCGCGGAGGAACCCGCGGGGGCCGCCGGCGAGTCCGGCTCGTCCGTGAAGTCCGTGAAGTCCGTGAAGTCCGTGAAGAGGGCCGTCGGCCGGAAGGCCGCCGCGAAGAAGCAGACAGGAGCCAGGACGGTGGCAGCGAAGAAGACCGCGGGTGGCGTCACGACCGCCGGTGACGAGGTGGCCGTGCCCCCGGCGCGTACCGGGGAGCTCGCGGTGCGGCCCGGCGAGGACCCGTGGACGCCGGACGAGGTCGCCGAGGCCCGCAGCGACCTCCAGGCCGAGGTGCTGCGGCTGCGCAGCGAGCTGGCCCACTCCCAGGAGGAGCTGACCGGCCTGATGCGGGACTCCGGCGACGGCGCGGGCCACGACGAGGCCGACACCGGCACCAAGAACATCACCCGCGAGCACGAGCTGGCCCTGGCGGCGAACGCGCGGGAGATGCTGGAGCAGACCGAGCACGCCCTGGAGCGGCTCGACGCGGGCACGTACGGCCTCTGCGAGGTCTGCGGCAAGCCCATCGGGAAGGCCCGCATGCAGGCCTTCCCGCGCGCGACCCTCTGCGTGGAGGACAAGCAGAAGCAGGAGCGGCGGGGCTAGCCGCGGCCGGGGCGGCCCGTGCCGCCCCCGACGTGCGCGGACCGGCGGTACGGGCTGCCGGTCTCGTACGCCTGTGCCGTACCCTCGGTGCACGGTCAGGCATCGAGGTACGAGGGACTCACTCACGTGGCAGAGGCGGAGAGCGTCATCGGTACGCCGGATTCAGCAGGGGCCGAGGACTCGGCCGTCCCGGAGGAGCGCCCCGAGGAGCGGCCCCGGGGCAAGCGGCGGATCGTCGCGCTCTTCGTGGTGGCCGTGCTCGCCTATCTGATCGACCTCGGCAGCAAGATCGTCGTGGTGGAGAAGCTGGAGGGCCGCGAGCCGATCAAGGTGATCGGCGAGCTGCTCCGCTTCGAGGCGATCCGCAACCCGGGCGCGGCCTTCGGCATGGGTGAGGCGTTCACCATCGTCTTCACCTGCATCGCGGCGGCCGTCATCGTGGTGATCATCCGGCTGGCCCGCAAGCTCTACAGCCTGCCCTGGGCGATCGCGCTGGGCCTGCTGCTCGGCGGTGCGCTCGGCAATCTCACCGACCGGCTGTTCCGCTCGCCGGGCGCCTTCCAGGGCGCGGTGGTGGACTTCATCGCCCCGGCCCACTTCGCCGTCTTCAACCTCGCCGACTCGGCGATCGTCTGCGGCGGCATCCTGATCGTCATCCTGTCCTTCCGGGGCCTGGACCCCGACGGCACGATCCACAAGGACTGAGTCCGGACCGCGCGGAGGACGGGCCGGCTTCCGCACAAGGCATACTCGACGGGTGAGCACGAGTCCCGAGATCCGCACCCTGCCCGTTCCCGATGGCCTGGAGGGCGAGCGCGTCGACGCCGCCATCGCCCGTATGTTCGGGTTTTCCCGCACCAAGGCGGCCGAGCTCGCCGCCGCGGGGAAGGTCCAGGTCGACGGCTCCGTCGTCGGCAAGTCCGAGCGGGTCAGCGGCGGGGCGTGGCTGGAGGTCGAGATGCCCGGCGCCCCCGCGCCGGTCCAGATCGTCGCCGAGCCCGTCGAGGGCATGGAGATCGTCCACGACGACGACGACATCGTGGTGATCACCAAGCCGATCGGGGTCGCGGCCCACCCCAGCCCCGGCTGGACCGGCACCACCGTGATCGGCGGCCTCGCCGCCGCCGGCTACCGGATCTCCACCTCGGGCGCCGCCGAGCGCCAGGGCATCGTGCACCGCCTCGACGTCGGCACCTCCGGCCTGATGGTGGTCGCCAAGTCGGAGTACGCGTACACCTCGCTCAAGCGCCAGTTCAAGGAGCGCACGGTCGAGAAGCGCTACCACGCGCTGGTCCAGGGCCACCCCGACCCGCTGAGCGGCACCATCGACGCGCCCATCGGCCGGCACCCGAACCACGACTACAAGTGGGCCGTGACCGCCGAGGGCAAGCCGTCGGTCACCCACTACGACCTGATCGAGGCCTACCGCGCGGCCTCGCTGCTCGACATCAAGCTGGAGACCGGCCGCACCCACCAGATCCGGGTGCACATGTCGGCCCACCGCCACCCCTGCGTCGGCGACCTCACCTACGGCGCCGACCCGACCATGGCCAAGCGGCTCGGGCTGACCCGCCAGTGGCTGCACGCGGTCCGGCTGGGCTTCGAGCACCCCGGCGACGGGCAGTGGGTCGAGTTCGAGTCCACCTACCCGGCCGACCTGCGCACCGCCCTGGACCGCATCGAGGCGGAGAGCCGGTGAGCGAGGCGTACGCGGTCCGCGAGGCCGCGGGCGAGGGCGACCTGGAGAAGTGCTTCGCGGTCCGCCGCGAGGTCTTCGTCGAGGAGCAGGGCGTCCCGCGCGAGCTGGAGTACGACACGTACGACGCCACCGCCGTGCACGTCCTCGCGGTCCGCGCGGACGGGGTGCCGCTGGGCACCGGGCGGCTGCTCCACGGGGCCGACGCGACCGGGAAGACCGGCGCGGACGCCTCCGTCGGCTCGCTCGGCAGGCTCGCCGTCAGCGGCGCGGCGCGCGGCCTCGGGATCGGCGCGGCGCTGGTCCGGGCCATCGAGGACGCGGCCCGCGAGCGCGGCCTGGCCGCCGTCGACCTGCACGCGCAGACCCGGGCCCTCGGCTTCTACGAGCGGCTGGGCTACGTGGCGTACGGCGGGGAGTTCCCCGACGCGGGCATCCCCCACCGGGCGATGCGGCGCGTGCTCTGAGGAGCCCCTCCCCGTAGCACGCCGGACATGTGCCCCCATCACGGGGGCAATCGCCGCCAAAGCGGACGTACGTGACAGGGTGGGGCCGTGGATCAATTGGCCCTCCTGTTCCTGCTGCTCCTCGGCGCCCTGCTGACCGTCCCCCTGGGGGACCGGCTCGGGCTGCCCGCGCCGGTCCTGATGACGCTCCTCGGGATCGTGCTGGCCTTCCTGCCGTTCGTGCCGAACGTCGACATCCCGCCCGAGCTCATCCTGCCGCTGGTGCTGCCGCCGCTGCTCTACGCCTCGGTGCAGCGGACCTCCTGGCGGCAGTTCGCGGCGAACCGGCGGCCGATCTTCCTGCTCGCGGTCGCCCTGGTCTTCGTCACCACGGCCGCGGTCGGCGCGGTGGCCGACGCGCTGGTGCCCGGGATCCCGCTGGCCGCCGCGCTGGCCCTCGGGGCCCTGGTCGCCCCGCCCGACCCGGTCGCGGCGACCGCCGTGGCCGGCTCGCTGGGGCTGCCCCGGCGGCTCGTGTCGATCCTGGAGGGCGAGGGGCTCTTCAACGACGTCACCGCGATCGTGCTGTACCACGTGGCCATCGCGGCGGTGGTGAGCGGCGAGTTCTCCTGGCCGGAGGCGCTGGGCCAGTTCGTCCTGTCCGCGGTGGTGGCCGTCGCGGTCGGCCTCGCCCTCGGCTGGGCCACCAACAAGCTCATGGGCTTCCTCGGCGACGCCACCCTCCAGACCGGGCTCACCCTCCTCGTGCCCTTCGTCTCCTACGTCCTCGCCGAGGAGCTGCACGGCTCCGGCGTCCTCGCGGTCCTCGTCACCGCCCTCTTCCTCGCCGAGTACGCGGCCGACGCCGACGACGTGATGGGACGGCTCGCCGGCCAGACCTTCTGGGAGATCGTCGACACCCTCGTCACCGGCATCGCCTTCGGCCTGATCGGCCTGGAGCTGATCCACGTCCTCGGCGTCGCCGAGGGGCACCTGGGCGAGATGCTCGGCTGGGGCGCGGCGGTCGTCGCCGTGGTCGTCGGGGTCCGGCTGCTGTGGCTGCTGCCGGCCGGCTGGCTGGCGCAGAAGCTGCACGACCGGCGGGACGTCGACGAGGAGATCCCGACGAGCTGGCGGGAGACCGTCGTCATGTGGTGGTCGGGGATGCGCGGGGTGGCCTCGGTCGCGCTGGCCCTCGCCATCCCCCGCACCACCGACGACGGCGCGCCCTTCCCCGGCCGGGACGAGCTGGTCTTCCTCGCCTTCTGCGTGATCCTGGCCACCCTGGTGGTGCAGGGGCTCACCCTGCCCTGGCTGGTGCGCAGGCTCGGGGTGCGGGCCGACGCCGACGCCGAGCGCGCCTTCGAGCGGGAGCTGGCCCTGCGGGCGGCCAAGGCCGCCAAGCGGCGGCTGAAGGAGATCGAGGAGGTCGAGGAGCTGCCCGAGGAGGTCGCCGAGCGGCTCCAGCGCGGGGCCTTCGACATCGGGGCGCGGATCAGCCCGGACATGGTGGACGAGGAGCGGCGGGCCGCCTTCACCGAGCGGGTCGAGCGGGTGAAGCGGCTCCAGGCGATCCAGCGGGAGATGATGTCCGCCGCGCGGCACGCGGTGCTCTCGGCGCGCAGCGAGCCGGGCGCCGACCCCGAGGTGGTGGACCGGGTGCTGCGCCACCTCGACGTGCGCTCGATGCGCTGACCTGGGGGTTCCTGCGTGTCGCCGGGGGCGGGTGGCAGGATGGCCCGTATGGACATCATGCTTTTCCACTCGGTGTACGGGAAGCGCCCGGCCGTGGAGGCCGCCGCCGACCGGCTGCGGGCCGCCGGCCACCAGGTGTGGGTGCCGGACCTCTTCGACGGCTGGACCACCGACTCGGTGGAGGAGGGCATGGCGAAGAGGGACGAGATCGGCTCGGACGAGCTGCTGAAGCGCGCGGTCCTGGTGGCCGCCCCCTACTCGGAGCGCGGCCTCGTCTACGCGGGCTTCTCCCTCGGCGCCTCGGTCGCCCAGACCCTGGCGCTCGGCGACGAGAAGGCGCGCGGGCTGCTGCTGCTCCACGGCACCTCGGACCTGGCGCCGAACGCCTCGGTGGACGCCCTGCCCGTGCAGCTGCACGTGGCCGAGCCCGACCCGTTCGAGACGGACGACTGGCTGTCCGCCTGGTACCTCCAGATGCGCAGGGCCGGGGCGGAGGTGGAGGTCCACCGCTACCGGGGGGCCGGGCACCTGTACACGGACCCGGAGCTGCCGGACTGGGACACCGAGGCGGCGGAGCTGACCTGGGCGATCGCCCTCGACTTCCTCGACGGGCTCGACGAGGAGGAGTGAGGACGGGGACGGCCCCCGGGGAGCGGTGCTCCCCGGGGGCCGTCCGGCGTCTGCGGACGGGCCGTCAGGCGCGGTACGCGGTCCAGTGGTCGTTCATCCGGGTCACCTGGCCCGTGGTGAACTGGTACATGCACGCGTCGTACGTGTAGTCCATGAAGTTGTGGATCGGGTCCACGCCCGCCTTGGAGGCGCAGGAGTCGCGGCCGGTCGGGCACTCGTACGCCGGGGACTTCTCGGCCGGGGTGTCGGAGACGTAGTCGCCGTTGCCGTTGCAGCCGCCCTGGAAGGTGTGGTAGAGGCCCATCCAGTGGCCGACCTCGTGGGTGGCGGTGTCGCCCTCGTCGTAGTTGGCCGCCGAGCCGCCCGGCAGGGAGGCGTCGAGCACGACCACGCCGTCCATGGACGGGTTGGACTGGTACGAGGTCGGGAAGGTCGCCCAGCCGAGCAGGCCGCCGCCGAGGTTGGCGGTGTAGAAGTTCAGCGCGCCGGCGCCGCCCTTGCGGAGGGTCTGCTTCATCTGCTTCTCGGCGGTGGAGCCCGAGGTCAGGTTGTACCAGGAGGCGTTGTCCGTGTAGTCGGTCCCGGCCAGCGTGAACTGGAAGCCGGTGTTGACGTTTCCGGTGCCCTGGCCGCCGTAGGCGGCGTTGAGGACGGCCATCTGGTTGTTGATCTGGGTGGACGTCAGCTTGCCCGTCGTGCCGCTGTGCACGACGTGGAAGTACACCGGGATGGTGACCACGGCGGCGGCGTCGGCCTGGGCGGCGACCCGGCCGCTCGACCTGGCGGCGGACAGCTTCTTGCGCAGGTCGTCGTCCATGGCCTTGGCCTGGGCGGCGGTGACCTCGTTGGGCTCGGCGGCGTGGCTGTCGGCGCCCTTCTCCTTGCGGGCTCCGGACAGGGTGGCCGTGCCGTCGGCGCACTCCTCGGCGGAGGCGCCGGCCAGGGTGGGGGAGGCCTGGGCGACGACGGGGGCGGAGAAGGGCGCCAGGGCCAGGGTTCCGGCCAGGACGGCGGTGCCGAGCACACGACGTGACGTACGCGGCGATATACGGACAAGAGCACGCACAGGTGACTCCTCGCGGGGGGTGGTGGAGAGGTACTTCCTCGCCACGGCGGGGAGATTACGCGTCCATGTCAGACACCGTTGAGCGGTGATCAAGCCCAATCAATCGGAGGGCAATTCGGGTCATCGGGAAGAAATTTTGGCGTCGCTTCCGGAGTTTGAGACGCCGACGTAACGAAAGCCGTACCGGTGGCGGGTGGTGTGTCCGGTTTCGAGGCTCCGGATCCACCACCCGCCGTAGCCGTGTGATCTCCCGTTAACAAGGAGGATCATGGCTGAAAATCGACGGTCGGTCGTCGCTCAGATGACCGGCTGGTACACCCGCTCGACGCGCTGCGTTCCGCTGAGCGTCCGGTAGGAGCGGGCCCAGGACGCGCTCGCGGCCGGATCCCGCTTGTCGGAGACCGTGTAGTAGTCCATCTGCGAGCGCTCGGCGGTCACGTCGAGCACGCCGTAGCCGTGGTGGTCCATGTCCACCCACTTCACGTGCCGGTTGGCCGCCTTCACCGCGCCCGCGGCCACCACCGAGAGGGTGCCGGGGGCGACGTTCAGCAGGTCGTCCAGGTTGTCCGAGGTCACCGAGGTGACCACGAACTCCGTGGCCACCGAGGCCGAGAGCGGGTACGTGGCCGCCCTGGCCGGCACGTCGTTGGCCCAGGCCATGTGGATGTCGCCGGTCAGGAAGACGGTGTTCCTGATCGCCCGGGAGCCCAGGTGCGCGAGGAGCTCCTTGCGGTCGTCGGTGTAGCCGTCCCACTGGTCGACGTTGACCGCGAGCCCCTCGGCGGGCAGTCCGAGCAGCCCGGCGAGCGGCTCCAGCAGGTACGCCGGCAGCGAGCCGAAGGCGACCGGCGAGATCATCACCGAGGTGCCGACCAGCTGCCAGGCGGCGTCCGAACCGGCCAGGCCGGCCTTCAGCCAGTCGAGCTGCGCCCGGCCGGTGATCGTCCGGTCCGGGTCGTCGACCGTGCCGGAGCCCGTCTTCGCCTGGGCGGAGCGGAACGAGCGCAGGTCCAGCAGGTGCAGATCGGCCAGCCTGCCGAAGCGGAGCCGGCGGAAGACCGTGCCCTCGGTGGAGGTGCGGACCGGCATCCACTCGAAGTAGGCCCGCTTGGCGGCGGCGACCCGGGCGGCCCAGTCGCCCTCGGCGCCCGGGGTGTGGTTCTCGGCCCCGCCGGTCCAGGCGTCGTTGGCGAACTCGTGGTCGTCCCAGATCGCCACCACCGGGTGGGCCGCGTGCAGCGCCTGGAGGTCCGGGTCCGTCTTGTACCGGCCGTGCCGGGTGCGGTAGTCGGCGAGCGACACGATCTCGTGGCGCGGCTCGTGCGTCCGGACGGTGTCCTTCGCCTCCGGGTAGACGCCGCTCGCGTACTCGTAGATGTAGTCGCCCAGGTGCAGGATCGCGTCGAGGTCGGCGCGGGCCGCCAGGTGGCGGTACGCGGAGAAGTGGCCGGCCTCGTAGTTGGCGCACGACACCACGCCGAAGCGGACGCCCGGCGCGGCGGAGTCGGCCGCCGGGGCGGTGCGGGTGCGGCCGGTGGGCGAGACGGCCCCGCCGGCCGCGAAGCGGAAGAAGTAGGCGGTGGCCGGGCGCAGTCCGCGGACGTCGGCCTTGACGGTGTGGTCGGCGGCGGCGCCCGCCGTGGCCGAACCGGAGGCGACGACCCGGGCGAAGGAGCGGTCCTCGGCCACCTCCCAGTCGACGCGGACGTCCGCGCTGAGCCCGGAGCCGGGCACGGCCTCGGGCGAGGGGGTGACGCGCGTCCACAGCAGGACGCCGTCGGGCAGCGGGTCGCCCGAGGCGACGCCGTGGAGGAAGGCGGGCGCCGGGGCGTCCGCGAGGGCCGGCGCCGCCGCGCCGAGCAGCGCGGGGGTGACGACGGCGGTGACGGCGGCGGCCTTGACGACCGTGCGCCGCGTGGGAGCGGGAGACAGGGAGGGACTGGTCACGGCCAGTCAGATTACTGACGGGTACCCATGGTTGACAGGCGGAATCCGGAAAGTTCTCCGGGGGTTCGCCCGCCGCTCACGACGATCTCCCGGCGGGCCCCTCGCTCCCCGGTCCGCGCGGACCGGGGAGGCGGAGGAGGGGAGGGTCAGCCGGCCAGGACCGGGGCGAGGGCGGCGTTGAACTCCTCGACCGTCAGCGGCGGGTTCTGCGAGCCCTCGGCCGTCAGCGTCTTGCCGTCCATCTTCAGCGTCGGCGTGCCCGTCACGCCGCTCTCGTCGAAGGTCTTCGACATCTTCATCGCCCAGGCGTCGAAGGTGCCGTCCTCCACGTGCCGCTTGAAGGCCGCGTTGCCCTTCAGCGCCTCGACCGTGTCCGCGACCTCCAGGAGGTAGGAGTCCTTCGCGAACTTGTCCTCGCTCTCCTCCGGGTGCCACTTCGCCGAGTAGAGCGCCGCCTTGTAGTCGAGGAAGGCCTCCGGGCTCACGTCGAGCGCCGCGCCCAGCGCCGACAGGGCGTTCTTCGAGCCCTCGCCCTGGTCCATGTTGTCGATGAAGGTCGCGCCCACGTACTTGAGCCTGTACTTGCCGGCCTCGACGTCCTTCTCGACGGTGGAGCCGACCGACTGCTCGAAGGTCGCGCAGACCGGGCAGCGCGAGTCCTCGTAGATCTCCAGGGTCTTCTTCGCGGACGCCTTGCCGACGACGACGGTGGTGCCGTTCGCGCCCTCGGTGTTCTTCGGGGCCGTGACCGTCTTCGCGTCGGCCGCGGTCTCCCACGCGGTGGGCTGGTTGGCCTGGACGACCGCGTAGCCGATGCCGCCGGCGGCGGCGAGCACGGCCACCGCCGAGACGCCGACGATCAGCTGCCGGCGGGCCCGGTCCTTCTTGGCCTGGCGCTCGCGCTCGACGCGCAGACGCTCGCGGGCGGCGGCCTTGTTGGCCTGCTTGTTGCGTGCACTCATGATCGTGAATCTCCGGGGAGTGAAAAAGGGGGAGGCTGGGGGAGCGTGCGCTCAGACGAGAGCGAGCGGTCCCCGCGGCGGCCCCCGCCGCCCCACGGAGTGCACGAGGAGAAGCGTCCGGGACGGGCGCGGCCGGGGCTCCGGACGGGCCGGGCCCGGCGCCGCCGGACGGTCCGCGCCCACCAGGGCCGCGAACAGCTCCAGCGGCCGGAAGGCCGAGGCCGTCGCCGCGCCGAGCAGCCGGGCCAGAGCCCGCTCGCCGCCGCGCAGCCAGCTCGCGGCCGAGAGGCCGACCAGCACGTGGGCGCCGAGCAGCAGCCACGGCAGCGCCGGATCCGGGGAGGAGAGCACCGCGGCGGCCCCGCCCTCGGGCGCGGCGACCCCCGGCAGCGGCGTGCCCACGGCCCCGCCGCACAGCGCCTCCACCCCGAGCGACCGCAGCGCGCCGGCGACCGGCCCGCCCGCGGGGCCGTAGCAGACGGCCTGGCCGGAGGTGAAGAGGGTGTCGGCGGCCAGCTCCAGCGGGACGAGCAGTCCCGCGATCGGGCCGAAGCCGCGCTCCCGGCCGGCCAGGGCGTACGCCACGGCGAAGACCCCGGCCGCGACCGGCACGACCGTGCCCAGCGGCAGCGGCGCCCGGGAGAGCAGCACGTGGGAGGCCACGGACAGGGTCACGACCAGTGTCGTGAAGACCGCTGCCCGCAGCGCCCTCAGCCGCGTCCCCGCCATGTCCATTAGGGGACGAGTGTGCCACGGCGGGCCGTAAGGGCCCCCTAAGAAAGAGCTGTGCGCCTGCTTACAGCCCCGGGATCCGGCCGTTGCGGAAGAGGTCCACGAAGATCTGGTGGTCGCCGCGCGCGCGGGCCCCGTACGCGTGGGCGAAGTCCACCAGGAGCTCCGCGAAGCCCTCCTCGTCGGCCGCGATCACCGCGTCGATGGCCTGCTCCGTGGAGAACGGCACCAGGGAGTGGCCGCTGGACTCGTCCGCCGCCGCGTGCATGGTCGCGGTCGCCCGCCCCAGGTCGCCCACGGTCAGCGCGATGTCCTGCGGGTCGTCGATGTCCGACCAGTCCAGGTCCACCGCGTACGGCGAGACCTCGGCCACCAGCTGCCCGGCCCCGTCCAGCTCCGTCCACCCCAGCCACGGGTCCGCGTGCGCCTGGAGCGCCCGCTGCGAGATCACCGTGCGGTGCCCCTCGTGCCGGAAGTAGCCCCGCACCGCCGGGTCCGTGACGTGCCGCGACACCGCCGGGGTCTGCGCCTGCTTCATGTAGATCACGACGTCGTTCTCCAGGGCGTCGCTGTGCCCTTCGAGCAGGATGTTGTACGAGGGGAGGCCGGCCGAGCCGATGCCGATCCCGCGCCGCCCGACGACGTCCTTCACGCGGTACGAGTCCGGGCGGACCAGCGAGGACTCCGGCAGGGTCGCCAGATAGCCGTCGAAGGCCGCCAGCACCTTGTAGCGGGTCGCCGCGTCCAGCTCGACCGTCCCGCCGCCGGGCGCGAAGCGGCGGTCGTACTCCCGGATCTCGGTCATCGACTCCAGCAGCCCGAAGCGGGTCATCGCCCGGGCCTGGCGCAGCGCCCCGAGCAGCGCGCCGTCGGCGGTCTCCAGGGTGAAGCCGGGCGCCTGGTCGCCGCGGCTGCCGGAGGCCAGGGCGCCTATCCGCTCCCGGTAGGCCGCCGCGTAGATCCGGACCAGGCGGGTGATCTGCTCGTCGCTCAGCGCCTTGGCGTAGCCGAGCAGGGCCAGCGAGGCGGCGAGCCGCTTGAGGTCCCAGGTGAAGGGCCCCACGTACGCCTCGTCGAAGTCGTTCACGTTGAAGACCAGGCGCCCGTGGGCGTCCATGTAGGTGCCGAAGTTCTCCGCGTGCAGGTCGCCGTGGATCCACACCCGGCCGGTCCGCTCGTCCAGGAACGGGCCCCCGTGGGCCTCCGCCTCCAGGTCCCGGTAGAAGAGGCACGCGGTGCCCCGGTAGAAGGCGAAGGCGGAGCCCGCCATCTTCCGGAACTTGACCCGGAAGGCGGCCGGGTCGGCGGCGAGCAGCTCGCCGAAGGCGGTGTCGAAGACGGCGAGGATCTGCTCACCGCGCTCGTCGGCGGCGGGCTGGGGGACCGGCATCGAGGGTGCCTCCTGGTGCATGACGGGGTACAGACAAATGGGACGGGTGTTTCACCTCACCCCACGCGCGACCCTAGCCGTCGGTGCCCCCCTCCTGTCACTCGTCCGACGTAGACTTCGGGGCTGTCCCCCCAGAAGTTCATAGTCGGAGGCACCCCCCGTGACCAAGCCGCCCTTCACGCACCTCCACGTCCACACCCAGTACTCCCTGCTGGACGGTGCCGCGCGGCTGAAGGACATGTTCAACGCGTGCAACGAGATGGGCATGACCCACATCGCCATGTCCGACCACGGCAACCTGCACGGCGCGTACGACTTCTTCCACAGCGCCAAGAAGGCGGGCGTGACGCCGATCATCGGCATCGAGGCGTACGTCGCCCCCGAGTCCCGGCGCAACAAGCGCAAGATCCAGTGGGGCCAGCCGCACCAGAAGCGGGACGACGTCTCCGGCTCCGGCGGCTACACCCACAAGACGATCTGGGCGGCGAACGCCACCGGACTGCACAACCTCTTCAAGCTCTCCTCCGACGCCTACGCCGAGGGCTGGCTCCAGAAGTGGCCCCGGATGGACAAGGAGACCATCTCCCAGTGGTCGGAGGGGCTGATCGCCTCCACCGGCTGCCCCTCCGGCGAGCTCCAGACCCGGCTGCGCCTCGGCCAGTTCGACGAGGCCCTGAAGTCGGCCTCCGAGTACCAGGACATCTTCGGCAAGGACCGCTACTTCCTGGAGCTCATGGACCACGGCATCGAGATCGAGCGCCGGGTCCGCGACGGCCTGCTGGAGATCGGCAAGAAGCTCGGCATCCCGCCGCTGGTCACCAACGACTCGCACTACACCTACGCGCACGAGGCCACCGCCCACGACGCCCTGCTGTGCATTCAGACCGGCAAGAACCTCTCCGACCCGGACCGCTTCAAGTTCGACGGCACCGGCTACTACCTGAAGTCCACGGACGAGATGTACGCCGTCGACTCCTCGGACGCCTGGCAGGAGGGCTGCCGCAACACCCTCCTGGTCGCCGAGCAGGTGTCGACCGAGGGCATGTTCGTCGAGAAGAACCTGATGCCGAAGTTCGACATCCCCGAGGGCTACACCGAGGTCAGCTGGTTCCGCGAGGAGACCATGCGCGGCATGCACCGCCGGTTCCCGAACGGGATCCCCGAGGACCGCATGAAGCAGGTCGAGTACGAGATGGACACCATCATCTCGATGGGCTT
Source organism: Streptomyces sp. NPDC058758 (assembly GCF_042746075.1). Lineage (NCBI taxonomy): Bacteria > Bacillati > Actinomycetota > Actinomycetes > Kitasatosporales > Streptomycetaceae > Streptomyces > Streptomyces sp. NPDC058758. Next base: position 268,935 of record NZ_JBHYPS010000001.1, on the reverse strand, counting down.
CCCCGGCTACTTCCTCGTCGTCGCCGACTTCATCATGTGGGCGAAGAAGCAGGGCATCGCCGTGGGCCCCGGCCGAGGCTCCGCGGCCGGCTCGATCGTCGCGTACGCCATGGGCATCACCGACCTCGACCCGATCCCGCACGGCCTGATCTTCGAGCGCTTCCTCAACCCCGAGCGCATCTCGATGCCCGACGTCGACATCGACTTCGACGAGCGCAGGCGCGTCGAGGTGATCCGCTACGTGACCGAGAAGTACGGCGCCGACAAGGTCGCCATGATCGGCACCTACGGCAAGATCAAGGCGAAGAACGCCATCAAGGACTCCGCGCGCGTCCTCGGCTACCCGTACGCCATGGGCGACCGGCTCACCAAGGCCATGCCCGCCGACGTCCTCGGCAAGGGCATCGACCTCGACGGCATCACCAACCCCTCCCACCCGCGCTACAGCGAGGCGGGCGAGATCCGGGCGATGTACGAGAACGAGCCCGACGTGAAGAAGGTCATCGACACCGCCAAGGGCGTCGAGGGCCTGGTCCGCCAGATGGGCGTGCACGCCGCCGGCGTGATCATGTCCAGCGAGCCGATCGTCGACCACGCCCCGATCTGGGTGCGGCACACCGACGGCGTCACCATCACGCAGTGGGACTACCCCCAGTGCGAGTCGCTCGGCCTGCTCAAGATGGACTTCCTGGGCCTGCGCAACCTCACGATCATGGACGACGCCGTCAAGATGGTGAAGGCCAACAAGGGGATCGAGCTCGACCTCCTGGCCCTCCCGCTCGACGACCCGAAGACCTTCGAGCTCCTCCAGCGCGGCGACACCCTCGGCGTCTTCCAGTTCGACGGCGGCCCCATGCGGTCCCTGCTGCGGCTGATGAAGCCCGACAACTTCGAAGACATCTCCGCCGTGTCCGCCCTGTACCGGCCGGGCCCGATGGGCATGAACTCGCACACGAACTACGCGCTGCGCAAGAACGGGCAGCAGGAGATCACCCCGATCCACCCCGAGCTGGAGAAGCCGCTCGAAGAGGTGCTCGCGGTCACCTACGGCCTCATCGTCTACCAGGAGCAGGTGCAGAAGGCCGCCCAGATCATCGCCGGCTACTCGCTCGGCGAGGCCGACATCCTCCGCCGCGTGATGGGCAAGAAGAAGCCCGAGGAGCTGGCGAAGAACTTCGTGATCTTCGAGGCCGGCGCCAAGAAGAAGGGCTACAGCGACGAGGCCATCAAGGCCCTGTGGGACGTCCTGGTCCCCTTCGCCGGCTACGCCTTCAACAAGGCCCACTCGGCCGCGTACGGCCTGGTCTCCTACTGGACCGCCTACCTCAAGGCCAACTACCCGGCCGAGTACATGGCCGGCCTGCTGACCTCGGTCAAGGACGACAAGGACAAGTCCGCGGTCTACCTGAACGAGTGCCGCCGCATGGGCATCAAGGTGCTCCCGCCCAACGTCAACGAGTCCGAGGCGAACTTCGCCGCCCAGGGCGACGACGTGATCCTCTTCGGCCTCTCCGCCGTCCGCAACGTCGGCACCAACGTCGTCGAGTCGATCATCAAGTCGCGCAAGGCGAAGGGGAAGTACGCCTCCTTCCCGGACTTCCTCGACAAGGTCGAGGCCGTCGTCTGCAACAAGCGGACCGTCGAGTCGCTCATCAAGGCCGGCGCCTTCGACGAGATGGGCCACACCCGCAAGGGCCTGGTCGCCCACCACGAACCGATGATCGACAACGTGGTGGCGGTCAAGCGCAAGGAGGCCGAGGGACAGTTCGACCTCTTCGGCGGCATGGGCGACGAGGCGAGCGACGAGCCCGGCTTCGGCCTCGACGTCGAGTTCTCCGACGTCGAGTGGGAGAAGTCCTACCTGCTCGCCCAGGAGCGCGAGATGCTCGGCCTGTACGTCTCCGACCACCCGCTCTTCGGCATCGAGCACGTCCTCTCCGACAAGACCGACGCGGCGATCTCCCAGCTCACCGGCGGCGAGCACGCCGACGGCGCGGTCGTCACCATCGGCGGCATCATCTCCGGCCTCCAGCGGAAGATGACCAAGCAGGGCAACGCCTGGGCCATCGCCACCGTCGAGGACCTCGCCGGCTCCATCGAGTGCATGTTCTTCCCCGCCACCTACCAGCTGGTCTCCACCCAGCTCGTCGAGGACGCCGTCGTCTTCGTCAAGGGCCGGCTCGACAAGCGCGAGGACGTCCCCCGCCTGGTCGCCATGGAGCTGATGGTCCCCGACCTCTCCCACGCCGGGACCGACGCCCCGGTGGTCCTCACCATCCCGGCCCTCAAGGTCACCCCGCCGATGGTGAGCCGGCTGGACGAGATCCTCCGCCACCACAAGGGCAACACCGAGGTGCGGATCAAGCTCCAGGGCCCCCGCTCCACCACCGTGCTCCGCCTCGACCGGCACCGGGTGACGGCCGACCCCGCCCTCTTCGGCGACCTGAAGGTGCTGCTCGGCCCGTCCTGCCTGGCCGGATAACCCGCCCGCCCGCACGCGCAAGGGGCGCGCCCGTCGTCACGGGCGCGCCCCTTTGCCGTCTTCCGGGCGTCAGTTGTGGCCGAAGCGCTTCTGACGGCCCTTCCGCGCCATGTCACCGGGGGTGACCTGGGAGGCGCGGTTCTCGGCCTGGGACTCCAGGGACGACTGCTGCGCCTGCTGGGCACCGCGCTCGGCCGGCGACTGCTGCTTCTGACGGTTCTGGTTGCGGTTCTTGGCCATGGGGATGATGCCTCCTCGAAGGGATCTGGGGGCCAAAGCCGCTGTCAGACTCACACACGGGAGAAACCACCGCATGTTGGATCATTACGGTGCGTGAGGGCGCCCCGCCCGGGGAGCGGGTGCGGCTCCGCCACGCCGATGATCCAGTTCCGGCCGTCAACCCCCTGGGCGTCGGGCAGACTCGAAGGAACCCGGAACACCTGAGATCCCGAGTCCGGCCGAGATCCGAAAGAGGGTGGAGCACGTGGACCGATGCGTCGTTCTGGTGGACGCCGGCTATCTGCTGGGGGCCGCCGCCAGCCTGCTCGCCGGGGAACCTGCCCGCTCCCGCATCAGCGTGGACCACGCGGGCCTCATCAGGCAGCTGAGGGAGCGGGCCGAGACCGAGACCGGCCTCCCGCTGCTGCGGATCTACTGGTTCGACGGCGCCCCCGACCGGGTCCCCCAGCCCGAGCACCGCAGGCTGCGCGTGATGCCCCGGGTCACCGTCCGGCTGGGCGCCCTGACCCGCAGCGACGGGCGATGGGCCCAGAAGGGCGTCGACGCGGCCATGCACACCGAGCTGACCGAGCTGGCCCGCAACCGCGCCTGCACCGACATCGTCCTCGTCACCGGCGACGGCGACCTGCTGCCCGGTCTGATGTCCGCCAAGGAGCACGGCGTCGCCGTCCACCTCTGGGCCGTCCAGGCCGCCGACGGCGACTACAACCAGTCCGAGGACCTGGTCGCCGAGGCCGACGAGCGCCGCGTCCTCGACCGGGCCTGGATCACCCGGGCCGTCCGCGCCAAGGACCTCACCGGCGTCTGCGCCCCGCCGCCGGCGCCCCGCCCCGAGATCGCCGCCATCCTCTCCGCGCCGCTCCCCGAGGCCGCCCTCGCCTCCGCCGAACGGGCCGCCGAGGCCGCCGCGGCCGCCGCGCGCGACGGACGGCAGGCCCCCGACGCGGCCCCCGCCCCCTCCGCCGACGGCCACGGCCACGGCCCCGCCGTCCCGGCCCCCGCCGCCGGAAAGGCCGTCCCCACCCCCAAGGACCTCGCCGGGCTGCGCCCCGCCGCCCCGCATCCCGCCGCGGCCCAGGCGGCCAGCGCCCTGCGCTGGTCCTCCGACCGGGGCTGGGTCGAGCGGCCCGCGACCGCCCTCGGCGAGCCGCCCGAGACCGCCTCGCTGCCCACCCTCGCCCAGCTCACCAGCGCCGAGCAGCGCTGGGCCGACCGCGAGGACGACATCACCACCGTCGGCGGCGACCCCTTCGAAGTCGGACAGGTGTTCGCCCGGCGGTGGCTGGAGCGGCTCCCCGAGCAGAGCCACGTCCACCGGCTCTCCGTCCTCTACCCCCGCATCCCCCACCGCATCGACGGCGAACTCCTCCGCTACGCCGCCCGGTTCGGCCTCCTCGCCCACAAGGACGACCAGATCGACGAGCACGACCGCTACGCCATCCGCGCCGGCTTCTGGCGCGAGATCGACGTCCGCGCCGCCGCCGAACAAGCCCCCGCGCCCGGACCGGGACCGGCGACCCCGTAGGCTCTTCCCCCGAGTCTACGAACCCGGGATACAGGCTGGTCAGGGAGTCGCTGAGCGGTCTACGGGTGGTTATCTCTCACAGATTCTCACTGACGGTCGGTCGGTCATCGCTGTGGAACACGTCCCACGCGGTGGCCGCCGGCCGCAGGTCTTCGACGTCCGGGTGGACGTACCGGCGCTTGGTGAAGCTTGCCGAGGTGTGTCCCGCCCAGGTGGCCAGGATGTGGTCTGGGACGCCGTTGTTCGCCAGGTAGGTCAGGCAGGAGTGCCGGGCGTCGTACAGGCGCACGCGCCGCAGCTTGTGCCGGTGCATGAGGCTGTACGCGCGCTCTCGCAGCTGCCGGATGTTCAGCGGCAGGCCGAGCTCGTTCACGACGACGTACGGCGTCTCCGTGTACCCCTCGCCCGCGGCCAGCCGCTCGGCCGCCTGCCGCGCCTTGAACTTCCGCAGCGCCTCGGCAGCCTTGCTCGGCAGCGGCAGCTTCCGCTCGCCGGCCTCGGTCTTGGTGTCCTTCTCCAGGACCCACCGGTTCCCGAGCATGGTCCGCGTGTTCGCCGTCTCCAGAGTGCCGACCGTGAGGTCGACGTCCGACCAGCGCAGGCCAACAACCTCAGCGGGCCGCAGCCCCATAAGGGAGAGCAGGTACGGGGCGTGCAGCCGGTCATCCTCGATGACCCGGATGAACGACCGGACCTCGGCCGGCGTCCACGGACGCTCACGCCGGTGATCCTTCCGATCCTGCTTCTTCGCCTGCAGCGGGATCTTGACGTACTCGGCGGGGTTGACCGCGATCATGCGCCGCACGACCGCCCGCCCGAGACACTCGCGCAGCTTCGACAGGACACCCTCGGCGGTGCTCACCCGCAGGCCCGTCCCGGGCTTCCCGCCGCGCCTACGGGCGCCGGTGACGAGCCACTGCGCCAGGTCCTCGACGTCGTCCTCGGTGAGGGCCTGGAGGCGAATGTGCCCGATCCGCTCATGGACATGGACGAGGGCGCCCTCGTACGCGCGCAGGCTCGTCTCCTCGATGTCACGCGCCTTGCGCTCAAGCCACAGCCGGACCCACTGCGACACTGTGAGGTCGGTGGGGGCGACGAAGGAACCGTTGTTCCGCTCGTGTGTGATCCGCGCGAGCTCGGCCTCGGCCGCCTTCTTCGTGTCCTTCGTGACAGTCAGCTGCTTGCGCCGGCCGTTCTCGTCCCGGCCGATGTCGACGACGAACCGGTACCGAGTCTTCCCGCTGGCAAGCGTGATCTTCTTGATCGTCGGATCAGCCACTGCTTCCTCCGCTCTCTCCCATCTGCTGCTTGAACGCCTCCGGGTCGAGCCGCTGCAGCTCGTCGATGTCGAGACCTGTGGCCGCAAGGGCCTGGTACGCCTCGCGAATCTTGGCGATCTGCTCCTCGCCGCGGACTCCTCGCGGCCGCAGTACAACGCCGAAGACCTCGCGTCGACCGGGAGGGCGGCTGTACAGGCGATACTCCAAGTCCGCCGTGCTCGTGTCGCCCTCCGGCCACTGCAGGGGCCGCCGCCCGTCCATCCAATCCCAGGCCACGTTTGCTGGGACTGTCCCGCCGCCCGTCACCTCGATGAGCTCGTCGGGGGCGTCGCCCAGCGGAAGCATCAGGGCTGAGGGCGACACGCCGAGCACTGCGGCCAGAGCTGCAACGTCGTCCACATTGGCGACCCGCTCCCCCTTCTCCATCCGTGTGATGCCAGAGGCGGGAATGGGGCGGCCAGCCCGTTCGAGCAAGGCCGACAGCTGCCGTGTCGTCAGCCCTCGCCGCTCGCGGAGCCGCGCCAGGTTTCCGGCAACGGCCTGCCCGGTGGGACCGATCTCGATGGCGCGGCGTCCGCGCTGCTGCTCCGTCATGGGAATCAGCGTAAGCACCACTGGGTCCCTTGCGGTGCAGCTGTTTTCCATTACCATCTCCGTCATGGCACCTTTCTAGCATCATATGGTGCTAACGTGCAACGCATGCTCCCAGTAGAAGGGCAGGGCATGAACGAGAAACTGCTGCCCCCCGCGCAGGTCGAGGCGCGGTACGGCATCGCCCAGCAGACGCTCGCCAACTGGCGTTGGTCCGGCATCGGACCGGCCTACATCAAGACCTCGCCGGCGCGTTCCGGCCGGGTGCTGTACCGCCCCTCGGCGATCGAGGAATGGCTGCAGGCGCAGACGATCCCCGCCGGGAGTGCCGCGTGAGCGTCACCCTCGACGAGATTCGCCAGTGGCCGGCCACCGTGTCGGTCGCCAAGGCGGCCGCGGCCCTCGGATGCTCCCGCAGCCACCTGTACGCACAGATCAAGCGCGGCGACTGCCCGATCCGGACCCTGTCGTTCGGCAGCCGAGTGGTGGTCGTCAACGCCTCGCTCGTCGCGCTTCTCGAAGCCGTATGAAAACGGCCCCCAGCAGGCGCGCCAACGCCTGTAGCCAGGGGCCCGAAGCACCAACCGTTCGTGAACAGCCGAACGGCGGCGCGGGTCTTGCACACCCGTTGCGCCGCCGCTGAAAGGAGCTTCAATGTCGAAGCGTACGACCCTCCCCCAGGTGACCGCCACCCCGACGGTCCGCCCTGCCCCGGCCGGGCTCACCGATGACGAGAAGATCGGCAAGCTTCGCCAGCTCGTCGCCGAGAACGGTCCCGGGCGCGAGATCTTCACCATCCTGCTCGACCAGATCGACAAGCACGGCAACGTGACGGCCGTCCTCACCGCCGCCGAGAAGCTGCTCAAGCGGGTCATCGCCGAGGAGAGCGAGCCGATCGACCCCGACCGGACGCTGCTCAAGGTCACCGTTCCCGGCACCGACGAGCTGCTGCTCGGCGCCGAGATCTACACCCCCGAGTCCTCGCCCAGCGTGGTGGCGGTCTGGAACCACGCCGGCGGCGCCGTCGACCTGGACGTCGCCGGGACGGACAAGCTCATCAGCGACCTGGAGGAGTTCATCCCGCGGCTGCGGGCGATGCGCGCCTACCTCGCCGCCGAGGCAGCCGAGTGACCACCCGCCCGCAGGACCGCCTCCGCCTGGTCGACGCCGGGCGGGGGCGCCCCCTGCGAGCCGTACCCGAGGGCATCACCCCCGGCGACATCACGGCACTCCGCGCGGAGACGCAGGTGGCCGCCCTCGGTGTTGACACGTGGCCGGCCTACGGCAGCGCCGAGTGGCTGCAGCTCAACCCCAAGGACCCGCGCTGCTACGCGGCCACCTTGGAGGCCGCCGAGCTGCACCGCCGCGCGGAGGCCGAGCGGCTGCGTCTCGACTGGCTCATGGACAACGACCCCGAGGAGTGGTGGCGGGAGGTCACGGCCGACGCCAACGCGCACGCCGCCACCCTCGGCCGCGCACTCGCGGCCCGGCAGACCGCCGCCGAGCGCCGGGCCGCCGCCGACCGGGCTAGCAACCGCACCCCGCACGAGCTCCGCGCCACCCGGGGATGGCCGCCCATCCGCATCCCCGGCCAGCCCGGCCGCTATCTCGTCTTCGGCCAGGAGGCCACCGCGTGACCACCTCGTACAACCCCGAGACCCTGCCGCCCGCCAGCATCCTGGCGGCGGGGCTCTCGGGCCTCCCCGACACAGGTACTGACGGCGTCGACTGGGGCGACCTCGACACCCCCGCGGCGCCTCGCCGCTCGCTCCGCCTCACCCGCGCATCGGACATCGAGCCCGAGCCCGTCGTGTGGGCGTGGCTCGACGACAGCGAGGGCCGAGTACCCGCAGGTGCCCTATCCGTTGCTGCCGGTCGCGAGGGCACGGGCAAGTCGTCGTTCGGCAAGTGGATGGCTGCACACGTAACCCGCGGCACCCTGCCCGGCGCGTTCTACGGGAAGCCCCGGGCCGTCTTCTACGTGGCCGTCGAGGACTCGTGGAAGCAGACGATCGTCCCCCGCCTCATCGGCGCCGGCGCCGACCTTGACCTCGTCTACCGGGTTGAGGCCGTCGAGGCCGAGTACGGCGAGACGACCCTCAGCCTCCCGCAGGACAACTCCCTCATGGAGGCCGCCATCAAGGAGCACGGCGTGGCGCTGGTCGTCCTCGACCCGCTCATGTCGTGCATCGGCAAGGGCATCGACACCCACCGCGAACGCGACGTGCGGACCGCGCTCGACCCCCTCGCCCGCATGGCCGACCGAACCGGCGCCGTCCTCCTCGGCATCGCCCACTTCGGCAAGGGCGCGGGCACCGACCCCGCCTCGCTCATCACCGGATCCGGCGCCTTCAAGAACGTGCCCCGAGCGGTGTTCGGATTCGCCCGCGACGACGACAACGAATGCCGCGTCATGACCCAGGCGAAGAACAGCCTGGGCCGGTCCGACCTCCCGTCGCTCGCCTACAACATCGAGTCCGCCGAGGTCCCCACGAAGAAGGGCCCGGCCCACGTCGGCCGGTTCGTCTTCCTCGGCCAGTCCACCCGCAGCGTGCAGGACATCCTCGCGCAAGGCAGCGACCCCGACCGCGGCGAACGGGACGAAGCCGCCGACTGGCTGCGCGGCTACCTCATGGACCAGGGCGGCGAAGCGCCGTGGAACGACGTGAAGAAGGCCGGCGTCGCGGACGGCTTCTCTGAGCGGACCCTGCAGCGGGCACGGACCAAGGCCGGTGTCGTCTCTGCCCGAGCAGGGTTCGGGAAGGGCGCCATCTGGCGAATCGAGGAACTCACCGCCGACACGGAGAGTGAAGCCGATTCCGCATCCGCGCCACAGTCGCGCCATTCGCGCCAATCCTCAAGCCCTGGCGCCAATGGCGCCAATGGTGGCGCGGATGGGCTCCCGCCCCCCGCCCCGTCACAGACCGTGACCCCCGAATCCGAGGCGTGCACCGTCTGCCAGACCCCCCTCGACCCCGTGCACGCCGCTACCGGCGAGACCACACACCCCGGCTGCTGACACCCGAAGGAACCCCCATGAACACATCCACGTCGGCCGTCGAGCAGGCCGTGCAGGCCCGCATCGCGGCCGCCCGCTGGCGGGCCGAGAACGAGCGGAAGCGCCGCGCCGAGTTCGCCGCCGCCCGCCGCCACGGCATCCCCCGCCGCCACGCCCAGAAGCTCCGGCACCTCGCCAACCGCAAGACCTACCCCGGTCGCTGAACACCTCAGGAGAACCGATGGACACCCACGAACTGGCAACTCTGCCGGACACCTTCCGGACCGCCACCGCCTACCTGACCGCCGCTTTCAACGTCGCCGACGACCAGACCGAAGCGCCGATCGTTAACGCCCTGGCCGCCGAACTCGCCGCCCGCCCGCCGGAAGAACTGGTCATGGTCTTCGCCGCCATGACAAGTGCCCTTGTCTGCGATGTCGCCGCAGCGCACGGCGAGGAACGAGCAGTCACGTGGCGGCGTCACACCGCCGGCTACGCCGTCGTGTTGGACGGAGGCGGTATCGATGGCTGAGCGGCTGACCTTCACCCTCGAAGGCCGCGACGATCTGAGCCGCGTCCTCGGTCACGCCGGGGAGTCGGCGGAGCGTCTGCGGGCCACGATGACGGACGCGGCCGACGGGTCCGGGCAGGCGATCCTTACCCTGACCCAGGACGCCGACGGTCAGCTTCGTGACCTGGAGGGGCGCTTCGTCTCCGCAGCAGACGCGGCTGCTCTGCTGGGCACCCAGGCCGAGGAGTCGTCCCGGTCGATGACCACCTGGGCGGACGCCGCAGAGTCCGCCGGCAGGGCCGGCGACGCCCTCAAGAAGGCACTCGTCACCCTCGCCCCCGCCGCCCTCCCCGCAGCGGCCGCGCTGGCCCCTCTCGCCGCCTCCACGGCCGCCGCCGGGGTCGGCATCGCCGCGCTTGGGCTCGCCGCCGGCCGGCAGGTCGCGGCGATGTCCTCCGCTGCGGAGGCGGAGAAGAAGTACAACGACGCCGTCGAGACCTCGGGCAAGAACTCCGCCGAGGCAGTCAAGGCACAGCTGGCCTACGCCCGGCAGATGGCCCAGCTGCCCCCGGCGACGCGCGAGGCTGCCGCGGCGCTCAGCGTGTTCAAGGACTCCTATGCCGACTGGTCGGACTCCCTCGCGAAGGACACCACGGCGCCGCTGATCAAGGGCATGGGCGTCCTCCAGGGCATCTTCCCGAAGCTGACGCCGACCGTGCGGGGTACGGCCGAGCAGCTGGACCGGCTGATGACCCTGGCGGCCGGCGGGGTCGCCTCGCCCGGCTTCGATGGGTTCATGGCCAAGGTCGACCGGTGGTCGACGGGTGCTCTGACCCGGGCGACTGATGGCCTGGTGAAGCTGTTGCGTACGGCTGAGACCGGTGAGATGTCCGGTGGACTCACCGAGTTCATGGCGTGGGCTCGCGAGCAGGGTCCTGCCGTCTCCGCGACGCTGCAGGATGTTGGCCGCGCGCTGCTGCACCTCCTCGACGCGGGCGCCGAGGTCGGCGTCGGGATGCTGTCGGTGGTGCAGGCGCTCGCGCAGCTCGTCGCCGCGGTACCCCCCGAACTCCTCACCTCGCTGCTGCAGCTGGCCATCGCGATCCGGGCCGTCACCCTCGCCGCCGCCGGCGCGGCCGCCATCCGCGCAGCCATCGCCGCCCTCGGTACGTCCCTCGTCGCCATGCGGACCGCCGCAGCCGCCGCCCCCGGGCCGCTCGCCGCCACCGGCGCCGCCATCATGACCCTGTCGCGGACGGCGAAGCTCGCGCTCGTCGGGACCGGCATCGGTGTCCTGGCGCTGGTGATCGGTGAGATCGCGGCGGCTGGCGAGGAAGCGCCGATCGACGTCGACAAGATGACGACCGCCCTCGCCGAACTCGGGCAGACCGGAGAACTCACCGGCACCGCCCTCGCGGAGTTCGGGCAGGACTTCAGCGAGCTGGGCAAGACGATCGGCGAAGTGCTCAACCCGAGCGTCATGGAAGGCTTCGACAACTGGCTGCACGGCCTGTCCAGCAGCCTGTTCGACGCAGGTGTGGCCACGGAGAAGTTCAACGCCCAGGCCGACGCCGCCGACAAGGCCCTCGCGCAGATGGTGGCAGGCGGAAAGGCCGACCTGGCCGCCGCCGCACTCCAGCGGATGCTCGACAGCATGGAGCCGGAGAAGGCCGACAAACTCCGATCCGCGCTCGACGACTACGACGGCGCCCTCGCCAACGTCCGCTTCGAGCAGGAGCTGACCGCCGAGAGCATGGGCATCTTCGGCGCCCAGGCGCAGGAGACGCAGAAGAAGCTCGAAGGCCAGAAGCTCGCCGCTGACGGCCTGCGCCAGTCCCTCCATGCCCTCAATGAGACGCACCTCATGGCGCGTGGCGGGGTCCGCGGCATGGAGGCCGCGATCGACGCGGCAACCGAGGCACTGAAGAAGAACGGCCGGACCCTCGACGAGGACACCGCCAAGGGGCGCGACAACGCCCAGTCGCTCGACGACCTGGCCAGCACCACCATGAAGGCCGTCGAAGCCAAGTACCAGGAGACCGGCTCCTGGTCGGAAGCGATGGCCGTCTACGACCGTGGCCGCGGGCAGCTGATCGCTCTGGCCACCCAGATGAACGGCAACGAGGAAGCTGCCCGCCGGCTCGCCGACGAGATCCTGCGGGCGCCGAACAAGACGGCCCACCTGAAGGGGAACATCAGCGACCTCGAAGCGAAGCTGGCCGCTGCCAAGGAGAAGCTGAAGAACGTCCCCGACCCGAAGAAGGCGCAGGTCCGGGCCGACATCTCCAACCTGGAGCGGCAGCTCAACACGGCCCGGACGAAGCTCGACAACCTCGACGGGAAGACGGCCGTCACCTACGTGACCACCGTGTACTCGTCGGACCGGGTCGTGTCCCCGACCGGCTCGGGCCCGGGCGGCTTCCCGAAGTACGCCCGCGGTACCAGCTCTGCCGAATCCGGGTGGGCGCTGGTCGGTGAGGAGGGCCCCGAGCTCGTCAGGATGAAGGGCGGCGAGCAGGTCTTCGACCACCTGACGTCGCGGAAGATGGCCGCCTCGATGGCCGACTACCCGGGTCTGTCGCTCGGGCGGCAGGTCGGGGCGGGTCTGTCGACCGGCATGCTGCAGTCGACGATCGGGGTGGAGGCCGCGGCCCGGCAGATGGCTGCCGGTGTGGAGGCTGGTGTCCGGGCGGAGCTGCAGATCGCGTCGCCGTCGCGGAAGATGCAGGACTTGATGAAGGACGTCAAGGCCGGTCTCGTCCGTGGGCTGACGGGGTCGAAGTCGGAGATCAAGGCTGCGGCCCGGGAGCTGGCGGATTCCATCTGGGCGGCGTTCGACGGAAAGAAGACCGACCAGGACAAGACGCTGGTCCGGCTGGTCAGCGAGACGAACGACAGGCTCCAGCGGCTGGCCACGAAGCGGGACTCGTTGAAGCGGCAGCTGGCCAGCGCGCAGGAGTTGCTGGAGACGCGGGTCGCGGCGCGGGATCAGCTGCGTGCGAGTGCCCGGTCGGCGGCTCAGGGTGCGTCGTCGCTGTCGTCGCTCGGGCTGGAGCCGAAGGAGGTGACGACCAGCTCCATCAAGGTGGGGCTCCAGCAGAAGCTCGCGAAGCTCCGCCAGTTCCGGCGGTACGTCGAGGCCCTGGCCAAGCGCGGTCTCAACCGGAACCTGATGCGGCAGATCCTGCTGATGGGCCCGGACGAGGGCTACGCCTACGCCTCGGCGCTGGCCGGCATGTCGACCGCCGACTTCAAGGAGGTCAACCAGCTCCAGACGCAGATCGACACGGAGGCCGACAAGGTCGGCAAGGCCGGATCGAACGCGCTGTACGGCGCGGGTGTGGCTGCTGCGGAGGGCCTGGTCAACGGCCTCAAGTCGCAGCAGAAGGCCATCGAGCAGCAGATGGTCACGATCGCCAAGAGCATGGAGACGGCGATCAAGAAGGCCCTCGGGATCCGGAGCCCGAGCCGGGTTGCGCACGGTATCGGTCTGAACTTCGGGCAGGGCCTGTCTGGTGGCACCCGTGCTTCCCTCCCGCTCGTCGGCCGTGCGGTCGATGCGGTCGCCGAGCGGATGGCCGGAATCCGTCCGATGCCCGGGCAGCCGGTCGCCGGCGTCGGCGCCGGGACACCGACAGGCACGGTCATCAACGCCAACATCCACATCGACAACGCCATCGACCCCATCCGCGTCGGTCAGGAACTCCAACGCGTGCTCCTCACCCTCAAGCGGACCAACGGCGGCAGCGCGGGCCTCGGACTCGGCTGACCCGCACACACCACGAAAGGTAGGACCCCCATGACCAACAAGCGCAGGACCAAGCCCGGCCAGTTCGGCGACACGGGAGGCATCGAGTTCCTCGAAGCTGGCAGCCGCAACGCCCAACCCGCCCCCGCCCCCCGCGGAGCGTGCGCCGCCACCTTCGACCGCCCGCACCTCGCCGAGCGGGACGCCCGCATGAAGGCCCCCTGCACCCGCCCTCACGGCCACGTCGGCGCCCACCAGAACGAACGCGGCGTCACCTGGGGCGGCACCCTCACCACCCGCGCCACAACCACCACCACGACGAAGAGGAGCACCCCCATGACCCGCGAGCAGCTCAACAAGCGCATGAAGGAACTCGAAGCCCGCTACATCAAGCCCGCCAAGAGGAGCACCATGTCCGCCCCTGCCCTGCCCACCGGAGCCCTCGCCCGCGCTGAGCACGTCGTCAGCCTGGCCCTCAAGGCGCCCTACGGCGGCTTCCTGCCCAGCCAGATCGCCCGCGGCCTGCGCGACCTGGAGAGCGTCGGCAGCGACCTCCTCAGCCTTGCCGAGCGGACCTGGCCCGGCAACCGATACTGCAGCTACAGCCGGCAGCGGAGCGAGCTGCACCGCTGGGTCGGCGACCTGCGTGCCGCCTTCGCCCCCGGCGCCACCACCCGCACCTTCACCCAGCAGAACCTCACCGACATGGTCGCCGCCGTCCGCGGCATCCTCGAACCCCTCCAGACCGCCGCCCGCCTCCGGGCCCTGGACGTGGCTCGCCTCAACAGCGCCGCGCGCGAGGCCGAGAACCCGACGCCGCCGCCGGCCCGACACCCCTGGGACACCGGCACCGCAGCCTGACCCAGCCGCCCCACCGAGGCCCGGCCACTCCACGTGGCCGGGCCTTACCCATGCCCAGGATCACAACCAGTCACCTCACGCGGTGCGACGACAAGCCGAACGGGGCTGCAGCGCACCGTCAGACACACCCCGAGACCGCCGACCGAGGGGAGGTGGGTCAAATCTTCAGCGCAGGAGCGGGCGACCCAAAAGCTCTCGTCGCCCGGTTTTTTACACGGGGCCTATCGCTAATCACCCCGACTCAACAGTTCGGGTAAATAGCGACTCTCCGTGACATTACGGAACGTGACAGGGGTGCGTGATCGGCCTGTTGCGACGAGTCACTGAGGGGCTACCGTGCCGAGACCCACCCACCCGACTTGAGGGGGACCCATGACACGGCACCTGCGCAAGGTCGGCACGAACAGCGGTAACAACGGATGCCCGACCCTCTACACCACCGAGGCCGGCGCGTACGTGGTCCAGGGCGACCGCGTCACCGACCCGGCCGAGCTGGCCCAGCTGGACAACCTGACGGCCGACGAGGGCGCCGTTGTCGTCCCGCGCGAGCTGCTCGCCAACTTCGGCCCCAAGGAGCCCGTACACGTGCCCCAGTGGATCGGCTTCGACGAGTTCGACGGCATGTTCACCACCCTGAAGCACTCCGCGTGGCGCCTGGAGACGCGCCGCCGGTACGCGTGGGACGAGCGCCAGGACACCTACCGCCAGTTCGCCGCCGGCGAGGTCGTCGAGTGGGACCTCGATGACCCGTGGTGCCGCGAGCGCCGCGAGCAGACCGCGCTCGGGAAGCGGTTCGAGCGCGTCCGTGTGGTCGACGAGCCCGCCACCCCGGGCCAGCTGTACCTCGCCGACAACGCCCGCCGGAACCGCGCCGTGGGCGAGGACATCCGCACCCTCACCCGCGCCCAGGCGGACGAGCTGAGCCTGCCAGCCGAGGACTTCTGGCTCTTCGACTCCCGCGTCGTCGCCCTCCTCCACTTCGACGAGGATGACGAGATGACCTGCGTCGAGCTCATCACGAACCCCGTGGACGTGCTGCGGTACTGCCAGTTCCGCGAGGCCGCGTGGCACCTCGCGATACCGTCCGAAGGGTGACGACCGACTTCCAGCAGTCCCGTGCCGGCCTCGGCGCGCGGCTCCGCGAACTCCGCGGCCCGGTGTCGGGCCGCGAGTTCGCCGCCCGCCTCGGCTGGACGCAGTCGAAGGTGTCCAAGCTGGAGACCGGCCGCCAGACCGCCACAGCTGCCGACGTCCGCGCCTGGGCCGAGGCCGCCGGCCACCCCGAGGCCGCAGGCGAACTCACTGCCCGCGTGCAGGGCCTGGAGTCCCGAACCCGCTCCTGGCGCCGCCAGCTGGCCGCCGGGCACCGCCCGGTGCAGGACACCCTCACCGTGGAGTACGAGCGCTCCACCCACCTGCGCGCGTGGGAAGGCGCCCTCATCGTCGGCATGCTCCAGACCGCCGACTACGCCCGCGCCGTCTTCACTCGCTACAGCGAGCTGCACCAGTCCGTGCGGGACACGGACGACGCCGTACGGGCCCGCCTGCGCCGTCAGGCGCTCCTCTACGAGCCCGGCAGGGTCTTCGACATCGTCATGTGGGAGGCGGCCCTGTACGCCGCCGTATGCCCGCCCGCCGTCCTCGCCGGGCAACTCGACCGCCTCGCCAGCGTGATCGGCCTGGACACTGTCCGCCTCGGCATCGTCCCCCTCGGCGCCCCGGTCGCCCTGCCGCCCGCAGGCGGGTTCTGGATGTATGACCACCGGCTCGTCATCGTCGAGGACTGGCACGCCGAGATGTGGCTCGACGACGCCGACAGCACCGCCCTGTACGGCCGCGTGTGGGACCGGCTCCAGAACGCTGCTGTGTACGGTGCCTCAGCTCACCGGATCATCGCCCGCGCCCGCGCCGGCCTGGCTGCGTGAGGATCACGGGGAATCCCCGCCGACGCTCCGAGAATCATTGAGAATCACGTGGCGCCGTGATTCTCCGGGCCCCTTACCGTCCCCACCATGGCGACGCGAACCCGCAGGCCACGGGCCTGTAACTACTGCCTGGACCCCGGCGCTGACGCGTGTGTGAGGGTGCAGCCGCCCGAGCATGGCGGGGCCCACGTCTTCGCCCACCGTGGCTGTGCCGCAGCCCGGAGCGTGCGGCCGCTGTACGTGTTCGTCGACGAGCAGACCGCGAGGGCGCGATGAGCGGCCGGGTACTGCGGCCGGACTGCCAGTTCGGAGAGTGCTCGTGGTGCCGGATCGGCGAGGTCGTCGTCGAGGGCATCGTGATCGTGAAGGCCCGCCGCTGTGACTGCCCCTGCCACAAGGAGAAGCCTGATGAAGCACTGTCACCGTTGCAGCCAGCCGATCATCGGCGAGGCTGAGGAGGTGATCCCGGACTCCGCGTCCGGGGCCCGGCCCACCCTGTGGCGACACCTGACGCTCGCGGAGTGCGAGCAGGCGCAGATGGCCGACCGAGGGACTCACTTCCGCAGCTGCCTCCGTCCCTGAACTCCTGCCCGCGGGCGGCGCCGACCGCCTGCGGGCAGCAGACAGCCCCCGAGAACGTCTATGCGTCCGTTCTCGGGGGTCGTGGGTGTGGTCTGTCAGTGGTCTAAGAGTCGACCCGCACCGTCACCCGCTTTGGGTGGATGGTGCATCTAACCCCTTCCGGGCTCCACTCGACTCGGTCGACTTCTTCGGTCTCATCTGCGTAAACGTCGCCGAGAGGGGGCTCAGGGGGCGGTGGGGGAGTGGCGGACGAATCGGACACCGGTCGGCTGACCGTCCACCACAGGGCCCCCGCACCCGCACCCCACAGGGCGAGCAGGCCCGCGGCCGGGGCGGCGGCGACGACCGCCGCGACCGCCCCGCCGCCGAGCACCACCAGGACGCAGCCACCGGCCAGCCGTGACGGCTCCGCGGCCTCTTCCTCGTCCTGGCGGCGACTCACAGCACGACCCCGTACAGCGTCTCCCCAGCCCAGTTCGCGGCCTGCGCGAGGGGGACGGCAGCGAACCCGGCGATACCGGCGCTGGTGCCGAGCCCGAGCCCGGACCAGACGCCCCGCTTCAGGGAGGTCCGCCAGCTCTCCTTCTTCTTCAGGGCCGTGAAGAAGGCGACCGTCAGCAGCAGAACGACGCACGCGCCGGTCGGGGTGAGCGGCAGGTACACCGGGGCCCGGGACACGGTACCGACAGTGCCGTCTACGCCCCACACCAACGCCACGTCCCCGAGCCAGTTGGTGGCCCACAGGGCGGCGTCAAACGCGGCGCCGATGAGGCCGCCGACCGTGAGGACGCCGAGCGCTCCGTACGCCCAGGCGAGGAGGAACGGGGCGAGGCCGGCGGCGTGCTTGGCCGGGTCCTTCTTCAGGGCCTTGACGCCCGGGTACCAGTCGATGAGGTGGCGGATGAGGACGGCCAGGCCGATGGTGACCCCGCCGAGAGTTGCCCAGATCATGAGAGTCCTTCCGAGGGGGTTCAGGCGTTGGCGAGGGCGGCGCGGCGGATCCGTCGGCCGTAGGTGTCGGACTTGCCGAGGCGCTGACCGATGGCGGTTCCGGTCAGTTCCGGATCGTCCGCGAGCCACTTCCGGGCATCGGCCACCTGCCGGTTGAAGGTGGTGTTGCTGGTGTCCTCGGACTCGATGTCCTCGGCCCCGGAACCGGCGGGCGGAACCGGCGGAACCGGGCTCGGTTCCGGGTGCTCCTCGGCCTCCTCCTTGTCGGCCTGGAGCGCAGAAGCGTGCAGGTCGGGGCCGGTTCCGGTGCTGGTTCCGAGGAGTTCCGCCACGGGCACCCACGGGCCGAGGACGGGCAGTGCGGGCACCTGCGGCAGCGGCTCGGCGAACGGCTCCGGAACCACGACGACAGGCGCCGGTTCCGCCTCGGTAGCCACCGGTTCCGGCCGGGCCTCGGCGCGAGCCAGGGCCTGGTGGATCTGCCGCATCAGGGCGCCAAATGCGAGGAGCGCGGCCGTGGGCGGAACCGCGGCGACGACGTAGTCGAGGACCGGAACCGTGGCGGGGTCGCGTGAGCCGGTCACCCCCGCGACGTTCAGGACGATGGAGCCGAGCGACCCGACCGCGGTGAGGGCGATGGCCCAGCCGTCGACCTCCTGCCGCAGCGCGGCCCGGAGCATCAGCAGCTCGCCTGCGACGATGAACAGGTCCAGGGTCGCCGGCCACGCCCAGGCCCGGGCCGGAGCCTGCCCGAGGCCGTGCCCGAGGGCGACCTCGGCGAGGTGGGCGTAGGAGAGCCAGAACGCAGCGGCGGTCAGGGCGATGATGACGAGCCCGGCCGCGACAGCCAGGGCCCGCGAGGGGGTGAGCGTCTTCACCGGCCAGCCTCCTCGTCGCCGAGGCGGGCGAGCTGGTCGGCGAGCTGCCGCAGGTGCATGGCGTGCACGGTGAGCGTGGCCGCCAGGCGCCGGATGCCGTCCGGGTCGAGGGTGGCCGCCCATCCGGTCTGCTCGACGTACAGGCCCGTGCGGCGCCGCTCGGGGTCCGTGGCGTAGGGGTCCTGGCTGAGCATGGCGACGAGGAGGTCGTCGTCGCCGAACGCGAGCCGGTGCTCGGTGCCGGTGTGGGCGAGGTCGACGCGGTGGCACGGGATGTGGTCGGCGTGGCCGGTGCACCACTCCGGCTCGGCGAGACGGACCGTCTCGTGGTCGAGGGTGGGAAGGGAGATGGTCCGCTTCACAGGGCCACCCCCTTCGCGGCGAGCCGCAGCTGTACGGCGTACTCGCCGCGGGTCTGCCTAGCCACCGCCGGCAGCAGGGGGAGGATCGCGCGCTCCGCGTCCTCGGCCGCCTCGGTCGGGCCGTGGAGTTCCTCGGCGACCACGAGGGCCTGTGCGAGGACGAGCGGCTGCGTGACGGGCTTGGTGGGGTGCTTGGCGTCGAGCCGGTCGGCGATGCCGAGCAGCAGCTCGTCCGCACGCAGGACGGTACGGTTCTGCATGGGTCTGGACTCCTTGATGCGAAGGGGTTCGGATCAAGGCCCCGGCCGGTGCTCGAATCACCGGTGCGGGGCCGTCCCGTCTCACACGCGTCTCACAGACGCGGAGCGACGGAAGTCCTCGCAACCCTCTGACCAGGCCGTTTATGTACCGCGGGGACGTATACGGGCCGGAATGGACGGCCTGTAAGCTCTTCCCCCGTGAGTACGGTGTGCGTGGTGCGGGATCTGGTCAAGACGTACCCCGCCACGCGCGGCAGGCGCGGCGCGCCCGCGACCCCCGAGGTGCGGGCCACCGACGGGATCAGCCTCGACGTGCGCGGCGGCGAGGTCTTCGGGCTGCTCGGGCCCAACGGAGCGGGCAAGTCCACCCTGGTCCGCCAGCTGACCGGCCTGATGCGCCCCGACTCCGGGACCGTCGAGCTCCTCGGCCACGACCTCGTCCGCCACCCCGAACGCGCCGCCCGGCTCCTCGCCTACCTCGGCCAGGAGTCCACCGCCCTCGACGAGCTGACCGTCGCCCTCGCCGCCGAGACCACCGGCCGGCTGCGCGGCCTCACCGCCGCCGACGCCCGCGCCGAGCGGGACGCCGTCCTCGACGAGCTGGGCCTCGGCGGGCTGGCCGGACGGCCGCTCAAGAAGCTCTCCGGCGGCCAGCGCCGGCTCGCCTGCTTCGCCACCGCCCTCGTCGGCCACCGGCCCGTCCTCGTCCTCGACGAACCCACCACCGGCATGGACCCGGTCGCCCGCCGGGCCGTCTGGGCCGCCGTCGACCGCCGCCGCGCCGAGCACGGCACCACCGTCCTCCTCGTCACCCACAACGTCATCGAGGCCGAGACCGTCCTCGACCGGGTCGCCGTCCTCGACCGCGGCCGGGTGATCGCCTGCGACACCCCGGCCGGCCTCAAGGAGCGCGTGGCCGACGAGGTCCGCGTCGAACTGCTGTGGCGCGAATCCGCCCCTCTCGGCCTGCCCGAGGTCGCCGCCCTGCGCGAGCTGGCCCAGGAGTCCGGCCGCCGCTGGGTCCTCCGGCTCGCCCCCGACGCCGCCCGCGCGGCCGTCGCCGCGGTCACCGGAGGCGCCGCCTTCGCAGCCCTCGACGACTTCACCCTCGCCACGCCCAGCCTGGAGGACGTCTACCTCGCCCTCGGCGGCGCCGCCCGCGAAGGACTGGTGAAGGCATGAGCCCCGCCCCCCGCACCACCGGCGCGACCCCCCACGTACCGCACGCCACCCCCAGGAGCTGTCCGCGTTGAGCACCCTGCCCGCCGAGGCCCTGCCGGCCGGCGTGCCGGCCGCCCGGGTCCGGGACGCCGAGGAGGCCGCGCCCCTCGCCCCGACCGCCCGGCTGCTGCCCTCCCTCGCCGCCGTCTACAAGGCGCAGCTCAGCCGGGCCCGGGTGGCCCGCATCCCGCTGCTCTTCGTCGCCACCTTCCAGTCCGTCGGGATCATGATCCTGATGCGCGGGGTCGTCGACGGCGGCTCCGAGGCCCGCGCGGTCGTCGCCGGCTCCACCGTCCTCGTCGTCGCCTTCGTCGCCCTCAACCTGCTCGCCCAGTACTTCGGACAGCTCAGGGCCGGCGGCGGCCTCGACCACTACGCCACCCTGCCGGTGCCGCCCGCCGCCGTGGTGCTCGGCGCCGCCGGCGCGTACGCCTCCTTCACCGTCCCCGGCACGCTCGTCACCGCCGTCACCGGCGCCGTCCTCTTCGGCCTGCCGCTCGGCCACCTGTGGCTGCTCGCCGCCGTCGTCCCGCTCTCCGGAGCCGCCCTCGCCGGGCTCGGCGCCGCCCTCGGGCTGCTCGCCCCCCGCCAGGAGCTGGCCACCCTCCTCGGCCAGCTCGGCATGTCCGCCGCGCTGCTCCTGGGCGTGCTCCCCGGCGAGCGGATGCCGCAGCCGATCGGCTGGGCGCGGGACCTGCTGCCCTCCACGTACGGCGTCGAGGCCCTGGCCCGGGCCTTCGACCCGCACCCCGACTGGGCGGCCGTCGTCCTCGACCTGGGGGTCTGCGGCGCCGTCGGCGTCCTGTCGCTGGCCGTCGCCACCTGGGCGTACCGCAGGGCCGCGGTCCGCTGAGGCGGGCCACAGGCACACCTGGCACGATGGCGGGGTGACCGCACCCCTGACGCCTTCCCAGCAGCCGCCGCACGATCCGTCGTGGCCCCCGCCGCCCCCGCCGCACCAGGGACCGGCCGGCGACCCGATCACCGCGGCCGAGGTCGTCCAGGGCCTCGTGGTGACGGCCGCCTCCGCGGTCGCCGGAGCCGTGCTCGGCGCGCTGTGGGTGTGGCTGGC
The DNA here is from genome assembly GCF_042746075.1 of Streptomyces sp. NPDC058758. NCBI lineage: Bacteria > Bacillati > Actinomycetota > Actinomycetes > Kitasatosporales > Streptomycetaceae > Streptomyces > Streptomyces sp. NPDC058758. Next base: position 247,448 of record NZ_JBHYPS010000001.1, on the reverse strand, counting down.
GCCCACGGTCCAGCTGATCTCCGACGGCAAGGGCGTCTACCTGCGGAACTCCGAGGGGGAGGCCGCGATCGGCGCCGACGGCACCTTCGTCCTCCTCGCCCTCGCCTTCGGCGCGGTCGCCGGACTCGTGGTCTTCCTGGTCCGGCGCAGGGGCGGCGTGCCGCTCGTCCTCGGCCTCGCGGCCGGCGGCGTGCTCGGCTCGCTCCTCGCCTGGTGGCTGGGGACGAAGCTGGGGCCGACCTCCGACGTGGTCGCCCACGCCAAGGCCGTCGGCCCCGAGGTCGTCTTCGACGCCCCGCTGAAGCTCCAGATGGGCGCCGCGGCGATGCTGGCCTGGCCGCTCGCCGCCATGGTCGTCCACCTGCTCCTGACCGGGCTCTTCGGCCCCCGTGACCCGGAGCCGGGCTGGGACCTCCGAAAGGGCTGACCCGCCGGGGTCAGCCGCGGCCGATCGGGGCCAGCACCGCCGCGGTGAGCGCCGCCAGGTCGGCGGGGGAGAGCTCGACCTCCAGGCCCCGCCGGCCCGCCGAGACGCAGATCGTGGCGTGCGCGGACGCCGAGGAGTCCAGCACCGTGCGCAGCCGCTTGCGCTGGCCCAGCGGCGAGATCCCGCCCCGGACGTAGCCGGTCGTCCGCTCCGCCGCCGCCGGGTCCGCCATCGCCGCCCGCTTGCCGCCCACCGCCGACGCCAGCGCCTTCAGGTCCAGCTGGCCGGCGACCGGCACCACCGCCACCGTCAGCTCCCCGTCGACGTCCGCCACCAGCGTCTTGAACACCCGGTCGGGCGTGACGCCCAGCGCCTCCGCCGCCTCCTCGCCGTACGACGGGGTCGCCGGGTCGTGCTCGTAGGCGTGCAGGGTGTACGCCGTGCCGGCCGCCGCCAGGGCCACCGTCGCCGGAGTGCCGCCGCCGTTCTTCTGCTTCTTCTTCGCCACGGGGGGCTTCCTCGGTTCCCTCGGTCCGTCAGTTCGGGTGGGTCGGCGCCTGGGTCAGCTCCACCGCCGGCAGCGACGGCAGGTGCCGCAGCACCGCCGTCTCCGTGCGCAGCAGCGCCAGCTCCGCGCGCAGCCGGGCCGTCGTGTCCGGGGCCTCCAGGAGCCGCTGCTTCGTCGGCACGTCCACCTGGGCCGCCGCGGCGACCAGGTACGACACCACCGAGGGGTCGTCGGGCAGCTCCGTGGTCGTCAGCGACCGCTCCCGCGCCCCCGCCAGCCGCTTCTGGTAGGCGCGGAAGGCACGCAGCACGCCCTCCGCCAGCGCCTCCGCCTCGTCGCCCGGCTTCTCCGGCAGCTCCTCGGTCTCGGCCGTCAGGAACGGGCCGCCCGCGTCCACGGAGAGCAGCCGCACCCGCGTGGTGCCGGTGACCATCACCTCGTACGAGCCGTCCCCCCGCTGCCGGATGCTCGCCGCGTCCGCGACGCACGCCACCGGGTGGAAGCTCTGGAGCGGGTCCGGTCCGAAGCCCGCCGCCGGGCCCTTCTCGGGCAGCGCCGTCGGGTCCGGCATCCCGGGCGCGGTCGGGGCGACCTCGTGCCCGTCCCGGATCGCGACCACGGCGAAGCGCCGCGGCTCGGAGTCGTCGATGTCGAGCAGCGCGCGCATCATGGCGCGATACCGCTCCTCGAAGACGTTGAGAGGCAGCACGAGGCCCGGGAACAGCACCGCGTTGAGCGGGAAGAGGGGCAGGCGAGCGGTGGTCACAGCGGCCAGCCTAACGGCCGCGCGGACCGCTCCGTCCGGGGATTCCCCGAGCCCGCCCCCACAGCGCGGTCCGGCCCGCCACCTCCGCCCGGGTCCGGTCCCGGGTGGCCAGGAACCGACGGAGCGGATCGTGCCCGCCGACGCCCCACGGGAAGGAGGTGGCGTACGGCCCCGTGCGGCCGAACTCGGCCAGCGCCTCCTCCCACCGCCCCCGCTCCACCAGCACGTACGCCAGCAGGTTCCGCACCTCGGCCGGCCACGGGTCGCCCGCGGCGAACGCCGCCGACAGCGCCAGGCCCCGGTCCGCCGCCCGGTCGATCCGCCCGCCGTCCGCCGCCGGTCCCGCCGGCCGGTCCCGCCCCGCGCCCGGCAGCGGGCGCAGCCCCTCGTAGGCGGCGCGCACCGGCAGGGCCCGCACCAGCGAGCCGGGCGCCGCGTCGTCGGCCGCCTGCTCCGCGAAGTCGAAGGCCGCCCGCTGCGAGCCGTACCACTGCGCCGACAGGTACTTCAGCGCAGCGACGTGGGAGCCGTAGTGGTGCGGGGAGCGGAGCAGCGCCTGCTCCCACAGGCCCTCGAAGACCGCGTGGCCCGCGTGCGCCCCGCGCGCGTGGTCGAGCGCCAGCCGCCACGGCACCGGGTCGCGCCCCGCGCCCTCCGTGAGCGGCCGCAGCAGCGGGTCCAGCTCGCGCAGCCGCTCCGCCCGGGCCGGCGACTCCCAGGCCCGGCGGACCGCGAGCTGCGCGGTCACCAGCAGGGCGTCGGGGTCTCCCGGCGCGGCCTCCCGCCACCGGTCCAGCCACTCGCCCCGGCTGTACGCGAAGGTGGCGAGCCGGCCCACGTAGCGGTCCCGGTCCTCCCACTCCCCGGCGTCCCGCGTGGTGGCGAGCAGCTTGGCCGCGGGCTCCGGGTCGCCGAGCGCGGCGGCCACCAGGGCGGGCGCGAGCCGCCCGTCCGGGGCGTCGAGCAGCACGTCGTCGTCCGGCGTCAGCCCCGCGGCGAGGCGCGGGGCGTGCCGGGCCGAGCGGGCGGTGCGGACCAGGGCGCGGAAGAAGGACATGGCAGGACGTATCTTCCCACCGGGGGACCCTCCGGGCCCCCGGGGCCGGGCTCCCTTCACCCGGATCTCACCCGGTCTCCCCCGGGCCGACACGCGCCCCGCGCCGCGGGCCCGGGCGGCGGGGCCTCACCCCCTCCGCAGCAGCCGGGTGGCGCCGGCCGCCACCGTGGTGGCCAGGATCCAGCCGAGCAGGATCAGCACCGCCGCCGCCCACTGCCAGCCGCCCTCCAGGCGCCAGTAGCCGTCCTGTCCGAGCGTGATCACCGGCAGCAGCAGGTCCAGGGCGTACAGCGTGCCGTTCCACGCCGGGCCCTCGCCCTCCTTGATCGGCACCGGCTCGTACCGCGAGAAGGCCAGCGTGCCCGCCGCCCACAGCACCGCCATCCACAGCGCCGCCCGGCCCGGCCGGTAGCCGTACGCCACCGTCCAGTCCTGGACGTACCCCCACAGCTTCCCCGCGAGCGGCAGCGTCTCGCGTCTGCGCCGCTGCTTGGCGAGCAGCACCTCCCGGGCGTCCTCGTCCTCCCCGCTGGCGCGGAGCACGGCCGCCAGCCGCTCGTACGGCTCCGGGGCGTACTCCGGCGTCGCCGCCGCCACCCAGGCCAGCCGCAGCGCCAGCGGGAAGTGGCCGTACGGCACCAGGTTCTCGTAGACGAAGCCGCTGATCGCCAGGCCGCCCGGGCCGGGCCAGCTGGTCGACAGGTCGATCAGCGTCACCACCTTCGCGCCGTTCAGCACCACCCGGCCCTCCTCGGGCCGCTCGCCGTTGAACCTCAGCTCCGGGGTGACGATCCGGCGCAGCGACAGCTCCTCCCGGCGCGCCCCGCTCAGCAGGAAGCGGGCGTGGTGCAGGTCCACCGCGTCGCCGAACCGGCCGTCGTCCAGCCGCACCCCGCCGTGGAACTCGGCCGGCTTGCGCCGGGCGTCCCGCACCGGCGCCACGCCGTAGGGCGGGGTCGCCGTGGACGGGGCGCCGCCGTCGTACACCCAGGCCGCGTTGAGGTACAGGGTCCGCTCCACCGTCAGCTGCGGGGCGTTCAGCGCGCGGCGGCCCCGGTCCCCGCGCAGCACGCTGCCCCGCAGGCTGAGCGAGACCCCGACCTTCGCCCCGCGCAGGCTGACCTCGCCGTGCGTCTCGATCAGCTCGGCCTGGAGGTCCTGCGCCACCACCATGCCGTCCGCCGTGACCGCCCGGCCGCGCGCGTCCGGCCACACCCGGATCTGGTTGATCAGCAGGTCCGTCCCGATCTGCGCGTCCGTCAGCCGGATGCCCCGCCGCACCCGGCAGCGCGGCAGGTGCAGGTCGCCCTCCGTGTGCAGCCGGGCCGCCTCCAGGCGGGGGAGCGCGCAGCCGACCATCCGCAGCGTGCCGAAGCGGGCCTCGGGCAGCACCACCTCGTCGTCGAAGCGGCAGTCGTGCAGCTCCACGTAGGGCGCCACGGTCCCGCCGGCCAGGTCCAGCACGCCCGTGATCCGCACCCCGCGCAGCTTCAGCGCGGCCACCCGGCCCGACCGGGCCGGCGGCCCGTCGAGCAGCAGCGCCGCCACCACGTCGGCGCGCACGCTCCGCTCCGGTCCCCACGACACCTCCCCGAACGGGTCGTCCCGCTCCGGCACCCCCTCCGTCAGATCGCAGGTCCTGCCGATCCGGAACGCCTGCCACACGGCCCTCTCCGGGCCCGTGAGACCGTCCGGCATTCCGTCCTCGTGCGGCTCGGTCACTGCCGCCCCCTCGCTCTCCCCGATGCGCTCCCACCACTCCGCTTCCCGGGAGTCGTGGATTCGTACAGTCGTTCTTCCCGCACTGTGACGGGCTGAACGCTAACGGTCAGGAGTGGCGAGGAGACGCCACAGGGACGCGTATCAACGGGTAGCAAGCCACGTATCAGCCAGTGATACGGACGTCCGGGGCCGGAGGGGCGTCTGCGAGAATTGACCTGTGATCTCTCGAATCGATCTGCGCGGCGAGGCCCTCCCCGAGGGTTCCGCCCTGCGCGACCTGCTGCCCCGTGCCGAGTTCGACGTGGAAGCCGCCCTGGAGAAGGTGCGGCCGATCTGCGAGGACGTCCGGCATCATGGCGCGGCCGCGGTGATCGAGTACGGCGAGAAATTCGACGGCGTCCGGCTCCGGGGCCTGCGCGTCCCCGCCGAGACGATCGCCCGCGCCCTGGAGGAGCTCGACCCGGCCGTCCGCGCCGCCCTGGAGGAGTCCATCCGGCGCGCCCGCCTGGTCCACCGCGACCAGCGCCGCACCACCCACACCACCCAGGTCGTGCCCGGCGGCACGGTCACCGAGAAGTGGATCCCCGTCGACCGCGTCGGCCTGTACGTGCCGGGCGGCCGCGCCGTCTACCCGTCCTCCGTCGTCATGAACGTCGTCCCGGCCCAGGAGGCCGGGGTCCGGGGCATCGCCGTCTCCTCCCCGCCGCAGCGCGAGTTCGACGGCCTGCCGCACCCGACGATCCTGGCCGCCTGCGCCCTCCTCGGCGTCGACGAGGTGTACGCCGCCGGCGGCGCCCAGGCCATCGCCATGTTCGCGTACGGCACGCAGGCCATCGGCGACGAGCCCGGCTGCGCCCCCGTCGACCTGGTCACCGGCCCCGGCAACATCTACGTCGCCGCCGCCAAGCGCCTCCTCAAGGGCCGCATCGGCATCGACGCCGAGGCGGGCCCCACCGAGATCGCGGTCCTCGCCGACGCCACCGCCGACCCCGTGCACGTGGCCGCCGACCTCATCAGCCAGGCCGAGCACGACCCGATGGCCGCCTCCGTCCTCGTCACCGACTCGGACGAGCTGGCCACCGCCGTCGAGGCCGAGCTGAAGGCCCAGGTCGCCGTCGCCCGGCACGTCGACGACCGGATCGCCCCGGCCCTGGCCGGCAAGCAGTCCGCGATCGTCCTCGTCACCGACCTGGAGGACGGCCTCAAGGTCGTCGACGCCTACGGCGCCGAGCACCTGGAGATCCAGACCGCCGACGCCGCCGCCCGCGCCGACCGGGTCCGCAACGCGGGCGCGATCTTCGTCGGCCCCTGGGCGCCGGTCTCCCTCGGCGACTACTGCGCCGGCTCCAACCACGTGCTGCCCACCGGCGGCTGCGCCTGCCACTCCTCGGGCCTCTCCGTGCAGTCCTTCCTGCGCGGGGTGCACATCGTGGACTACACGCGCGACGCGCTCGCCGACGTGGCCCACCACGTGGTCACCCTCGCCGAGGCCGAGGACCTCCCGGCCCACGGCGCCGCGATCAAGGCCAGGTTCGGCTGGAAGGTGCCCGAGAGCAAGTGAGCGACCCCCGCGACACCCACGACGTCATCGGCATCGACGACCTGCCGATCCGCGAGGAGCTGAAGGGCCAGTCGCCCTACGGCGCCCCCCAGCTCGACGTGCCCGTCCAGCTGAACACCAACGAGAACCCCTACCCGCTGCCCGAGCCCCTGGTGGCCCGGATCGCGGAGCGGGTCGCCGAGGCCGCCCGCGGCCTCAACCGCTACCCCGACCGGGACGCGGTGGAGCTCCGCACCGAGCTGGCCCGCTACCTCACCCGCACCGGGAAGCACCCCGTCTCCACCCGGAACGTGTGGGCCGCCAACGGCTCCAACGAGGTCCTCCAGCAGCTGCTCCAGACCTTCGGCGGCCCGGGCCGCACCGCGATCGGCTTCGAGCCCTCGTACTCGATGCACGCCCTGATCGCCCGCGGCACCGGCACCGGCTGGATCTCCGGCCCGCGCAACGAGGACTTCACCATCGACGTCGAGGCAGCCGAGGCGGCGATCGCCGAGCACGCGCCCGACGTCGTCTTCGTCACCTCGCCCAACAACCCCACCGGCACCGCCGTCGAGGCCGAGGTCGTGGCGCGGCTGTACGACGCCGCCCAGGCCGCCGGGCCCTCGCTGGTCGTGGTGGACGAGGCGTACGTGGAGTTCAGCCACCGGGACTCGCTGCTGCCCCTCCTGGAGGGCCGGCCGCACCTGGTGGTCTCCCGGACCATGTCCAAGGCCTTCGGCGCCGCCGGACTCCGCCTCGGCTACCTCGCCGCCCACCCGGCCGTGGTCGACGCCGTGCAGCTGGTCCGGCTGCCGTACCACCTCTCCGCCGTCACCCAGGCCACCGCCCTCGCCGCCCTGGAGCACACCGACACCCTCCTCGGGTACGTCGAACAGCTCAAGGCCGAGCGCGACCGCCTCGTCGCCGAACTGCGGGCCATCGGCTACGAGGTCACCGAGTCCGACGCCAACTTCGTCCAGTTCGGCCGCTTCGACGGAGCCGAGGGCTCCCACGCGGCCTGGCGGAAGATCCTCGACCGGGGCGTCCTGGTCCGGGACAACGGCGTACCCGGCTGGCTGCGGGTCACCGCCGGCACCCCCGAAGAGAACGACGCGTTCCTCGACGCGGTTCGTGAGCTGAAGAAGGAGCAGAACGCATGAGCCGCGTAGGCCGCGTGGAGCGCACCACCAAGGAGACGTCCGTCGTCGTCGAGATCGACCTCGACGGCACCGGGAAGGTCGACGTGTCGACCGGGGTCGGCTTCTACGACCACATGCTGGACCAGCTGGGCCGCCACGGTCTGTTCGACCTGACCGTGAAGACCGACGGCGACCTCCACATCGACTCGCACCACACCATCGAGGACACCGCCCTCGCGCTGGGCGCCGCCTTCAAGCAGGCCCTCGGCGACAAGGTCGGCATCTACCGCTTCGGCAACTGCACGGTCCCGCTGGACGAGTCCCTCGCCCAGGTCACCGTCGACCTCTCCGGCCGCCCCTACCTGGTGCACACCGAGCCCGAGAACATGGCGCCGATGATCGGCTCCTACGACACCACCATGACGCGGCACATCCTGGAGTCCTTCGTGGCCCAGGCGCAGATCGCGCTGCACGTCCACGTGCCGTACGGGCGCAACGCCCACCACATCGTGGAGTGCCAGTTCAAGGCGCTCGCCCGCGCCCTGCGCTACGCCTCCGAACGCGACCCCCGCGCCGCCGGCATCCTCCCCTCCACGAAGGGCGCGCTGTAACCGTGACCGGACTCTCCACGATCCTGATCGTCGTCGGCCTCTTCCTGCTCGGCGGCATCTACTCCTTCGTCAAGCAGCAGATGCCCAAGGGCCTCATCGTGCTGCTCTCCATCGGCGCGGTGATGTGCCTCACCGCCGGCGTCATGCGGCTGGACGTGTGGGCATGACGGGCGGCACGGGCAACCGCAGGAAGGTCGTCGTCTTCGACTACGGCTTCGGCAACGTCCGCTCCGCCGAGCGCGCGCTCGCCCGGGTCGGCGCCGACGTCGAGATCACCCGCGACTACGAGAGGGCGATGAACGCCGACGGACTCCTCGTCCCCGGCGTCGGCGCCTTCTCCGCCTGCATGCAGGGGCTCAAGGAGGCCCGCGGCGACTGGATCGTCGGCCGCCGTCTCGCCGGCGGCCGCCCCGTCATGGGCATCTGCGTCGGCATGCAGATCCTCTTCGAGCGCGGCATCGAACACGGCGTCGAGAGCGAGGGCCTCGACGAGTGGCCCGGCACGGTCGAGCCGCTGGAGGCCCCCGTCGTGCCCCACATGGGCTGGAACACCGTCGACGCGCCCGCGGACAGCGAGCTGTTCGCGGGCCTCGACGCCGACGCCCGCTTCTACTTCGTGCACTCCTACGCGGTGCGCGAGTGGACGCTGGAGGTCGGCAACAAGAACATCCGCGCCCCCAAGGTCACCTGGGCCACCCACGGCGAGCCCTTCGTCGCCGCGGTGGAGAACGGGGCCCTGTGGGCCACCCAGTTCCACCCCGAGAAGTCCGGCGACGCCGGAGCCCAGCTCCTCACCAACTGGATCGGAACCCTGTGAGCACTCTCGAACTCCTCCCCGCCGTCGACGTGCGTGACGGCCAGGCCGTCCGGCTCGTGCACGGCGAGTCCGGCTCCGAGACCTCCTACGGCTCCCCGCTGGAGGCGGCCCTCTCCTGGCAGCGCTCCGGCGCCGAGTGGCTCCACCTCGTCGACCTGGACGCCGCCTTCGGCACCGGCGACAACCGCGAGCTGGTCCGGCAGATCACCGGCGCCATGGACATCAAGGTGGAGCTGTCCGGCGGCATCCGCGACGACGCCTCGCTCGCCGCGGCCCTCGCCACCGGCTGCACCCGGGTCAACCTCGGCACCGCCGCCCTGGAGACCCCCGAGTGGGTCGCCAAGGTCATCGCCGAGCACGGCGACAAGATCGCCGTCGGCCTCGACGTGCGCGGCACCACCCTCAAGGGCCGCGGCTGGACCAGCGAGGGCGGCGACCTCTACGAGACGCTCGCCCGCCTCGACGCCGAGGGCTGCGCCCGCTACGTCGTCACCGACATCGGCCGCGACGGCACCCTCACCGGCCCCAACACCGAGCTGCTGAAGAACGTCTGCGCGGCCACCGACAAGCCCGTCGTCGCCTCCGGCGGCGTCTCCTCCCTGGACGACCTGCGCGCCCTGGCCGGGCTGACGCACCTGGGCGTCGAGGGAGCGATCGTCGGCAAGGCGCTCTACGCCAAGGCGTTCACCCTGGAGGAGGCCCTTCAGGCGGTGGCGTCCGCATGAGCACCGACGTCACCCGCATCTCCTCCGGCGGCCCCTACGAGGACGTCATCGGGTACTCCCGCGCCGTCCGGCTGCCCCACGGCCTGGTCCTCGTCTCCGGCTGCACGGCCGCCGACGCGGGCGGCCCGTACGAGCAGGCCAAGGCCGCCTTCGGCGTCGCCTTCAAGGCGCTGGAGCAGGCCGGGCTCGGCCCCGAGCACGTGGTCCGCACCCGCATGTACCTCACCCACGCCGGTGACGTGGACGAGGTGGGGCGCGCCCACAAGGACCTCTTCGACGCGGTCCGTCCCGCCGCCACGATGCTGATCGTCTCCGGCTTCGTCGACCCCGCCATGGTCGTCGAGGTCGAGGTCGAGGCGTACGGGAGTGATGCGGCATGAGCCTCGCCGTGCGCGTGATCCCCTGCCTGGACGTGGACAACGGCCGGGTCGTCAAGGGGGTCAACTTCCAGAACCTGCGGGACGCCGGCGACCCCGTCGAGATGGCCAAGCTGTACGACGCCGAGGGCGCCGACGAGCTGACCTTCCTCGACATCACCGCCTCCTCCGGCAACCGCGAGACCACCTACGACGTGGTGCGCCGCACCGCCGAGCAGGTCTTCATCCCGCTCACCGTCGGCGGCGGCGTCCGCTCCGCCGAGGACGTCGACAGGCTGCTGCGGGCCGGCGCGGACAAGGTGGGCGTCAACACCGCCGCCATCGCCCGCCCCGAGCTGATCCGGGAGATCGCGGAGCGCTTCGGCCGCCAGGTCCTCGTCCTGTCCGTGGACGCCCGCCGTACGGCCTCCGGCTCCTTCGAGGTCACCACCCACGGCGGCCGCAAGGGCACCGGCATCGACGCCGTCGAGTGGGCCCACCGGGCCGCCGAGCTGGGCGCGGGGGAGATCCTGCTCAACTCGATGGACGCGGACGGCACCAAGGACGGCTACGACACCGAGATGATCGCGGCCGTGCGCAAGCACGTCACCGTGCCGGTGATCGCGAGCGGCGGCGCGGGCAAGCTCGCCGACTTCGCCCCGGCCGTCGCGGCCGGCGCGGACGCGGTGCTCGCGGCCTCCGTCTTCCACTTCGGCGATCTGCGGATCGGCGAGGTCAAGGGAGCGCTGCGGGAGGCGGGGCACGAGGTCCGCTGAGACGGATTCCGCTTGTGGGAAGGGCCCCTGAGGGGGCCCTTTTCATCGGTCAGATGCGAAAGGAAAGTTGCGCAATCTTCCTTGCGCAACTTTCCTTTCGCATCTACGGTCATGGACATGACCTCGCAGGAGAACCGTCGGATCACCGACCTCGGCACCCTCAAGGCCATCGCGCACCCCCTGCGCATGCGCCTCTACCGGAACCTCTTCGTCGCCCGCACCGCCACCGCCTCCCAGCTCGCCGAGCAGGTCGACGAGGCCGTCTCCCTCGTCAGCTACCACCTGCGCAAGCTCGCCGAGCACGGCCTCGTCGAAGAGGCCGAGGCCCAGTCCAGCGACGGCCGGGAGCGCTGGTGGCGCCCCAGCTCGTACGGCGTCACCATCCGCGACGAGGACGTCAGGGACAGCCCCGAACTGGCCGCCGCGAGCGACGCCGTCGGCCGCACCGTCAACGAGCAGCGCTCCGCACTCCACCGCCGCTTCCTCGACGAGCGCCTCACCTGGTCCGACGCCTGGCGCTCCGCCTCGATCAGCTCCGAGTGGCTGCCCCGCCTCACCGCCGCCGAGCTCACCGCGCTCAACGAGGAGCTGGGCGCCGTCTGCGAGAAGTACGACCGCATCGCCCGCGACGCCGAGGCCGCCGGCGACACCGAGGGCCGCGAGAACGTCGCCGTCCACCTCCACGCCTTCCCCTACCGCCCGTGACCGCCGTCATCGAGGCCGCCCGCCCCGCCCACCGCAGCCCCCAGGTCCTGCGCTGGCTCGGCGCCTACACCGCCTCCACCCTCGGCGACAGCGTCTACTACCTGGCCCTCTCCTGGGCGGCCGTCAGCAGCGGCAGCCCCGCCCAGGCCGGACTCGTCATGACCGTCTCGGCCGTTCCCCGCGCCCTGCTCATGCTCGTCGGGGGAGTGATCGCCGACCGGCTCGGGCCGCGCCGGGTCGTCATCGCCTCCGACGCCGTCCGCTGCCTGGCCACCCTCGGCCTCGCCGCGATCCTCTTCCTCGCCTCGCCCGGGCTCTGGGCGCTCGCCGCCGTCGCCCTGGTCTTCGGCACCGTCGACGCCCTCTTCCTGCCCGCCGTGGGCGCGCTGCCGCCCCGGATCGCCGACCGCGACCAGCTCGCCCGCGTCCAGGGCATGCGCGGCCTCGCCTACCGCATGGGCGCCGTCCTCGGCTCCCCCCTCGGCGGCCTCGCCGTCGCCCTCGGCGGCTCCGCGACCGCCTTCACCGTCGCCGGCGTGCTCTTCGCGCTCTCCCTGCCCCTGCTGTGCGCGCTCAAGCTCCGTCCGCTCCCCGCCGACGAGAGGACCGACGGCACCGCCCTGCGCGATCTCGCCGACGGACTGCGCTACCTCCACCGCCACCGCGTCCTCGGCCCGCTGATGATCGTCGTCCTGCTCGCCGACCTCGGCTTCGTCGGCCCGCTCAACGTCGGCCTCGCCCTCCTCGCCCAGCAGCGCGGCTGGGGAGCCCCGGGCATCGGCTGGATCCTCTTCGGGTTCGGCGCGGGCGCGGGCGCGGCCTCGCTGCTGCTCACCGTGCGCGGACGGGTGCCCCGCGCGGGTGCGGTCATGGGCTGGAGCATGGCCCTCGGCGCTCTGTCGATCGGCGCGCTCGCCTTCGTACCGCAGCTGCCCGTCGCCGTGCTGGTCGCCGTCCTGGTCGGGCTGCTCGCCGGGCTCAACGGCGTGCTGTGCGGCGCCCTCGTCCAGACCGAGGCGGACCCCGCGTACCTCGGCCGGGTCAGCGCCGTCTCCAGCCTCGGCAGCCTCGGGCTCGCGCCGCTCGGCTTCCCGCTCACCGGCGCGGCCATCGGCCTGTGGGGTCCCGGCCCCGTCTTCGTCGCCAGCGCCGCCGTCTGCGCCCTCTCCGGAGTCTTCGCCCTCTCCGTCCCGGCCCTCCGCCGCGCCGAACTGCCCGGCTAGCTCAGATCCCCAGCTGCTTCGTCGTGCTCAGCAGCTCGATCGCGTCCGGGTCGCCCTCCAGGCCCACCTTCGCCACCTCCGTACGCCCGTACAGGTACATCGTCAGCTCGCCCGGCTCCCCGGAGACCGTCACCACCGGGGTGCCCTTGTGGGCGACGACCGTCTGGCCGTTCGGGCGGCGCAGCACCAGGCCCACCGGCGCCTTGCGCCCCAGGAGGCGGGCGCCCCTCTCCAGCCGGGACCACAGGGCGTCCGCGAAGACCGGGTCCAGCTCCCGCGCCGACCAGCCGGGCTGGGCCCGCCGGACGTCCTCGGCGTGGACGTAGAACTCGACGACGTTCGCCCCCTCGTCCACCTGCTTGATCGTGAACGGGGAGAAGCGCGGCGGACCCGTACGGATGAGGCCGATCAGCTCCTCGTACGGCTTCCCGGCGAACTCCTCCTGCACCCGCTCCAGGCGCTCCTTCAGCACCGGCACGAGCGTCCCGGCCGCCGCGTCCGGCCGGCGCTCCCGCACCACCACGTGCGCCGCGAGGTCCCGCGTCCGCCAGCCCTCGCACAGCGTCGCGGCGTCGGGGCCGGCCGCCTCCAACAGATCAGCGAGCAGAAGCCGTTCACGTTTGGCATGGGTCGACATGCCCGCCAGCGTACGACCGCGCCGCGCCGTCCGCCCAGTGGACACCGCGCCGGACACCCCCGCGCACCACGGCACAATGGCCCCATGAGCAGCACGCCCCGGACCCCCAGCGGCCTCGATCCGGCCCTCGCCGCCCGCCTCAAGCGCAGCCCCGACGGCCTGGTCCCCGCCATCGCCCAGCAGTACGACACCGGCGAGGTGCTCATGCTCGGCTGGATGGACGACGAGGCCCTCCACCGCACCCTCACCACCGGCCGCTGCACCTACTGGTCCCGCAGCCGGAACGAGTACTGGGTCAAGGGCGACACCTCCGGGCACGTCCAGCACGTCAAGTCGGTCGCCCTCGACTGCGACGCCGACACGATCCTCGTCAAGGTCGACCAGGTCGGCGCCGCCTGCCACACCGGCACCCGGACCTGCTTCGACACCGACGTCCTCCTCCCCGCGGCCGAGTAGGGTCTGGCGCCATGGATCTCGAGACCTTCCGCAAGCTGGCGGCCGACCGCCGCGTCATCCCCGTCAGCCGCAGGCTCCTCGCGGACGGCGACACCCCGGTCGGGCTCTACCGCAAGCTCGCCGGCGAACGCCCCGGCACCTTCCTCCTCGAATCCGCGGAGAACGGCCGCAGCTGGTCCCGCTACTCCTTCATCGGCGTCCGCAGCGACGCCACCCTCACCGTGAAGGACGGCGAGGCCCACTGGCTCGGCACCCCGCCCGTCGGCGTCCCCGTCGACGGCGACCCGCTCGCCGCCCTGCGCGCCACCGTCGAGACCCTCCACACCCCGCGCGACCTGGCCGGCGGGCTGCCGCCCTTCACCGGCGGCATGGTCGGCTACCTCGGCTACGACATCGTCCGCCGCCTGGAGCGCATCGGCGAGCACGGCCGCGACGACCTGGAGCTCCCCGAGCTCACCATGCTGCTCACCAGCGACCTCGCCGTCCTCGACCACTGGGACGGCTCGGTCCTCCTGATCGCCAACGCGATCAACCACAACGACCTGGAGACCGGCGTCGACGAGGCCCACGCGCACGCCGTCGCCCGCCTCGACGCGATGGAGGCCGACCTGGCCCGCCCCGTCGCCACCACCCCCGTCGCCCTGCCCGCCTCCGAACTGCCCGAGTACTCCGCGCTCTGGGGCGGCCCCGCCTACCAGGACGCCGTCGAGGACATCAAGGAGCGGATCCGGGCCGGCGAGGCCTTCCAGGTGGTGCCCTCGCAGCGCTTCGAGACCCCCTGCGCCGCCTCCGCCCTCGACGTCTACCGGGTCCTGCGGGCCACCAACCCGTCCCCGTACATGTACCTCTTCCGCTTCGAGAACGGCTTCGACGTCGTCGGCTCCAGCCCCGAGGCCCTCGTCAAGGTCGAGGACGGGCAGGCGATGCTCCACCCCATCGCCGGCACCCGGCACCGGGGCGCCACCCCGCAGGAGGACCACGACCTCGCCGAGGAGCTGCTCGCCGACCCCAAGGAGCGCGCCGAGCACCTCATGCTGGTCGACCTCGGCCGCAACGACCTCGGCCGGGTCTGCGCCCCCGGCTCCGTCGAGGTCGTCGACTTCATGTCGATCGAGCGGTACTCCCACGTCATGCACATCGTCTCCACCGTCACCGGCCGGGTCGCCGAGGGGAGGACCGCCTTCGACGTCCTCACCGCCTGCTTCCCCGCCGGCACCCTCTCCGGCGCGCCCAAGCCCCGCGCGATGCAGATCATCGAGGAGCTGGAGCCCTCCCGGCGCGGCCTGTACGGCGGGTGTGTCGGGTATCTCGACTTCGCCGGCGACTCCGACACCGCCATCGCCATCCGCACCGCCCTGCTCCGCGACGGCACCGCGTACGTCCAGGCCGGAGCGGGTGTCGTCGCCGACTCCGACCCGGCCGCCGAGGACGCCGAGTGCCGCAACAAGGCCGCCGCCGTGCTCCGCGCCGTCCACACCGCCAACCGGATGAAAGGTTCACCGAGGCCGTAGGGGATAGTGGGTACGTGAGCGCCGTACCCGTACCCCAGCCCCGAGCCGCCCGCGCGGCCGTCACCTCCGGCGGTCGGCGGAGCCTCGCCCTCGCCCTGCTCCTCGGTGCCCTCGGGGCCACCGTCGTACTGCTCTCCGCCGGCCAGATCTGGGCGGAGGGCACCGCGTCGGTCGCCGGGGGCACCGTCCCCGTCGAGGCCGACGGCGGCACCGTCACCGGCGTGCCGACCGCCCTCGCGATCGTCGGCCTCGCCGCCCTCGTCGCCGTCTTCGCGGTCCGCCGCGCCGGCCGCACCCTCGTCGCCGGGCTCCTCGCCCTCAGCGGCGCGGGCGCCGCCCTCGCCGCCTTCCTCGGCGCCTCCGACAGCGCCGCCCTCGACGCCGAGGCCGCCCGGATCAGCGGCGACACCGCCGCCGCCGTCGCCGGCCTCACCCACACCGCCTGGCCGTACGTGGCCGCCGCCGGCGCCCTGCTCATCCTCCTCGCCGGCCTCTTCGCCCTCCGCTACGGCAAGACCTGGCCCGCGATGGGCGGCCGCTACGAGCGCTCCGGCGCCGCCCGCCCGGCGCGCCGCCCCGCCGCGGGCGACCCCGACCGGCCCGAGGACCTGTGGAAGGCGCTCGACCGCGGCGAGGACCCGACGCACGACGCGTGATCGTCCGGGACCCCCCGAGTCACCTCCGCGGGGTCATGTGCGGAAGAATGAAGCCGTCATCACAGGACGGCCGTCGTCTTCGACGTCACCACCGAGCAACATCTACGAGGAGCAACTCATGGCGGGCAGCGCCCACGGACACACCCCGGCCGCCTGGACCGGTGTCATCATCTCCTTCATCGGCTTCTGCATCGCCGGAGTCTTCATGGTGGCGGCGAACGTGGCCGGCTTCTGGGCCGGCATCGGCGTCATCGTCCTCGGCGGCGTCGTCGGCCTCGCGATGAAGCTCGCCGGCCTCGGCATGCCGAAGGAGTCCCAGGCGGTCATCGCGGCCCGCGAGACCGCGAGCGCCGCGGCCCGCGCCCGCGCCTGACCCCCGGCCCGGCCCTGAGGTCCGCCGCGTGACGCGCGCGGGCCCGGGAACCACGCGAACGGCGCAGTCCGGCACGTCCGGACTGCGCCGTCGTGCGTCCCGGGGCGCCCCGGGCGACAATCGCGGCGTGACCGCCGAGCCGACGCCGCAGACCGCCGCCCCCGCCGAGCCGTACGCCCCCGGGCTCCGGGAGGCCGAGGAGTTCCGCAGCCGCCCGCTCCGCCGACGGCTGCTCGCCCCCCTCGCCACCCTCGCCGGCACCGCCGCCGCCTTCGCGTACGTCGGCGCCGTCGACCCCAACGAACCCGGGCACTACCCCGTCTGCCCGCTGCTCCGCTTCACCGGCCTGTACTGCCCCGGCTGCGGCGGCCTGCGCAGCGCCCACGCCGTCGCCCACGGCGACCTCGCGACCGCCCTCGGCGCCAACGCCCTCGCCGTCGCCGGCTACGCCGTCTGCGCGGTCCTCATGGCGGTGTGGCTGGTCCGCGCCGTCCGCGGCGCGCCGACCCGGATCGTCCTGACCCCCGCCCGGTGGTGGGCGCTCGGCGCGCTGACCGCCCTGTTCACGGTGGTCCGCAACCTTCCGGCCGGCTCCGGACTGGCACCCTGAAGTCCCAGCACGTGGGACGCCGCGCCGCTCGATGCGGAGCCGAAGGCCACCTGCGGATACCATCGACGTGGCTGAACCGTGCCCATCAGGTTCCCGTGGAACCGTCACCGTCCCGGAAGGGGGCCTCTCGCGTGAGTGTGCTCGACGAGATCATCGAAGGCGTGCGCGCCGACCTCGCAGAGCGGCAGGCGCGGGTCTCCCTCGACGAGCTCAAGGACCGGGCCGCCAAGGCCCCGCAGGCCAAGGACGGGGTCGCCGCGCTGCGCGGCGACGGCGTCACGGTGATCTGCGAGGTCAAGCGGTCGAGCCCGTCCAAGGGAGCGCTCGCGGCCATCGCCGACCCGGCCGGCCTCGCCGCCGACTACGAGGCGGGCGGCGCCGCCGTCATCTCCGTCCTCACCGAGCAGCGCCGCTTCGGCGGCTCGCTCGCCGACCTGGAGGCCGTGCGCGCCCGGGTCGACATCCCCGTCCTGCGCAAGGACTTCATCGTCACCGCCTACCAGCTCTGGGAGGCCCGGGCGTACGGAGCGGACCTCGCGCTCCTCATCGTCGCCGCCCTGGAGCAGGAGGCCCTCGTCTCCCTCATCGAGCGCGCCGAGTCCATCGGGCTCACCCCGCTCGTCGAGGTCCACGACGAGGAGGAGGTCGAGCGCGCGGTCGACGCCGGCGCCCGGATCATCGGCGTCAACGCCCGCAACCTCAAGACCCTCCAGGTCGACCGCTCCACCTTCGAGCGCGTCGCCCCCGAGATCCCGGCCGGCATCGTCAAGGTCGCCGAGTCCGGCGTCCGCGGCCCGCACGACCTGATCGCGTACGCCAACGCCGGCGCCGACGCGGTCCTCGTCGGCGAGTCCCTGGTCACCGGCCGCGACCCGAAGACCGCCGTCGCCGACCTCGTCGCCGCCGGCGCCCACCCGGCCCTGCGGCACGGCCGGAGCTGACCCGACCGTGACCCCGCGCCGCGCCGTGCCGATCGCCCCGGGCTCCGCAGCCCGCGGGCCGGTCGGCGTGCGCGCGGTCGCCGTGGCCGCCCACGCGCGGCTCGCCCGCGGCTGCCGGCCCCGGGGCTGCCGGGCGCCCGCCCGCCGGGTCCGCGGCCGCCGGGTCCGCCACTGCATCGGCTCCGAGCCGGGCACGGTCCCGGGCATGCGATGGCGCGCCTCCGCTGACGCGCGCGGCGACCTGTAGCCCCTCGCGGGCTGCGCCCGGCCGTCCCTGTGGGCAGGCGTCCCGCTGGGGTCCCCCTGGACGAAGTCCTCGGGGGAGGGACGGGTGGGCACAGGGACGGCGCCCCTCTGCCGGGCCAAGGCTTTCCGGGCCTGGACCCGCACCCCTGTACGGCTCCGTACCGGTGCGGGTCCAGGCACGAGGGCGGAGGCATCCGCACAGGTGCCGTTCCGTTGTGCCCACCCTCCCCCAGGGGGGACCCCCATCGCCCCAGCGGAACGACTGCCCCCAACGGAACGGCGGCAGCCGCGGCCGCGCGCGCGTACGAAGCGAGTCACGTCCTTTCACGATCGCATCGCCCCGCGAGGAGCAGCATCAGCATGACCAGCGAGTTCTTCATCCCGGACCCGGAGGGTCAGGTCCCGTCGCCCGAGGGCTACTTCGGCGCCTTCGGCGGCAAGTTCATCCCCGAGGCCCTCGTCGCCGCCGTCGACGAGGTCGCCGTCGAGTACGAGAAGGCCAAGAACGACCCCGAGTTCGCCCGCGAACTCGGCGACCTCATGGCCAACTACACCGGCCGCCCCAGCGCCCTCACCGAGGTGCCCCGCTTCGCCGAGCACGCCGGCGGCGCCCGGATCTTCCTCAAGCGCGAGGACCTGAACCACACCGGCTCGCACAAGATCAACAACGTGCTCGGCCAGGCGCTGCTCACCAAGCGCATGGGCAAGACCCGGGTGATCGCCGAGACCGGCGCCGGCCAGCACGGCGTCGCCACCGCCACCGCCTGCGCCCTCTTCGGCCTCGACTGCACCATCTACATGGGCGAGGTCGACACCCAGAGGCAGGCCCTCAACGTGGCCCGGATGCGGATGCTCGGCGCCGAGGTCGTCGCCGTGACGTCCGGCAGCCGCACCCTCAAGGACGCCATCAACGAGGCGTTCCGCGACTGGGTCGCCAACGTCGACCGCACGCACTACCTCTTCGGCACGGTCGCCGGACCGCACCCCTTCCCCGCGATGGTCCGCGACTTCCACCGGGTCATCGGCGTCGAGGCCCGCCGCCAGCTCCTGGAGCGCGCCGGCCGCCTCCCCGACGCGGCCATCGCCTGCGTCGGCGGCGGCTCCAACGCCATCGGCCTCTTCCACGCCTTCCTGCCCGACACCGGCGTCCGGCTCATCGGCTGCGAGCCGGCCGGCCACGGCGTCGAGACCGGCGAGCACGCGGCCACCCTCACCGCCGGCGAGCCCGGCATCCTGCACGGCTCCCGGTCGTACGTCCTCCAGGACGACGAGGGCCAGATCACCGAGCCGTACTCGATCTCGGCGGGCCTCGACTACCCCGGCATCGGCCCGGAGCACTCGTACCTCAAGGACACCGGCCGCGGCGAGTACCGGGCCGTCACCGACGACGCCGCCATGCAGGCGCTGCGGCTGCTCTCCCGCACCGAGGGCATCATCCCGGCCATCGAGTCGGCGCACGCGCTCGCCGGAGCGCTGGAGGTCGGCAAGGAGCTCGGCAGGGACGCGCTCCTCGTCGTGAACCTCTCCGGCCGCGGCGACAAGGACATGGACACGGCCGCCCGCTACTTCGGCCTGTACGAGACGGACGCAGAGGTGGCCGCGGACGGGGCCGGCACCGCCGAGATCGAGAGGGACGCCAAGTGACCGGGAACATCCAGCTGCTCAGCGACACCCTGGAGCGGGCCGGGGCCGAGGGCCGGGCGGCGCTCATCGCCTACCTCCCGGCCGGCTTCCCGACCGTGGACGGCGGCATCAAGGCGGTCAGGGCGGCCTTCGACGGCGGCGCCGACATCGTCGAGGTCGGCCTCCCGCACAGCGACCCGGTCCTGGACGGCCCCGTCATCCAGACCGCCGACGACATCGCCCTGCGCGGCGGCGTGAGGATCGCCGACGTCATGCGCACGGTGAAGGAGGCCCACGAGGCCACCGGCAAGCCGGTCCTCGTCATGACCTACTGGAACCCGATCGACCGGTACGGCGTCGAGCGCTTCGTCCGGGAGCTGGCCGAGGCCGGCGGCGCCGGCTGCATCCTGCCGGACCTGCCGGTCCAGGAGTCGGCGCTGTGGCGCAAGCACGCCGACGAGCACGGTCTCGCCACCGTCTTCGTCGTTGCCCCCAGCAGCAGGGACGAGCGGCTCGCCACCATCACCGCGGCCGGCTCCGGCTTCGTCTACGCCGCCTCCCTGATGGGCGTCACCGGCACCCGCGCCTCGGTCGGCGAGCAGGCCGCCGACCTGGTGCGCCGCACCCGGGTCACCGCGAAGATCCCGGTCTGCGTCGGCCTCGGCGTCTCCAACGCGGCCCAGGCCCGCGAGGTCGCCGCCTTCGCCGACGGCGTGATCGTCGGCTCGGCCTTCGTCCAGCGGATCCTCGACGCCGACGGCGACGAGGCCGCCGGACTCGCCGCCGTAAAGGAACTGGCGGCCGAACTCGCCGAGGGCGTGCGCCGCACCCCGTAGCGCACGTAGTCCGTTCGGGTGGACATCGGACCGGGGAGGCGCGGACGCGCCTCCCCGGTTCGTTGCTGTGGGCGTGAGCGAGAAGAACCGTGACGGTAGCAACAAGAGCGCGCGGGAGCGCCTGCAGCAGCAGCGCGAGCGCGAGAAGGCCCGCGAGAAGCAGCGGCGGGTCCTGATCGTGACGGCGGGAGTGGTCGGCGTCCTCGGCCTCGCCGCCGTCGTCGGCGTGATCGCCGCGAGCGGCGACAAGGACACCGGGTCCGACAAGGCCGGCCCGGTCGTCGCCCCCGCCGGAGCGATCGAGGGCGACAAGCCGGCCATCCCCACCGGCAAGGCGGACGCCCCGTCCACCCTCCAGATCTGGGAGGACTTCCGCTGCCCGGCCTGCGCCCAGTTCGAGAACGTGATGCGGGACTCCATCCACGAGCTGGAGGCCGCCGGAGCGCTCAAGGCCGAGTACCACCTCGCCACCCTCATCGACGGCAACATGGGCGGCAGCGGCTCGCTCCGGGCGGCGAACGCGGCGGCCTGCGCCCAGGACGCCGGCAAGTTCACCCCCTACCACGACACGCTCTACACCAACCAGCCGCAGGAGACCGACGACGCCTTCGGGAACAACGCCAAGCTGATCGAGCTGGCGGCCAAGGTCCCCGGCCTCGACACGCCGTCGTTCCGCTCCTGCGTCGAGGACGGCACGCACGACGGCTGGGTCGAGAAGTCCAACGAGGCCTTCCAGAACGGCGGTTTCCGCGGCACCCCGTCGGTCCTCCTCAACGGAGAATCGATCTTCCCGACCAAGGGCGGCGAGCAGATCTCGCCGGAGAACCTGAAGAAGTGGGTCGCCGAGGCCAACAAGGGCAAGAAGCCCGGCACGGCCTCCCCCTCCGCGGGCTAGCCGGGCGGAAGGTTATCCAGAAGTTGCCGGGCGGGCTGCCGGTCCGCCCGCCCGGCAGGGTAGCGTCGGACCTGCCATGGACCTTGCCTACATTCCCAGCCCGTCGACCGGTGTCCTCCACCTCGGACCGATCCCGCTGCGCGGCTACGCCTTCTGCATCATCCTCGGTGTCTTCGTCGCCGTCTGGCTCGGCAACAAGCGCTGGATCGCCCGGGGCGGCACCGCCGGCACCGTGGCCGACATCGCCGTCTGGGCGGTGCCCTTCGGCCTCGTCGGCGGACGCCTCTACCACGTGATCACCGACTACCAGCTGTACTTCAGCGAGGGTGAGAACTGGGTCGACGCCTTCAAGATCTGGGAGGGCGGCCTCGGCATCTGGGGCGCCATCGCCTTCGGCGCCGTCGGCGCCTGGATCGGCTGCCGCCGCCGGGGCATCCCGCTGCCGGCGTACGCGGACGCCATCGCGCCCGGCATCGCGCTGGCGCAGGCCATCGGCCGCTGGGGCAACTGGTTCAACCAGGAGCTGTACGGCAAGCCGACCGACCTGCCGTGGGCCCTGAAGATCACCGAGAGCGCCAACCGCGAGGCCGGGCTCTACCACCCGACCTTCCTCTACGAGTCGCTGTGGTGCGTCGGCGTCGCCCTCCTCGTCCTCTGGGCCGACCGCCGCTTCAAGCTCGGCCACGGCCGTGCCTTCGCCCTGTACGTGGCCGCCTACTGCGCCGGCCGCGGCTGGATCGAGTACATGCGCGTCGACGAGGCCCACCACATCCTGGGCCTGCGGCTCAACGTGTGGACCGCGATCGTCGTCTTCGTGCTGGCCGTGGTCTACATGGTGGTCTCGGCGCGGGTCCGCCCGGGCCGCGAGGAGGTCGTGGAGCCCCGCTCGCGCAAGCCGGTGGAGACGCAGAAGGCCGACGGCCCCGAGGACGCGGCGGACGCGGCGGCGGACACCGAGGACGCGGACGGCCGCGAGGACGCCGCGGACGGCGGCCCGGACGACTCCGACGCCTCCGGTGACTCCGACGGCGTGGAGAAGGGCGCGGGGAACGGCGCCGGGTCGGCCGCCAAGGGCTGACCCCCTCCCGCACGCACGACACGAGGGCCGCCGGGACCGCACAGGTCCCGGCGGCCCTCGCGCGTGCCCGGGGACGGCTCAGCAGACGCGCTCCGCGAGGGCGAGGACCCGGTGGGCGCCCGCCACCACCGCGGCGTCCACGAACCGCCCGTCCGCCAGGGCCAGCGCGCCCCGGTCGGTCTCGGCCGCCGCCACCACCGCGCGGGCCGCGTCGACCTCCTGCGGGGTCGGCAGGTAGGCCCGCTCGATGACCGGCAGCTGCCGGGGGTGGATGGCCGCCCGGCCGAGGAAGCCGAGCGCCCGGCCCCGGGCGCAGCCGGCGGCGAGCGCCGCGAGGTCCCCGACGTCGGGGTGGACCGACTGCACCGGAGGCGGCAGCTTCGCGGCACGGGCGGCGACCACGATCCGGCTGCGCGGCCAGTCGAGCCCGCCGTCCTCCCGCACCCCCAGGTCGGCGCGGAGGTCGGCCTCGCCGAGGGAGAGGCCCCGGACCGCCGGGTGGGCGGTGGCGATGGCGTACGCGTGCTCCACGGCCAGCGCGCTCTCCAGGAGCGGGTAGAGCGGCAGGCCCGGCGCCAGCTCGCTGATCCGGTGGATGTCGGAGGCGTGTGCCACCTTGGGGACACGGAGACCGCCGAGGCCGGGGAGGGAGGCCAGGACGGGGATGTCGCGCGGGGTGTGGATGCGGACGTGCACCGGGACCGGGTGGACGTCGGAGAGCAGGTCGGCGGTGGCGTCGAGGGCGTACGCCTTGCGGTCCGGGGCGACCGCGTCCTCCAGGTCCACGATGACGACGTCGGCGCCGGAGCCGAGCGCCTTGCCGACCACGTCGGGGCGGTCGCCGGGGGCGTACAGCCAGGTGAGGGGGAGGCGGCCGCGGTGCCGCCCGCCGTTCACGGAGCCGGGGGCGCTCATACCGCCCCCTGGGCGCGCAGGGCGCTGATCTCGGCCGGGGCGAAGCCGGCCGCCGTCAGGACCTCGTCGGTGTCGGCGCCGTGCGGGCGGCCGGCCCAGCGGATTCCGCCCGGGGTCCCGGAGAGCCGGAAGAGGACGTTCTGCATGCGGATGGGGCCCAGCTCCGGGTCCGGGACCTCGGTGACCGTGCCGAGCGCCCGGTACTGCGGGTCGTCGAGGACGTCCCGGACGTCGTAGACCGGGGCGATCGCCGCCTCCGCCTTCTCGAAGGCGGACATGGCCTCGTCACGGGTGTGGCGGGCGATCCAGGTGCCGACCGCCTCGTCGAGCTCCTCGGCGTGGGCGGCCCGGCCCGTGCCGTCGGCGAACCAGGGCTCGTCGATCAGCTCGGGGCGGCCGACCAGGCGCAGCACCCGCTCGGCGATGGACTGCGCCGAGGTGGAGACGGCCACCCAGGAGCCGTCGGAGGTCCGGTACGTGTTGCGGGGGGCGTTGTTGCGGGAACGGTTGCCGGTGCGCGGCTGGACGTAGCCGAGCTGGTCGTACCAGAGGGCGTGGGGGCCGATGACGGAGAGCATCGGTTCGATGATGGCCATGTCGACGACCTGGCCCTCGCCGGTCGTCGCCCGGGCGGCGAGCGCGGTCATCACCGCGTACGCGGTGGCGAGGGCGGCGATCGAGTCGGCGAGGCCGAAGGGGGGCAGGGTCGGCGGGCCGTCCGGCTCGCCGGTGATCGCGGCGAAGCCGCTCATCGCCTCGGCGAGGGTGCCGAAGCCGGGGCGGTGGGCGTACGGGCCGAACTGGCCGAAGCCGGTGACCCGGGCCAGTACCAGGCGGGGGTTGACCGCGGACAGCTCCTCCCAGCCCAGGCCCCAGCGTTCCAGGGTGCCGGGGCGGAAGTTCTCCACGATCACGTCGGCGTCGGCGGCCAGCCGGAGCAGGGCGTCCCGGCCGCCGGGGGCGGACAGGTCGAGGGTGACGGTCCGCTTGTTGCGGCCCAGCACCTTCCACCACAGGCCCACCCCGTCCTTGGCGGGGCCGTGGCCCCGGGACGGGTCCGGCTTGCGGGGGTGCTCGACCTTGACGACGTCGGCGCCGAAGTCGCCGAGCATCATGGCGGCCAGCGGCCCGGCGAAGAGCGTCGCCAGGTCGAGGACGCGCAGCCCGTGGAGGGGCGGGAGCTTCTCGGACGGGGGCGGGACGGTCATGCGGGATCGGCCTCCAGGGTCTCGGGGGTGCCGAGGGCCGCGTCGATCTCGGTGCGGTACGGCATCGAGGTCGACGCGCCCTCGCGCCGGACGGACAGCGCGGCGGCCGTGCCGGCCCAGGTCAGCGCCTCGGGCACGGGACGGCCCTCGCCGAGGGCGACCGCGAGGGCGCCGACGAAGGTGTCGCCGGCCGCGGTGGTGTCCACGGCCCGCACCCGGGGGGCGGGGACGGTGAGCAGCTCCGCGCCGCGCGCCGCGTAGAGGCAGCCGGCCGCGCCGAGGGTGACGACGACCTCGGGGACGGCGTCGAGGAGGGCGAGCGCGGCGGCGTGCGGGTCGGCGCGGCCGGTGAGCGAGGTGGCCTCGTGCTCGTTGGGCACCAACAGGTCGGTGACGTCGAAGAGTTCGGGTGGGAGCGGCTGGACGGGAGCCGGGGTGAGGACGGTCTTCACGCCGCGCCTGCGGGCGTGCGCGGCGCCGTCGACGACGGCGGAGAGCGGGAGTTCGAGCTGGAGGAGGAGCAGGTCGGCGGTGGCGATCAGGGCCTCGTCGCCCTGGCTGAGGGAGGTGACGGTGCCGTTGGCGCCGGGCACCACGACGATGGCGTTGCCGCCCTCGTCGTCCACGACGATGTGG
Source organism: Streptomyces sp. NPDC058758 (assembly GCF_042746075.1). Taxonomy (NCBI): domain Bacteria; kingdom Bacillati; phylum Actinomycetota; class Actinomycetes; order Kitasatosporales; family Streptomycetaceae; genus Streptomyces; species Streptomyces sp. NPDC058758. The sequence continues at coordinate 222,455 of NZ_JBHYPS010000001.1, read as the reverse complement.
GCGGTGCCCGAGGGGCCCTCGACGGTGCGGAGCAGGTCGGTGTCGACGGAGCAGTGCTCCAGGGTGTCGCGGAGCCGGTATCCGAAGTCGTCGGAGCCGACCGCGCCGATCATGGCGACCTCGCCGCCCGCGCGGGCGGCGGCGACCGCCTGGTTGGCGCCCTTGCCGCCGGGGATCGTGCGGAACGAGCGGCCGGTGACCGTCTCGCCGCGGGCCGGGGCCTTCGCCACGTAGGCCACGAGGTCCATGTTGGTGCTCCCGAGCACCACGATGCTGGTCATGGGCGTACTGCCTCCAGGTGGGTCAGATCGGCGAGGGCGTCGAAGCCGATGCCGTCGAAGGACGGCACCGAGGTCGCGAGCCGGTTCTTCAGGGGGACGGTCCAGCGGTCGGGGAGCCGGTCCGGGTGGCCGGCCAGGAGGCCGGCGACGGAGCCGGCGGTGGCGCCGTTGGAGTCGGTGTCCCAGCCGCCGGAGACCGCACCGCAGATCGAGCGGGTGAAGTCGCCGTCGGCGTGGGTGAGGGCCGCGGCGAGCAGCGCGGTGTTCGGCACGGCATGGACCCAGTGGTACCCGCCGTACCGGGCGTGCAGCCGGTCCACGACGGTGTCGAGGTCCGGGGTGGTGCGGGCGGCGGCGATGCCGTACCGGACCGCCTCGGCGAGCCGGGAGCGGGGCGGGACGACGGAGAGGCCGGTGGCCAGCGCCCGGTGGACGTCGGCGGTGCCGCCCGCGGCGGCGGCCACCGTGGCGGCGACGAACATCGCGCCGTGGACGCCGTTGCCGGTGTGGCTGAGGACGGCGTCCCGGTGGACCTGGGCGGCGGCCGCGGCCGGGTCCCCGGGGTGGGTCCAGCCGTGCACGTCGGCCCGGATCTGGGCGCCGATCCACTCCCGGAAGGGGTTGCGGCGCAGGGCGGTCAGCGGGGGCTCGACGCCGTCGAGGAGGTTGCGGTAGGCGATCCGTTCGGCGGTGAAGGCGCGGCCGGCGGGGAGTTCGTCCAGCCAGAGCCGGGCCACGTCGGCGGTGGTGAAGGAGCGGCCGTGGCGGCGCAGGAGCAGCAGGGCGAGGAGCGGGTAGTTGAGGTCGTCGTCCTCGGGCATCCCGTCGATGGTCTCGGCGAGCGAGGTGGCGGCGGAGCGGCGGTTCCAGGGATGGGCCGCGAGCAGCTCCGGCGGCACCCCGCGGGCGGTGAACCAGTCGCGGAGCGGCCAGTTCCCGGCGGCCCGGGCGAGGGCCCGGATCGCGTCGAGCGGCAGCTTCTCGACGGGCTTGCCGAGCAGGCAGCCGGCGGCGCGCCCGAGCCAGGCCGCGTGCAGCCGGTCGCGGAGGGCGGGGTCGTGGGCCGCTCCGCCGGGGGACGGGGCGGGCGGGGCGGGGCAGGCGGCGAGGATCGCGTCGAGCGCGGTGGGCTCGGCGTCGGCGAGGGGGGAGGGGAGGGCGGCGAGTTCGTCGAGCAGCTCCTCGGCGAGCGCCCGGAGCCCGGGACCGGCGCCGGGAGAGGCGCCGGCCGTGGGCGGCGCGGGGTGGCCGCCGGCCGCGAACCAGCGGCCGGCGATCTCCCCGGCCTCCCGCCCGTCCTCGGCGGCCTGCCGCAGCTCGTGCCCGACGAGGTCCTCGGGCTGCACCCAGGTGAGCCGTACGGGGGCGTCGCCGGGGGCCGGGGCGGCGGGCGTCACCGGGAGGCGTCCGTCAGGGCGGCGCGGGCGGACTCGTGGGCCCGGCGACGGGCGGTGTCGCGGGCGAAGACCTCGTGGGCCACGGCGGTCAGGGCCCGCGCCGGGGCGTGCAGGTCGAGGCGGCTTGCCTCCGCCACCCGCTTCGCCCAGTCCGCGGGGACGGCCGCCTCGCCGTGCAGGGCGCCGGCGACCGCGCCCGCCATGGTGGCGATGGAGTCGCAGTCGCGGCCGTAGTTGACCGCGCCGAGGACCGTGCGGCGGTAGTCGCCCTCGCCGACCAGCAGCATGCCGAGCGCGATCGGCAGCTCCTCGATGGAGTGGAGGCGGGAGGGGCGGCGGGCGTCCAGGCCCGGGTTGCGGTAGTCGGGGCCGACGGAGTCGTACGGGGCGACCGCCCTGCGCAGCGGGACCAGGGCGGACTCGAAGTCGCGGTGCCGGTCGGCGACTTCGGCGACCGCCTCGATCGCGGCGCGGGTGCCGTCCTTCGCGAGGGCGAGGACGGTGTCCACGACCGTGCGCGGGGTGGCGCCGGGGACGCAGGCCGCCGCGACCGCCGCCGCGAAGACGCCCGCGGCCTCGCGGCCGTACGAGGACTGGTGGGCGCCGGCGACGTCGAGGGCCTCGGCGTAGGCGCCGTGCGGGTCGGCGGCGTTCACCAGGCCGACCGGGGCCATGTACATCGCGGCGCCGCAGTTGACGATGTTCCCGGAGCCGGCCTCGCGCGGGTCGTGGTGCCCGTAGTGGAGGCGGGCGACGAGCCACTTCTCGGCGAGGAAGATCCGCTGGAGCGGGAGGGCCTCGGCCTCCAGCTCGGGGATCCACACGGGGGAGCCCATGAGTTCGGGGACGAGGTGGTCGGCGACCGCGTACGCGTCGAGGTGGTCGCGGACCGTCTCGTACACCCGGATCAGGGCGTGGGTCATCAGGGTGTCGTCGGTGACGTGCCCGTCGCCCTTGTGGTACGGGGCGATGGGGCGGGCGGTGCGCCAGGAGTCGCCGTTCCAGGGGCCGACGACGCCGGTGACCCGGCCGCCGTGGCGTTCGGCGATCTGCTCGGGGGTGTACCCCTCCACGGGGCCGCCGAGGGCGTCGCCCACGGCGGCACCGAGGAGACTTCCGGTGATCCGGTCATCCAGAGTGGGTGTCATGTCTGAATTGTCCACCTGGGGGCGCTGGTTCCGTGGCTCCGAGGAGCCCGGCGAGTTCCACCAGGTCGGTGCCGGCGAGCCGGGGGAGCGCGCAGCCCGAGAGCGTCCGGCAGGCGTCCCGCCAGCTCGCCGGGACCGAACGGCCGCCGCCCAGCGCGCCGGTGAGCGCGCCGGCCAGGGCGGGCGCGGAGTCCGCGACCCGGGACAGGCAGGCCGCGGCCGGGACCGCCGCCGCCATCGCGCCACGCGCGGCGACGGTCAGCGCGAGCGCCACGGGGACGGTCTCGGCGGCGGCGATGCCGTAGCTGTACACGTGGTCGACGATCTGGTGCTCCAGGAGGGGGACCAGTTCGAAGGCGGAGTCGGCGGTGCGGGCCAGCTTGACGGCGTGGCGGGCGTTGCGGCCGATCTCGGTGACCGGTGGGAGTTCGGCGAGCGCGGCCTCCACGGCGGTCCCGGCGTCCGCGCCGCCGAGCGCCGCGGCGACCGCCGCCGCGGTGGCCCGGGCGCCGTGCACGCCGTCGCCGTCCTGGGTGTACCGGGCGTCGAACTCGGCGAGTTCGGCGGCGGCGCGGGGGTCGCCGGGGTGGACGACCGCGAGGACGGCGGCCCGGACGCAGGCGGCGTCGTCGAAGTAGTGCGGGTTGTCGTGGCCGGTGGCGGGCGGGCGCAGACCGGTCGCGAGGTTGCCGAGGCCGGCGCGGACGGAGATGCGCGCGCGCAGGGGGAGGACGGCGGACTCGATCTCGGGGGCGCGGTCGGCCGCGGCGGCGACCTGGCCCGCGAGGTGGTTCCAGGCGAGGTCCACGGCGGCGTGGAGGCGGCGCTCGGGAGGGAGGGCGGCGAAGAGGGGGCCGTCGGCGGCCAGGACCGCCTCCGCCGTGAAGGCCGCCCACTCGGCGTCGTCGGAGGGGCCGAGGCGCAGCGGCTCGGGGGGCTGGTTCAGGGCGATCGGGACGGGGAGGGTGGTCGTGGCGTTCTGCTCCGCGAAGGTGTCGAGCTCGCGGGTGAGGCGGCGGGTCCACTCGGGCATCCGGGCGGCGCGGTGGCGGGCGGCGGGCCAGCCGGCGGCGTCGCCTGCGGCGAGGCCGAGCAGGAGGCCCTCGATCCTGGCGCGGCTCGCCCTCGTCCGGCCGGCCGGCCCCCGCTCCTCCCGGGGCCAGGCCCCCGCGTGGGCCTTCATGGCGGCGTCCGGCACCGGGGTGGCGTCCGGCGGGGCAGCCGTCACCGGGGCGGCCCCCCGCACCGGTGTCTGTGCCCGCCCTCCCCCGGAGGGGGAACCCCCACGCCCCGCGGAACGCCTGCCCACAGCGGGGGCGGGGGGAGCGGCGGGAGCCTGCGGGGCGACGGGCGCGCCGGAGGCGGCGGGGAGCGTGGGGGCGGCGGGAGCGAGGGGGCCGGGAGCCGCCGGGGCGGCGGGGGTGGCCGGCGTGCCGGAGAGGGCGGTGGGGGTGGCCGGCGCGCCTGAGGCGGCGGGGGTGAGGGGGGAGGTGGAGGACGCGAGGAGGCCGGGAGCGGCCGGGGCGGCGGGTCCGCCGGAGGCGGCGGTGGGAGAAGGGGGAGCGGCCGGGGCGGCCGGCGCGCCGGAGGTGGTGGGGGGAGTGGTGGCGGTGGTGGGGGGCGTCGTGGTGGTGGGGTCGGGGTTCATCGGGGGTGCTCCGGGGTGAGGAGGTCGGCCACGTCGAGGACGTGGTAGCCGCGCATGGAGGGGAGGCAGCTGCCGGTGACGGGGGCGATGGCCGTCGCCCAGGGCTCCGGGATCGCGGAGACGCCGCCCATCGCGCCGGCCAGCGCGCCGGCGACCGCGGCCGTCGTGTCGGCGTCGCGGCCCATGTTCACGGCGGTCAGGACCGCCGTGCGGAAGTCGCCGCGGGCCGCGGCGAAGGCGCCGAAGGCGAGGCCGACGGCTTCGGGGGCGAGGTCGGTCCAGGGGTAGCCGCCGATGACGACCGCCGAGCGGACCTGGCGCTCGCGGGTGAGCGGGTCCGGCTGGACGCGCTGCGCGGCGACCACCGCGCGGCGCAGGGAGCGGGCCGTCCAGGAGTCCATGGGGATCACCGAGAGGGCCGCCGCGATCACGGACGTGACGGTCGCGCCGGACATCGCCGCCGCGACGCCCGCGGCCACCGCCTGGCCGCCGTAGATGCCCTCGCCCTCGTGGCTGACGCTCCCGTCGACGGCGACCAGGCGGGCGGCCTCCGCCGGGCGGCCGGCGGCGAAGACGCCGAAGGGCGCCGCCCGCATGGCGAGGCCGTCCGACCACGCGTGGCGGTGCTGGGCGGAGATGGGGGCGGCCAGGCCCCGCCGGAGGTTCTCCAGGGTGCCGCGCTCGGAGAAGCCGGCGCCGCGGAAGGGGCCCTCGTCGAGGTCGGCGATCCAGTGGTGCCAGGCCCGCTCCACGTGGGCGACGGTGAGGGCCGAGCCGTGCCGGGCGAGCAGCAGCGCGGAGAAGATCGCGTACTCGGTGTCGTCCGTGCCGGCCGGACGGTCCGTCAGGAAGCCCTCGATCCGGCCCCACCGGCGGCGGATCTCGGACGGTTTCATGTTCTCGGCGGGGGCGCCCAGCGCGTCGCCGACGGCGAGGCCGAGCAGCGCCCCCCTCGCCCGTTCACGGGTGTCGCATGTCGTGGCCACCATCTCCGCGCGCCCTTTCCTCGGTGCGGGGCACCTCTTCGGCGGTACCCCCTCGCCTGGATCTGTGCCACGACGGGCCGACGACTCGCCGGTGGGCGGCTTCTGTCACCCGTCTGTCATCCGTCCGGCAGTGCGGAGCGCCCTGGTGAGGGGGCGTCAGGCAAGGCTTCCCACACTGAGGCGGGCCTTACTAAGTACGGCCTGCCTTGCTGGCGCGCCCCTTACATCGGGCGTATTTTCGAGGGTGTTGGGGGCGGCGGGTGCGACCCGGCCCGCCGGAACGAGGGGAGAACCATGTCCATCATCGAGGCCCAGGCACCACTGCACGAGGCGCACCGCGACAACCACACCCACCGCGACGTGAACGGCGGCTGGCTGCGGCCCGCGGTCTTCGGCGCGATGGACGGACTGGTCTCCAACCTCGCCCTGATGACCGGCGTCGCCGGCGGCGCGGTCTCCTCGGGCACCATCGTCGTCACCGGCCTCGCCGGACTCGCGGCCGGCGCCTTCTCCATGGCGGCCGGCGAGTACACCTCCGTGGCCTCGCAGCGCGAGCTGGTCCAGGCGGAACTGGACGTGGAGCGCCGCCAGTTGCGCAAGCACCCGATCGACGAGATGGAGGAGCTGGCCGCCCTCTACGTCTCCCGCGGGGTCGAGCCCGCGCTCGCCCGCGAGGTGGCCATGCAGCTGTCGAAGGACCCCGAGCAGGCGCTGGAGATCCACGCCCGCGAGGAGCTGGGCATCGACCCCGACGACCTGCCGTCGCCGCTCGTCGCCGCCGTCTCGTCCTTCGGTTCCTTCGCGCTCGGCGCGCTGCTGCCGCTGCTTCCGTACCTGCTCGGCGCCACGTCGCTCTGGCCGGCCGTGCTCCTCGCGCTCCTCGGGCTCTTCGGCTGCGGCGCGCTGGTGGCCCGGGTGACCGCGCGCGGCTGGTGGTTCAGCGGTCTGCGCCAGCTGGTCCTCGGCGGTGCCGCCGCGGCCGTCACGTACGGGCTCGGCATGCTCATCGGCGCCGCCGTGTGACCCCCGGGACCCGGTCCCGCCCGGCCTGATCCCGACCCGCGGGAGCCGCGACGGAATCCGTGCCACCGCAGAAGCCCGAGAAGCCCCCGGAAGGGACTTCTCGGGCTTTTCGGGGTGACATATCGGGGCGTATGCCCCATTCTCGCTGTGACGTATATCCCTGGTCGGAAGGCGTGCGGCGGTGAGACACTATGCAGGACGCCACATATGTAGCCGGTTACTCGGCGGTTTCGAACCCGTGACCAACGGGAAAGAGGCAGAAGCGTCGCGGGGCAACGAAGCCCTCCCCCGACGGACCGGTACGGTTCCGTCCCCCGCGGGGCGGTCACGGAGCCGTCACTGCCCCCGCACCCAGAGAAAACAGGTGAACGCACACCACCGCTCCGTGTCGGAGGTGTCCGCATGCTGGAACGAGCTATCCGCTAGGCGAGAAGCACTCCATCATGTAACCTGCACGAAATTTCGCGGAGGGCCAACGTCGTCCCTCGGCAGCTTCATATGCCACGACGACGACGGGAGAGCCGATGCGTTCCGACGCCTGGTCGCCCATGGACGGTCGCCCCGCCCCCCAGGGCATGTACGACCCCCGTAACGAGCACGACGCCTGCGGTGTCGGGTTCGTGGCCACCCTCACCGGTGTGGCCAGCCACGCGCTGGTCGAGCAGGCGCTGACCGTACTGCGCAACCTCGAACACCGCGGCGCCACCGGTTCCGAGCCGGACTCCGGCGACGGCGCCGGCATCCTGTTCCAGGTCCCGGACGCCTTCTTCCGCGAGGTCACCGACTTCGCGCTGCCCGAGGCCGGCGCGTACGCGGTGGGCATCGCGTTCCTCCCCGTCGACACCGCCGACGAGAGCGCCGCCGCGATCGAGGCCATCGCCGCCGACGAGGGCCTCACCGTCCTCGGCTGGCGCGAGGTCCCCGTCGCCCCCGCCCTGCTCGGCGCCACCGCCCGCTCCACCATGCCGGTCTTCCGCCAGCTCTTCGTCACCGACGGGGAGTCCACCGGCATCGCCCTGGACCGCAAGGCGTTCGTGCTGCGCAAGCGCGCCGAGCGCGAGGCCGCGACGTACTTCCCGTCGCTCTCCGCCCGCACCCTCGTCTACAAGGGCATGCTGACCACCGGCCAGTTGGAGCCCTTCTTCCCGGACCTGTCGGACCGGCGCCTGGCCTCCGCCATCGCCCTCGTCCACTCCCGGTTCTCCACCAACACCTTCCCGAGCTGGCCGCTCGCCCACCCGTACCGCTTCGTCGCCCACAACGGCGAGATCAACACGGTCAAGGGCAACCGCAACTGGATGACCGCCCGAGAGGCCCAGCTCGCCACCGACGTCTTCGGCGAGAGCCGCGACGGCAAGGGCCTCGACCGGATCTTCCCGATCTGTACGCCCGACGCCTCCGACACCGCCTCCTTCGACGAGGTCCTGGAGCTGCTCCACCTCGGCGGCCGCTCGCTGCCCCACTCGGTCCTGATGATGGTCCCCGAGGCGTGGGAGAACCACGACTCCATGGACCCCGCGCGGCACGCCTTCTACCAGTACCACTCCACGATGATGGAGCCCTGGGACGGCCCCGCCTGCGTCACCTTCACCGACGGCGTCCAGGTCGGCGCGGTCCTCGACCGCAACGGCCTGCGCCCCGGCCGCTACTGGGTCACCGACGAGGGCCTCGTCGTCCTCTCCTCCGAGGTCGGCGTCCTCGACATCGACCCCGCCCGGGTCGTCCGCAAGGGCCGCCTCCAGCCCGGCAGGATGTTCCTCGTCGACACCGCCGAGCACCGCATCATCGAGGACGACGAGATCAAGGCCGGCCTCGCCGCCGAGCAGCCCTACGCCGAGTGGCTGGAGACCGGGGAGATCGAGCTCTCCGACCTCCCCGAGCGCGAGCACATCGTGCACACCCACGCCTCGGTCACCCGCCGCCAGCAGACCTTCGGCTACACCGAGGAAGAGCTCCGCGTCATCCTCGCCCCGATGGCCCGCAGCGGCCTGGAGCCGATCGGTTCCATGGGCACCGACTCGCCGATCGCGGCCCTCTCCGAGCGCCCCCGGCTGCTCTTCGACTACTTCACCCAGCTGTTCGCGCAGGTCACCAACCCGCCGCTGGACGCCATCCGCGAAGAGCTCGTCACCTCGCTGCGCTCCTCCCTCGGCCCCCAGGGCAACCTGCTCGACCCGAACGCGGCCTCCTGCCGCTCGGTCACCCTGCCCTTCCCGGTGATCGACAACGACGAGCTGGCCAAGCTCATCCACATCAACCACGACGGCGACATGCCGGGCATGAAGGCCGCCACGCTCTCCGGCCTCTACCGGGTCTCCGGCGGCGGCGAGGCCCTCGCCGCCCGCATCGACGCCATCTGCGCCGAGGCCGACGCCGCCATCGAGGGCGGCGCCCGCCTGATCGTCCTCTCCGACCGGCACTCCGACGCCGAGCACGCGCCGATCCCCTCGCTGCTGCTCACCGCCGCCGTCCACCACCACCTCATCCGCACCAAGCAGCGCACCATGGTGGGCCTGCTGGTCGAGGCCGGCGACGTCCGCGAGGTCCACCACGTCGCCCTGCTCATCGGCTACGGCGCCGCGGCGGTCAACCCGTACCTCGCCATGGAGTCCGTCGAGGACCTGCTCCGCGCCGGCACCTTCCTGTCGGACATCGAGCCCGAGCAGGCCATCCGCAACCTGATCTACGCCCTCGGCAAGGGTGTCCTCAAGGTCATGTCGAAGATGGGCATCTCCACCGTCGCCTCCTACCGCGGCGCCCAGGTCTTCGAGGCCGTCGGCCTCGACGAGCAGTTCGTCGCCCGGTACTTCAACGGCACCGCCACCAAGATCGGCGGCGCCGGCCTGGAGGTCATCGCCAAGGAGGTCGCCGCCCGCCACGCCAAGGCGTACCCGGCCACCGGCATCGCCTCCGCGCACCGCGCCCTCGAGATCGGCGGCGAGTACCAGTGGCGCCGCGAGGGCGAGCCGCACCTCTTCGACCCGGAGACCGTCTTCCGCCTCCAGCACGCCACGCGGAACAAGCGGTACGACATCTTCAAGAAGTACACCGACCGGGTGAACGAGCAGTCCGAGCGCCTGATGACGCTCCGCGGCCTCTTCGGCTTCAGCTCCGACCGCCCGTCGATCCCCGTCGACGAGGTCGAGCCCGTCTCCGAGATCGTCAAGCGCTTCTCCACCGGCGCCATGTCGTACGGCTCCATCTCCCAGGAGGCGCACGAGACCCTCGCCATCGCCATGAACCAGCTCGGCGGCAAGTCGAACACCGGCGAGGGCGGCGAGGACCCGGACCGCCTGTACGACCCGGCGCGCCGCTCCGCGATCAAGCAGGTCGCCTCCGGCCGCTTCGGCGTCACCTCCGAGTACCTGGTCAACGCCGACGACATCCAGATCAAGATGGCGCAGGGCGCCAAGCCCGGCGAGGGCGGCCAGCTGCCCGGCCACAAGGTCTACCCGTGGGTCGCCAGGACGCGTCACTCGACGCCCGGCGTCGGCCTCATCTCGCCGCCGCCGCACCACGACATCTACTCCATCGAGGACCTGGCCCAGCTGATCCACGACCTCAAGAACGCCAACCCGGCGGCCCGCATCCACGTGAAGCTGGTCTCCGAGGTCGGCGTCGGCACGGTCGCGGCCGGCGTGTCCAAGGCCCACGCGGACGTCGTCCTCATCTCCGGCCACGACGGCGGCACCGGCGCCTCCCCGCTCACCTCGCTCAAGCACGCGGGCGGCCCCTGGGAGCTCGGCCTCGCCGAGACCCAGCAGACCCTGCTGCTCAACGGCCTGCGCGACCGGATCGTCGTCCAGACCGACGGCCAGCTCAAGACCGGCCGCGACGTCGTCATCGCCGCGCTGCTCGGCGCCGAGGAGTTCGGCTTCGCCACCGCGCCGCTCGTCGTCTCCGGCTGCGTCATGATGCGCGTCTGCCACCTGGACACCTGCCCGGTCGGCATCGCCACCCAGAACCCGGTCCTGCGCGACCGCTTCTCCGGCAAGGCCGAGTACGTCGTCAACTTCTTCGAGTTCATCGCGCAGGAGGTCCGCGAGCTCCTCGCCGAGCTGGGCTTCCGCTCGATCGAGGAGGCCGTCGGCCACGCCGAGCTGCTCGACACCAGCCGCGCCGTCTCCCACTGGAAGGCGCAGGGCCTGGACCTGGAGCCGCTCTTCCACGTGCCCGAGCTGCCCGAGGGCGCGGTCCGCCACGCCCTGGTCGAGCAGGACCACGGCCTGGAGAAGGCCCTCGACAACGAGCTGATCCAGCTCGCCGCCGAGGCCCTGGGCGCCGCCTCCGCCGAGGAGGCCCGGCCCGTCCGCGCCCAGGTCGCGATCCGCAACATCAACCGCACGGTCGGCACCATGCTCGGCCACGAGGTGACGAAGAAGTTCGGCGGCGCCGGCCTCCCGGCCGACACCATCGACCTCACCTTCACCGGCTCCGCCGGCCAGTCCTTCGGCGCCTTCCTGCCGGCCGGCGTCACCCTCCGCCTGGAGGGCGACGCCAACGACTTCGTCGGCAAGGGCCTCTCCGGCGGCCGCGTGATCGTCCGCCCCGACCGGGGCGCCGACCACCTGGCCGAGTACTCCACCATCGCGGGCAACACCATCGCGTACGGCGCCACCGGCGGCGAGCTGTTCCTGCGCGGCCGCACCGGCGAGCGCTTCTGCGTCCGCAACTCCGGCGCCCTGGTCGTCTCGGAGGGCGTGGGCGACCACGGCTGCGAGTACATGACCGGCGGCACGGCGGTCGTCCTCGGCGAGACCGGCCGCAACTTCGCGGCGGGCATGTCGGGCGGCGTCGCCTACGTCATCGACCTCGACCGGTCGAACGTCAACTCCGGCAACCACGGGGCGATCGAGACCCCGTCGGACGCCGACAAGGCGTGGCTGCACGACGTCGTGCGCCGCCACCAGGAGGAGACCGGCTCCACCGTGGCCGAGAAGCTCCTGGCCGACTGGGACGCGGCGGTGAGCCGCTTCAGCAAGATCATCCCGACCACGTACAAGGCAGTGCTCGCCGCCAAGGACGCCGCTGAGCTCGCCGGTCTCTCCGAGCGGGAGACCACCGAGAAGATGATGGAGGCGGCGACCCATGGCTGACCCGAAGGGCTTCCTCACCACCGGCCGCGAGGTCGCCGAGACCCGTCCCGTCGCGGAGCGCGTCCGCGACTGGAACGAGGTCTACGTCCCCGGCTCCCTGCTGCCGATCATCAGCAAGCAGGCCGGCCGCTGCATGGACTGCGGCATCCCGTTCTGCCACAACGGCTGCCCGCTCGGGAACCTGATCCCCGAGTGGAACGACTACGCCTACCGCGAGGACTGGTCGGCGGCGTCCGAGCGCCTGCACGCCACCAACAACTTCCCGGAGTTCACCGGCCGCCTGTGCCCGGCTCCGTGCGAGTCGGCGTGCGTGCTCGGCATCAACCAGCCGGCCGTCACCATCAAGAACGTCGAAGTCTCCATCATCGACAAGGCGTGGGACGGGGGCGACGTCAAGCCGCAGATCCCCGAGCGGCTCTCCGGCAAGACCGTCGCCGTCATCGGCTCCGGCCCGGCCGGCCTCGCCGCCGCCCAGCAGCTGACCCGGGCCGGCCACACCGTGGTCGTGTACGAGCGCGCCGACCGCATCGGCGGCCTGCTGCGCTACGGCATCCCCGAGTTCAAGATGGAGAAGCGGCACATCAACCGCCGCATCGAGCAGATGCGCGCGGAGGGCACCAAGTTCCGCACCGGCGTCGAGGTCGGCCGCGACATCACCGCCACCGACCTGCGCAAGCGGTTCGACGCGGTCGTGGTCGCCGCCGGCGCCACCACCGCCCGCGACCTGCCCGTGCCGGGCCGCGAGCTCAAGGGCATCCACCAGGCGATGGAGTACCTGCCGCTCGCCAACAAGGTGGTCGAGGGCGACTTCGTGGCCTCGCCGATCAGCGCCGAGGGCAAGCACGTCGTCGTCATCGGCGGCGGCGACACCGGCGCCGACTGCGTCGGCACCGCCCACCGCCAGGGCGCGGCCTCCGTCACCCAGCTGGAGATCATGCCGAAGCCGGGCGAGGAGCGCAGCGCCAACCAGCCCTGGCCGACCTTCCCCATGCTGTACAAGGTCACCTCCGCGCACGAGGAGGGCGGCGAGCGGGTCTACTCCGTCTCCACCACCCACTTCGAGGGCGACGAGGACGGCAACGTCCAGTTCCTCCACCTCGTCGAGGTCGAGTTCGTCGACGGCAAGCTGACCCAGAAGCCGGGCACCGAGCGGAAGATCCCCGCCCAGCTGGTCACCCTCGCCATGGGCTTCACCGGCACCGACGTCGTCAACGGCCTGGTCGCGCAGTTCGGCGTCGAGCTCGACGAGCGGGGCAACATCGCCCGCGACGCGGACTTCGCCACCAACGTCGACGGCGTGTACGTCGCCGGCGACGCCGGCCGCGGCCAGTCGCTCATCGTGTGGGCCATCGCCGAGGGCCGCTCCGCCGCCCGCGGCGTGGACCGCTACCTGACCGGAGCCAGCTCCCTGCCGGCCCCGATCCGCCCGACGGACCGGTCCCTGCTGGTCTGACGCGCCCCCGGATGTCCCGTACAACGACGTACGGAACCGAGCGACGCCCGCCCCGTCCCCGACCAAGGACTCAGGGGCGGGCGTCGTCGCGCGTCCGGGCGCGGAAGGACGGGACGACCCGCTCGCCCCACTGCCGGATCGTCTCCAGGCAGACCTCCTGCGGCACCGTGCCCCTCTGGATCGGGCACGTCACCTCGTCGACGCCGATCTCCCGGAGCCGCTCCACACGGGCGGCCGACTCTGCGGAGAAGCGCCGGCCGCGGGTGCCGAGCCGCAGCCGCCCGGCCTCGTACGTCCAGCCTCGTGCGCCTGATCGGAATACTTCTCATGGGCACGGGGAGAGGACGGGAGGGCCGTACACTGCGGTCCGTGGAGGACGACGACGCGACCGTACCCGGGCTCCCCGCGACGAGCCGGGCGGTGCTCGGACTGCTCTCCCTCGGACGGGAGTCGTCCGGGTACGACTGCAAGAAGTGGGCCGACCGCTCGCTCGGACTCTTCTGCTGGAACCCGTCCTTCAGCCGGATCTCCAGCGAGCCGCGGCGCCGACGAGGCGTGGGCCCACCCGCGGCCCACCCTCACCCGGGCCGAGCGGTACCACGCAGCCGAACGCGACCTGGCCGAGGCCATGCCCGCCGACATCGAGAGAGCCGAGGGGGAGCGCTGACATGGCACTGAGCCTGCGCAAGGTGGAGGAGACCGCGCCCGCGCTGGTGAGCCTCTACAAAACGGCGGGGGAGTCGCTGCGCCGGCACGGCGTCGACGGCCAGCGCGTCGCCGTCTACCTGGTGGTCGACTACTCCGGCTCGATGAAGCCGTACTACAACGACGGCAGCGTCCAGGCCCTCGCCGACCGGGTCCTCGGGCTCTCCGCCCAGCTCGACGACGACGGCCGGGTGCCGGTCGTCTTCTTCTCCACCGAGGTCGACGCCGAGACCGAGATCCGGCTCGACGACCACCAGGGCCGGGTGGACCGGATCGTCTCCGGCCTCGGCCACATGGGGAAGACCAGCTACCACCTCGCCATGGACGCCGTCATCGACCACTACCTCGACAGCGGCTCCACCGCGCCCGCGCTCGTCGTCTTCCAGACCGACGGCGGCCCCGTCAACCGGCTCGCCGCCGAGCGGTACGTGTGCAAGGCGGCCCGGCTGCCGCTCTTCTGGCAGTTCGTCGGCTTCGGCGACCCCGGCAGCAAGCAGTTCGACTTCCTGCGCCGGCTCGACGAACTCGCCGTCCCCGAGCGGCGGTGCGTGGACAACTCCGGCTTCTTCCACGCCGGCAGGGAGCCCGGCCGGGTCACGGACGCCGAGCTGTACGACCGGCTGGTCGCCGAGTTCCCCCGCTGGCTCGCCGCCGCCCGCGCCCAGGGCATCGTCCGCGGCTGAAACCGGTGGCCGCGGCGGGCGTGGGAGGAGACCATGGGCGCATGAGCTCTCTCGTACGCCACGTGACCATCGACTGCGCCGACGCCTACGCCCTCGCCGGGTTCTGGGCACAGGTGCTGGACGGCAAGCTCTCCGACGACGACCACCCCGGCGACCCCATGGCCCTCGTCGAGACGGAGGGAGCCGCCCTCCTCTTCATCCGGGTCCCGGAGCCGAAGGCCGTCAAGAACCGCGTCCACCTCGACCTCCAGCCGCAGGACCGCACCCGCGACGAGGAGGTCGAGCGGCTGCTCGCCCTCGGCGCGACCCTCGTCGGCGACCACCGCAACGCGGACGGGACCGGCTGGGCGACCCTGGCCGACCCGGAGGGCAACGAGTTCTGCGTGGAGCGCAGCAAGGCGGAGCGGTCCGCCTCCTGAGCGTGCGCGGTCCGCCCCCTGAGCACGCGCGGTCCGGAGCGACGACAATGGGCGGGTGTCAGCGACCAAGAAGAAGAACCAGGCGAACGCCGCCGCGCCCGAGCGGCGCCGCGAACTCCTCGACACGGCCGCCGAGGTGTTCGCCGCCCAGGGCTACAACGCCACCACCGTGCGGAAGATCGCGGACGCCGCCGGCATGCTCGCCGGCAGCCTCTACTACCACTTCGACTCCAAGGAGTCGATGCTCGACGAGATCCTCTCGTCCTTCCTCACGGAGCTGTGGGAGGGGTACGACGCCGTCCTCGCCGCCGACCTCGGCCCCCGGGAGACCATCGAGGCCCTGGTCACCGAGTCCTTCCGGGAGATCGACCGGCACCGCGCCGCGGTCGCCATCTACCAGAAGGAGTCCCGCCACCTCACCGACCTGCCCCGCTTCCACTACCTCGCCGAGTCGCAGCGCCGGTTCGAGAAGGCGTGGCTCGGCACCCTGGAGCGGGGCGTGGCGGAGGGGGCGTTCCGCGCCGACCTCGACGTCCGGCTCACCTACCGCTTCGTCCGCGACACCGTCTGGGTCGCCGCGTCCTGGTACCGGCCGGGCGGCCGGCACCGCCCGGAGGAGATCGCCCGCCAGTACCTGTCGATGGTGCTGGACGGCATCGCCACGGGCGGCTGACGCCCCCGTCGTACGCGGGCGGGCGCGGCCCCCGCACGGACCGCGCCGCGCCCGCGTCAGCCGACCAGCCGCTCCCGCAGGCCCGCGAGGGTGCGCGGGTCCAGGCCCAGGCCGGCCGTCACATAGCGGTACAGGCCGCCGTAGCCGGCGCGGACCTCGCCGAGGGCAGCGTCCAGGTACTCCCGGCGCACCTCCTGGAGGGGCACGATCAGCTCCGGGTTCCGCATCAGGCCGCCCTGCCGGAGGCCCTCGCGGACGCGGGCGTCGTAGGCGGCGCGGATCGTGTTGGAGGCCAGGTAGTCCTCGGTGGCGAACCGTTCCGGCACGCCGACGAGCCGGAGGAGCAGCCAACTGGTCCAGCCGGTCCGGTCCTTGCCCGAGGTGCAGTGGTAGAGCACCGGTCCGGAGCCGGGCGCGGCGATGTCGCGCAGGGTCCGTCCGAAGGCCTCCCGGTTCGCCGCGTCGGTGACGAAGGTCCGGTAGACGTCCGCCATGAAGGCCGCCGCCCGTCCGCCGCCGAGCAGCTGCTCCTGGAGCACCGGGTCGCGCGAGCCGATCGCGGCCGTCAGCCGCCCGAAGAGGCCGTTGTCGGTGATCGGCCGGGCCACGGCGGCGACCCCGGCGGGGAGCCGGTCGGCGCCGTCGTGCCCGACCTCCGTGGGGATCCGGAAGTCGACGGCCCGGGCGAGCCCGAGCCCGCCGAGGGTGACCAGGTCGGCGTCGGTGAGCTTCCCGAGGTGGTCGCCCCGGTAGACGAGGCCGTGCCGGACCCGCTCGCCGTCGAGGGTGGGGCGGCCCCCCAGGTCGCGGACGTTCACCGCCCCCTGGAGCGGGACCAGGCGGATCGGGGCGGCGGTCCGGGGGCGGGCGGCGGCCGGAGGGGCGACCGCGGCGAGGACGGCGGTGGCGCCGCCGGCGCCCAGCAGGGCGCGTCTCGACAGGGGCATGGCGGACTTCCTTTCCACCAAACATTAGTTAGGTGACATCGAGGGGAAGGTAGCAGCCCGGTGGTGCCGGGCGGGAGGGGTCGGGAAGGGGCGGGCGGCCCCGGTCCTCCCGCACGACCGTGACGGAGGCCGCCCGGGCCGTCAGCGGCCGCGCGGGGGGATCCACTCCAGCCGGGTCCTGACCCGGGCGTCGCGCACGAACTCCAGGGCGGCCAGCGCCGTCTCCCGGGGCGCGCCGTCCGGTTCGCCGTCCGCGAGGACCGCCGCCAGCGCGTCCACCGCCCGCGGGTCCTGGCGGATCGCCAGGCCGCGGGCCGCCTCCGCCGCCGTCTCCGGATCGGGGTCGGCGAGCCGCTCCGCCAGCGCCTCCCGCACCAGCGGGGTGTCGTCCGGCAGCTCGGCGAGGGCCAGCACCGCCCAGTCCCGCACCCGCGCGTCCCCGTCCCGGCTCAGCCCCAGCAGCACCCCGAGCGCCTCCATGTGCCCGGCCGGCACCAGCCCGGCCAGCGCGCCCGCCACCGCCCGCCGCACCTCCGGGTCCGGGTGGTCCGCGGCGGCGAGCAGCTCCGGCACCGCCGCCGGCTCCCCGCACGCCCCCAGCGCCGCCACCACCGACAGGACCGGCTCCCGCGCTGGGCCCGCCGCCTCCGCCGCCAGGCGCCGCAGCACCGGCACCGCGCTCGCCGCGAACCCCGGCAGCGCCCCGAGGACCCGCGCGCCGAGCGCCTGCCGCAGCGGATCGCGGTAGGCGCACCAGCCGGCCGCCGCCACGAAGGTCTCCTCGTCGGCCCGCCCCGCGAGTTCGGCCACCGCCGTCGTCCAGTCGTCCAGCTCCGGATCCCCGCAGCGCAGCGCCCGCGCCGCCAGCTCCTCGTGCGGGGTGCGCCGCCCGAGCGCCGCCTCCAGGAGCGTCGCGACGGCCGCGTGCCCGGTCTGCCGCTCGTCGCCGCTCCCGGGCCGGCCGTCCTCCCGCAGCAGCTCGACCACCACGGTCACCCCGCCGTCCTCCCGGACCCGCCGGACCACGGCCTCGTACGTCTCCCCGCCGCCGTTCCCGGCGACCAGACCGCGCCGCAGCTCGGCCGCCACGTCCACGCCAATCCACCGCCGCGCCTCCCGCAGCGCCGGCGCCGCCCCCCGCGCCCCGTGGTCGAGCAGCGCCCGCACGCAGGCGGTGGAGCCGCGCCGGGCGGCCGCGACCAGCGGGACCAGCCCGTCGGGGCCGGGGCGGTCGGGGTCGGCGCCGTGGTCGAGCAGTGCCCGCACGGTCTCCGCGTGCCCGAGCCGGACGGCCCAGGCGAGCGCCGTGAAGCCGAACTCCTCCTCCTGATCGGGGCGGGCGCCCGCCGCGAGCAGCGCCCGCACGGTTCCCGCGTGGCCGCCGCAGGCCGCCCCGCACAGCGGCAGGTCCCCGCCGTCCGGGCCGCTCGCCCGGCCGGGGTCGGCCCCGGCGGCGAGCAGCAGCCGGACGATCCCCGGCTCGTCGGCGACCGCCGCCCGGTAGAGGGCGGTCTCCCCGCCGTCGTCGGCCTCCGGGTCGGCGCCCCCGCGCAGCGCCCGTACGACCGCGTCCTCGTCCCCGGCGCCGATGGCGTCGAACAGCGTGCTCATGCACCGACCCTGACCCGCCGTCCGCTTCCGGCGCAAATCCGTCCCGGTCCGGTCAGGGCTTGCGGGCCTCGATGAGGAAGCGGGCGGTGTGCGCGGTGAAGGGGCCCTCCCGGCCGATCCGCTCGTGCAGCTCGCGCAGCCGGTCCCGGTACGCGTCCACCGTGAAGCCGGGCACCATCCAGATCACCTTCCGCAGGAACCAGACCACCGCGCCCACGTCCCGGAACTCGGTCCGCAGCCTCTCCGCCCGCAGGTCCACCACCTCCAGGCCGGCCGCCCGCGCGTCCCGCCGGGCGTCCTCGGGGTGCCGGGCGCGGCGGACCTCCTCCGGCTGCGGCCCGAGGAAGTACTCGACCAGCTCGAAGACGCTGGCCGGGCCCACCTGCTGGGAGAGGTAGGTGCCGCCGGGCCGCAGCACGCGCGCGATCTCCTCCCACCAGACGGTCACCGGGTGGCGGCTGACGACCAGGTCGAAGGCCGCGTCCCCGAAGGGCAGCGGCGGCTCGTCCTCGTCGTGCACGACGACCGCGCCGAGCGGGTGCAGCAGCCGGGTCGCCTTCGCCACGTTCGGCGGCCAGGACTCGGTCGCGGCGGTCAGCGCGGGGAGCGGCCCGGCCCCGGCGAGCACCTCCCCGCCGCCGGTCTGGATGTCGAGGGCGGCCGAGGCCCTGGCCAGCCGCGCGCCGAGCAGCCGCTGATAGCCCCACGAGGGCCGCTCCTCGGTGGCCCGCCCGTCGAGCCAGGAGAAGTCCCAGCCCTCCATCGGGGCCGCTTCGGCCTCCGCCACCAGTTCCTCGAAACTCCGCGTCATGCACGCATGGTCGCACCGGCGGCCGGAGGAGTCGCGGAGGTTTCACCCGGCGCAGTCGAGGAGCGTCCCGCACAGCCGGCAGCGGGCGCGCAGGGCGCGGCCGGCCGGGACGCGCAGCCGCTGGCGGCAGACCGGGCAGGGGAAGGTCACCGCGCTCGCCGGCGCGCCGCCGTCGAAGCCGTACGGGGCGCCGGGCGCGGCCCGTCCCAGGCGCCGCTCCCGGCCGTAGCGGCGCCGGTCCGCCCAGCCCGCCCCGGCCAGCGGGGGCAGCCGCCGCTCCCGGTCGGCCTCGGCCCGGCCCCGCCGCCACGCCTCGTACGCGACGGCGCTGGTGAACCACGGGGAGGGGTCCTCACCGAAGCGCTCGGCCCGCTGGGCGAGCACCCAGCCGAACTCCTCCGGGGTCAGGTAGCCGAGCTTCTGGCTCTCGGCGCCGTCCTGCCGGAAGGCGTCGAGAAGCAGCCAGCCCGCGCCCAGGTAGGCGGTCGCCACGTCGGTGAGGATCTCGTTGCGCCCGGCGTCGGGGAAGCCGAGGCCGAGGCGGTGCAGCAGGACGTGGGCGGTCTCGTGGGCGAGGGCGGCGCCGATGTCCCGGGTGCGGGTCCGGAAGCGCTCGTTGAGCTCGACGAAGTACTCGGGCCCCGCGGCGAGTTCGACGGTGGCGGCGTGCTCCATCGTGCGGAACGACACCACCATCCGGGCCTCCGGGAGGAGCAGGTGGCGCACCAGGACCCCGGCCACCCGGGTGGCGCCGAGGAGCGGGTCCTCGCCGGGGGAGAGGGCCACGTCGGCGGCGGCCACGGAGGTGGCGTACCGGTCGACGCCGTCGGGTCCCAGGCGGCGGTAGAGCGCGGTGAGCGAGGCCCGTACGGCCTCCCGGTGGGGGAAGCCGTGCCGCACCCCGTGGGCGTCCTCGCCGACCCGGTCGGCCCTGTGGCGGTCCGTCATGCGCGCTCCACCCCCGCTCCCACTGTACGGTCCGACTCGGGCGCTTGGCCGAAAAGGCTTCCTTGTGGCGGCAGTTGAGGGCTGTCCATAATCCGGACATGCCTTGACGGGCGCATGTCATCACCGGGCCTGCGCGACCCGCCGTCACGGCCGCACCCCCCATGCGTCAACCCCCCACGAGAGAAGGCAGACCGTGCAGAAGAACCGACTCGTCCGCACCCTGCAGAAACTCGCCGCCGCCGGCGCCGTGGCCCTCGCCGCCCTCAGCCTCCAGCCCGTCTCCAGCGCCACCGCGGCCCCCGCCCCGGTCGTCGGGGGCACCCGCGCCGCCCAGGGCGAGTTCCCCTGGATGGTCAGGCTCTCCATGGGCTGCGGCGGCTCCCTGATCAGCCCCCAGATCGTCCTCACCGCGGCCCACTGCGTCAGCGGCTCCGGCAACAACACCTCCATCACCGCCACCGCCGGCGTCGTCGACCTCCAGTCGAGCAGCGCCATCAAGGTCCGCTCCACCAAGGTCCTCCAGGCCCCCGGCTACAACGGCAAGGGCAAGGACTGGGCCCTCATCAAGCTCGCCAGCCCCATCACCTCGCTGCCCAACCTGAAGATCGCCGACACCACCGCCTACAACAGCGGCACCTTCACCGTGGCCGGCTGGGGCGCGGCCCGCGAGGGCGGCGCGCAGCAGCGCTACCTGCTCAAGGCGAACGTCCCCTTCGTCTCGGACGCTTCCTGCCAGGCCTCCTACGGCAGCGACCTCGTCCCGTCCGAGGAGATCTGCGCCGGCTACAGCCAGGGCGGCGTCGACACCTGCCAGGGCGACTCCGGCGGCCCGATGTTCCGCAAGGACAACGCCGGCGCCTGGATCCAGGTCGGCATCGTGAGCTGGGGCGAGGGCTGTGCGCGGGCCGGCTACCCCGGCGTCTACACGGAGGTCTCGACCTTCGCCGCCGCGATCAAGTCGGCCGCGGCCACGCTGTAACCCACCGGACGGGGGCCCCGGGGCGGCACAGCGCCCCGGGGCCCCTCCGCGCCTGAACCCCTTGTTCAATGTGAGAACGGACAGCCCAGCTCCACCGCCTCCGGCCCACCACCCCCCGCCGCCGGCTCCACCTCCAGCACCCACACCTCGTTCGCGCCCTCCCGCAGCACCGGCCCCGGCACGAACAGGCCCTCCTGCGGGCCCGCCCCCGGCCAGTACCGGCCCAGGCAGAAGCCGTTCACCCAGACGAAGCCCCGGCCCGCGCCCGGCAGCCGCAGCTCCGCGTCGCCGGCGCCCTCGACCTCCACCGAGGCCCGGTACAACCCCCGGCCGTCGCCCCGCTCCGCCGCCTTCCGGAACGGCACCCGGCCGTCCACCGCCTCCGGCGCGAACGCGTCCAGGCGCAGCCCCCGGGCCCGCACCCCGTGCACGTACTGCCGCTCGTGCAGCAGCCCGCCGGTGATCCCCTTCGGCTCGGCCAGCCGCGGCCCGTAGTTCACCCGGCCCAGCGACTCCACCCACAGGTCCACCACGGCCGGCCCCGCCACCGGCTCCGGCAGCGCCGCCTCCTCCTCCGTGAGCACCCCGGCGAAGACGCCGTCCACCCACACCTGCGCCCGGTCCCGCAGCCCCGTCACCCGGAGCGGATACGGCTGCCGGGGACCCGGCACGGAGAAGCGGTACCGCACCAGACCCCGGTCCACGCCCAGCTCCTCGAAGGACGGAGGCGCCCCCGCCTCGACCTCCGCGCCGCCCAGCGCCGCCAGCACCGCGTCCAGCGGCGCCCACTCCGCCAGGTCCGCCCGCACCGGCGCCGCCAGCCGGGCCGGCGGCGCCGGCACCTCCGGCAGCGGCCCCGCAGCGTACGGCGCCAGCACCTCCCGGAAGCGGTGGAACTTCTCCGTCGCCCGCCCCCACTCGTCCACCGGCGCGTCGTAGTCGTACGAGGTCACCGTCGGCAGCAGCCGCCCGTCGTGCAGCTCCCCGGAACGGTTCGCCCCCGCCCAGCCGCCGAAGTTCGAGCCCCCGTGCGCCATGTAGACGTTCACCGACGCGCCGCGCTCCAGGACCTCCCGCAGCGCCTCCGCCGCGTCCCCCGCGTCCCGCGCCGCGTGCCCCGTGCCCCAGTGGTCGAACCAGCCGCACCAGAACTCCATGCACATCAGCGGCCCCGACGGCCGGTGCCGGCGCAGCACCGCGAACCCCTCCTCCGCGCCCGAGCCGAAGTTCGCCGTCGCCAGCACCCCCGGCACCGAACCGCCCGTCAGCATGTGGTCCTCGGGCCCGTCCGAGGTGAACAGCGGCACCGTCACCCCGCACTCCCGCAGCAGCCCCGCCAGCCACTCCAGATAGCGGGCGTCGCTCCCGTAACTCCCGTACTCGTTCTCCACCTGGACCATCACCACCGGCCCGCCCCGGTCCGCCTGCCGCGCCACCACCTGCGGCAGCAGCCGCCGGAACCACCGCTCCACCGGCGCCAGGAACTCCGGGTCCCGGGTCCGCACCCGCCGGCCCAGCGGGCCCGTCACCCAGTGCGGCAGCCCGCCGTTCTCCCACTCGGCGCAGATGTACGGCCCCGGGCGCACCAGCGCCCGCATCCCGGCCGCCGCCACCGCGTCCAGGAAGCGGCCCAGCGCCTCCGGATCCGCCCACCGGCCCGGCTCCGGCTCGTGCAGGTTCCACGGCACGTACGTCTCGACGCAGTCCAGGCCCATCGCCCGCAGCATCCCGAGCCGGTGTCCCCAGTGCCCCTCGTGCACCCGGAAGTAGTGCAGCGCCCCCGACAGCAGCCGCACCGGCCGCCCGTCGAGCAGAAAGTCCTCGTCACCCACAGCGAACGTGCTCATGGCCCCACCCTCACCCCCTGGCGGCGAGCCGGTCCATGGACAAAGATCGTCGCAGTTTGGACCTTAGAAGGACGGGCGGAAGGGCAGGCCGGCGGATGTACCAGACCTGGATGCGCTACTTCACGCCCGGACCCGTCCACCACCGCCTCGGCCTCGTCTGCCTCGGCGTCGGACTCCAGCACGGCCGCCTCCCCGTCGTCGGCCCCCGCACCCTCGACCACCACGTCGCCGTCGTCGTCTCCGCCGGCGGCGGCTGGTACCGCTCCGCCGACGGCCGCCGCACCCCCGTCGCCGCCCCCGCCCTGCTCTGGCTCACCCCCGGCGTCCCCCACCACTACGGCGCCGACCCCGCCACCGGCTGGGACGAGTCCTTCGTCGACTTCACCGGGCCCGCCGCCGTCACCTACACCGAACTCGGCTACATCGAACCCGACCGGCCCGTCGTCCCCCTCGCCGACGCCGCCCCCGCCCGGGCCGCCATCGGCCGCATCGCCCGCGCCGCCCGCCCCGGCAACCCGCTCCTGGAGGTCGAGACCGCCGCCGCCGTCCACGAGCTCCTCGTCGCCCTGCGCCGCGGCCGCGCCGACACCGGCGCCGACGGCGACCCCGTCCTCACCGGCCTCGCCCGCGACGCCTTCCAGCCGCTCTCCGTCGCCGAACACGCCGCCCGGCACGGCATGACCCCCGCCGAGCTGCGCACCGCCGTCCGCCGCGCCGCCGGGTGCAGCCCCAAGGACTACCTGCTCACCGTCCGCCTCGGCCGCGCCAAGGAACTCCTCGCCGCCACCGAGCTCCCCGTCGCCTCCGTCGCCCGCCGCGTCGGCTACGACGACCCCGCCTACTTCTCCCGGCTCTTCACCCGAAGGGTCGGACTCGCCCCCGTCCGCTTCCGCGAGCAGCAGGGCCGCGCCGTCCACGGCGGCTGGAGCGACCGCGTACCGGATCCCGAACACCCGCCCACCCTCACCGGGGACTCCGGATAGGCTCGCTGACCATGAGCGACACCAGGAACGACTCCCGCGACATCGACCCCGCCGTCCGAGCCGAGCTGACCCGGCTGCGCGAGTCGATCGACAACATCGACGCCGCCGTCGTCCACATGCTCGCCGAACGCTTCAAGTGCACCCAGCAGGTCGGCGTCCTCAAGGCCGAGCACCAGCTGCCGCCCGCCGACCCGGCCCGCGAGGCCCGCCAGATCGCCCGGCTGCGGGAACTCGCCGAGAGCGCCAAACTGGACCCGGCCTTCGCGGAGAAGCTCCTCAACTTCATCATCGCCGAGGTCATCCGCCACCACGAGACGATCGCGGACGGAGCACGCTGATGGCACACCCCGCCGAGACGGTCACGGACGGAGCACGCTGATGGCCCGCGTCACGGTCTTCACCCTCGGCGGGACCATCTCCGCGCGGGGCGGCGACGCGGCCCGCATGACCGGCCCCGAGGTCCTCGCCGCCCTCGGCGCCCCCGAGGACGTCGAGCTGCGCGACTTCCGCCGGCTCCCCTCCTCCTCCCTCGCCCCCGAGGACCTCGCCGCCCTCGCCGCCGAGGTGAACGAGACGGTCGCGGCCGGCTCCGGCGTCGTCGTCGTCCAGGGCACCGACACCCTGGAGGAGACCGCCTTCCTCCTCGACCTGCTCTGCCCCACCGACCGGGCGCCCGTCGCCGTCACCGGCGCCATGCGCCGCGCCGACCTCCCCGGCGCCGACGGCCCCGCCAACCTCGCCGCCGCCCTCGCCGTCGCCGCCGACCCCGCCTGCCGGGGCCTCGGCGTCCTCGTCGTCCTCGCCGACGAGATCCACGCCGCCCGGCACGCCCGCAAGACCCACACCACCTCGGTCGCCACCTTCGCCTCGCCCGGCGCCGGCCCCCTCGGCAGCGTCGTCGAGGGCACCCCGCGGATCCTGCTCCGCCCCACCGTGCCCACCGCGCCCTGCCGCCTCTCCTACGACCCCGCGGTCCGGATCGCCCTGGTCACCCTCACCCTCGGCGACCGCGGCGAACTCCTCTCCGCCGTCGACGACCGCTTCCAGGGCCTCGTCGTCGCCGCCTTCGGCGCCGGCCACGCCCCCTCCTGGCTCGTCGAACCCCTCGCCGGCATCGCCCGCCGCATCCCGGTCGTCCTCGCCTCCCGGACCGGAGCGGGCACCGGCCTCAGCGACACCTACCGCGGCCCCGGCTCCGAGCACGACCTCCTCCACCACGGCCTGATCCCGGCGGGCCCGCTCGACCCCGCCAAGGCCCGGCTGCTGCTCGCCGCCCTCGTCTCCAGCGGCGCCGCCGGACCCGCGGGCTACGACCGGCCCCGGATCACCGCCGCCTTCGCCCACCTCGACGGCACCGGCCGCGCCTGACGGGCCCCTTTCGGCACCACCCCTGCCCGCCGACCGGACGATCGGGCAGCATAGGGCCCATGTCCGTACTGACGCGCGACGAAGCGCAGACCCGTGCCCAGCTGCTCGACGTCCACCACTACACGGTGGACCTCGACCTCACCACCGGCGACGAGACCTTCCGGTCCACCAGCCTCATCCGCTTCACGGCCCGCGCCGCCGGGGACACCTTCGTCGAAGTCAAGCCGGACGCCCTGCACTCCGTCACCCTCGACGGCAAGCCCCTCGACCCCGCCGACCTCGCCGGGAACCGGCTCGCCCTGAGCCTCACCGAGGGCGAGCACGAGCTGGCCCTCACCGCCACCATGCGCTACTCGCACACCGGCGAGGGCATGCACCGCTTCCTCGACCCCACCGACGGCGAGTCCTACGTCTACACCCAGCTCTTCATGGAGGACGTCCAGCGCGTCTTCGCCGCCTTCGACCAGCCCGACCTCAAGGCCGTCTTCGAACTGACCGTCACCGCCCCCGAGGGCTGGACCGTCCTCGCCAACGGCATCACCGAACGCCAGGACGACGGCCGCTGGAAGGCCGCCCCCACCCAGCCGCTCTCCACCTACTTCGTCTGCGTCGCCGCCGGCCCCTGGCACTCGGTCCGCACCGAGCACGCCGGACTGCCCTTCGGCATCCACTGCCGCCGCTCGCTCGCGCCCCACCTCGACGCCGACGCCGACGAGATCCTCGCCGTCACCAAGGCCTGCTACGACCGCTACCACGAGAAGTTCGACGAGCCCTACCCCTTCGACTCCTACGACCAGGCGTTCGTCCCCGAGTTCAACCCCGGCGCCATGGAGAACCCCGGCCTCGTCACCTTCCGGGACGAGTTCGTCTTCCGCTCCGCCGTCACCGCCACCGAGCGGATGACCCGCGCCATGGTCATCGCCCACGAGATGGCCCACATGTGGTTCGGCGACCTCGTCACCCTCCGCTGGTGGGACGACATCTGGCTGAACGAGTCCTTCGCCGAGTACATGGGCTACCAGACCGTCAACGAGGCGTGCTCCGACCTCTTCGCCGACACCTGGATCGACTTCGGCGTCGCCCGCAAGTCCTGGGGGTACGACGCCGACCAGCGCCCCTCCACCCACCCCGTGGCCCCCGACCCCGAGGCCGTCCCCGACACCGCCTCCGCCCTCCTCAACTTCGACGGCATCTCCTACGCCAAGGGCGCCTCCGCCCTGCGCCAGCTCGTCGCCTGGCTCGGCGAGGAGGACTTCCTCGCCGGCATCAACATCCACTTCAAGCGGCACCGGTTCGGCAACGCCACCCTCGCCGACTTCATCGACAACCTCGCCGCCGCCACCGACCGCGACGTCCACGCCTGGGCCGAGCAGTGGCTCCGCACCACCGGCGTCGACACCCTCACCCCCCGCCTCACCGGCGAGGGCAGCCGCTGGGACCTCACCGTCGAGCGCGCCGGCAGCCGCCCCCACCGCATCGAGGCCGGCCTCTACGACCGCCGCCCCGACGGGGAACTCGCCCTGCGCGAGCGCGCCCGGATCGACGTCCCGCAGCAGGAGCCCACCCGCCTCACCGGCCCCCGCCCCGCCCTCGTCGTCCTCAACGACGGCGACCACACCTACGCCAAGCTCCGCTTCGACGAGGTCTCCGAGGAGTCCGCCCTCCGCGGCCTCTCCCGCATCCCCGACCCGCTCACCCGGGCCGTGGTCTGGAACAGCCTCCGCGACATGGTCCGCGACGGCGAACTGGCGCCCGCCGCCTACCTGGAGACCGCCCTCGCCCACCTTCCCGAGGAGACCGAACTCGGCATCGTCCAGGGCGTCCTGGCCTTCGCCCGGCAGCAGGTCGCCGACCGGTACGTCACCGAGGACGAGCGCCCCGCCGCCCTCGCCGCCCTCCGCGAGATCGCCCGCTCCTTCCTGCGCCGCACCGAGGACGGCGACGACCCCGGCCTGCGCCTCACCGCCGTCCGCGCCCTCATCGACAGCGCCACCACCCCCGACCAGATCGCCTCCTGGCTCGACGAGGGCACCGTCCACGGCGGCCCCGAACTCGACCCGGAGCTGCGCTGGCGCATCCTCGCCCGGCTCGCCGTCCTCGGCGCCACCGACGAGGCCGCCATCGCCGCCGAGCTGGAGCGCGACCCCAGCGCCACCGGCCAGGAGGGCGCGGCCCGCTGCCGCGCCGCACTCCCGGACCCGGCCGCCAAGGCGGCCGCCTGGGCCGCCATGTTCGGCTCCGACGACCTGTCGAACTACCTCTTCACCGCCACCGCTCTCGGCTTCTGGCAGCCCGAACAGGCCGAACTGGTCCAGGAGTACGTGGACCGCTTCTACGACGCGGCCATCGCCCTCGGCGACCGCCGCGGCCCCGCCATGGCCGAGGCCGCCGGCCGCCACGCCTTCCCCGCGTACGCGGTCGACGCCGCCTCCCTGGCCCTCGGCGAGCGCCGGCTCGCCGACGGCACCATGCTCCCGGCCCTCCACCGCAAGCTCGTCGACCAGCTCGACGACCTCGCCCGCGCCCTGCGCGTCCGCGAGGGCTGAGCCCCCGGGACGGCACCCCGCAAGGTGCCGTCCCCCGTTCGGGTCACAACCGGCGACTCCCCGGACAGGGGAGCGCCGCCCCCGGCACGCTGTCGTCCATGCGTGCCGCACCCCCGCCACCCCTCGCCGCCCAGCCCACCCCGCTCAGCCGCCTCCTCGGCACCACCCTGGACGCCCTGCGCACCGGAGCGGAGGAACGGGGCGGCCCGCTGCCGGCCGGCGGGCCCGGTGCGGTCGCGGCCCGGGTGCGCGCCACCCTCGGCGACGTCCTCCCCGAGACCGGGACCGGCCAGGACGAGGCGCTGCGCACGCTGGTGCACCTGGTCGCCGCCGGCGCCGCCGACCCCGCCCACCCGCTCTGCGCCGCCCACCTGCACACCCCGCCGCTCGCGCTCGCCGCCGCCGCCGACCTGGCCGCCGCCGCGCTCAACCCCTCGATGGACTCCTGGGACCAGGCCCCGGCCGCCTCCGCCCTGGAGGCGGAGGTCACCGCCGCGCTCGCCGCCGAGGTCCACCCGGCGGCCGACCGCCCGGACGCGGTCGTCACCACCGGCGGCACCGAGTCCAACCAGCTCGCGCTGCTCCTCGCCCGGGAGCGCCACGGGCCCCGCCTCACCACCGTCACCGGCGCCGCCGCCCACCACTCCGTCCGCCGCGCCGCCTGGCTCCTCGGCCTCCCCGAACCCGTCGCCGTCCCCACCCCGCGCGGCCTCCTCGACCCGGAGGCCACCGCCCGGGTCCTCGCCGCGCAGGACGGGCCCGTCCTCCTCGCCGCCACCGCCGGCACCACCGACGAGGGCCTGATCGACCCGCTGCCCGCGCTCGCCGACGCCTGCGCCGCGCACGGCGCCGACCTCCACGTCGACGCGGCCTACGGCGGGCCCCTCCTGTTCAGCCGCGCCCACCGGCACCTCCTGGACGGCCTGGCCCGGGCCCGTACCGTCACGCTCGACCTGCACAAGCTCGGCTGGCAGCCGGTCGCCGCCGGGCTCCTCACCGTCCGCGAGGCGGGCGACCTCGCCGCCCTCGCCCACACCGCCGACTACCTCAACGCCGGAGACGACACCGAGGCCGGCCTCCCCGACCTCCTCGGCCGCTCCCTGCGCACCACCCGCCGCCCCGACGTCCTCAAGGCCGCCGTCACCCTGCGCGCCCTCGGCAGGACCGGGCTCGGCGCCCTGGTGGACCTCTGCCTGGAGCGCGCCCGGGACCTGGCCGACCTGGTGGAGAAGAGCCCTGAGCTCGACCTGCGGGACCGGCCCGTCCTCACCACCGTCCTCTTCCGCCCGGCCGGCGCCGACGACGCGACGGTCGCCGGGGTCCGCCGCCGGCTCCTCGCCGACGGCCGGGCCGTCCTCGGCCGCGCCGGGGCGGACGGCCGGCTCTGGCTGAAGGCCACCCTCCTCAACCCCCACACCACCCCCGACGACCTGGCCCAGCTCCTCACCCTCGTGGTGGAAACCGCAGCACTCGTGGAAGGCGACACCGACCGATGACCGGCAGCACCCCTCAGCAGGACCTCGACCGCCCGCACGACCTGGTGGGCGTCGGCATCGGCCCGTTCAACCTCTCGCTCGCCGCCCTCGCCGACGGCGTCCCCGGCGGACTCGCCGCCACCTTCTTCGAACAGCGTCCGGCCTTCCACTGGCACCCCGGCCTGCTCATCGAGGGCGCCACCCTCCAGGTGCCCTTCCTCGCCGACCTGGTGACCCTCGCCGACCCGGCCAGCCCCTGGTCCTTCCTCAACTACCTGCGTAGCCGCGAGCGCCTCTTCCCCTTCTACTTCGCGGAGAAGTTCCACATCCAGCGCGCCGAGTACGACGCCTACTGCCGCTGGGTCAGCGAGCGGCTGCCCGGCCTCCACTTCGGCCACCAGGTCGACTCGGTCCGCTGGAACCCCGAACGCCGCCTCTTCGAGGTCGACTTCACCCAGCTCGACCCGGACGGCGAGGCCGCCGCGCTGGGCCGCGCCTACACCCGGAACGTGGTCCTGGGCGTCGGCACCGAGCCGTACGTCCCCGAGCCGCTGCGCCCGCTCGCCGAGGCCCCGGGCGTGCCGGTGATCCACGCCGCCGACTACCTCGCCCACCGGGAGTCGCTGCTCGCCGCCGGGCACGTCACCGTCATCGGCTCCGGCCAGTCCGGCGCCGAGGTCTTCCTCGACCTGCTCCGGGGCCGCCCGGCGGGCGCCGAGCGGATCAGCTGGCTCTCCCGCACCGAGGCCTTCGCCCCGATGGAGTACTCGAAGCTGGGCCTGGAGCACTTCACCCCCGACTACACCCGCTACTTCCACGCCCTGCCGGAGCCGGTCCGGGGCGAACTCGTGCCCCGCCAGTGGCAGTTGCACAAGGGCATCGACGCGGAGACCATCGCCGCCGTCCACGACGAGCTGTACCGCCGCACGCTGCACGGCGGCTGGCCGGACGCGGTGCTCACCCCCGGCGTCCGGGTCCGCACGGCGGGCCGGGTCGCCACCACCCAGGTCGAGCTGCACCTGGAGCACGTCCAGCAGGGGACCCGTTCCCGGCTCACCACGGACGCCGTCGTCCTCGCCACCGGCTACCGGGAGCGCCCGGTCGACCGGATGCTGGCCGGCCTCGACCCGTACCTGCGGCACGACGCGGCGGGCCGGGCGAAGATCGACGAGCGGTACCGGCTGGTCCTCGACCCTTCGGTGACCGGCTCGGTGTACGTGCAGAACGCCGAGCGCCACACCCACGGCGTGGGCGCCCCCGACCTGGGGCTTGCGGCCTGGCGCAGCGCGGTCATCCTCAACGCGGTCACCGGCAAGGAGCCGTACCCGCTGCCGCGCAGGACCGCCTTCACCAGCTTCGGCCTGGACGCGCGAGAGGCGCCGAGCATCCCGTCCCAGGACCGGAAGCTGACGCCCCTCGTGCAGAGCTGAGGCTAGAAGACGGGCACGCCGTCCCGGGTCAGCCGCCAGTCCACCGACGCGAACCGCGCCGGGTCGACCGTGCCCTTGGCCTGCACCCACTGAATGATCGTGTTGCGGATCTCGTCCGAGTTCGCCCACAGCTGCTCGGCCCCGGCGACGTGCGGGAAGGCGCCGCCGCCGCTGGCGCGGTAGTTGTTGACGGCGAGGACGAAGCGCGCGGCCGGGTCGAGCGGCGCGCCCTCGAAGGACAGGTTCACGATCCGCTGCCCGACCGGCTTGGCGATGTCGATGTCGTACGTCAGGCCGGAGACGGCGTCGTAGTTGTAGTCCGGGGTGTTGTCCGCGTTGGTGAGCCTCGCGGTGTCGACGGGGGCGCCCGCCGGGGTCTGGACGTAGTACTTCGCCGAGTACTCCAGGTACTCCTTCAGCTGGGCGCCCGTCATCAGACGGGCCTCCAGGGTGTTCTCGAAGGGGTAGAGGCCGGCGGCGTCCTTGATGGTGATCTCGCCGGCCGGGATGCGGGCCGTGCGGGAGAAGCATGAGGCCTGCGAGAGCACCGGCAGGGCGGCGTGCGCGCCGCCGGCCAGGGCCGCCTTCACGGTCTCGGCCTGGACGACGTTGATCAGGTCGATGATCGGCTCGTCCTTCCACGGCGCGTCGGCCGTGGTCATGGCGGCGGTGGAGGTGCCGATGACCGTGTTGACGTAGGCCACGACCTTCTTGTGCTCGTCGGCGAGGAGGCCGGTGATCTCCGGGTCCTCCTCGACGGTGTTGGAGTTGAGGACCCGGGCGGCGACCTTCTCCACCGTCCAGCGGCCCTTCTCCCACACGAGGTCGAAGTCGAAGAGGGTGAGGCGCTGGCCCCACTTCAGCGGCTCGGAGAGGACGACCTCCTTGCCGGTCTCCTTGTTGGCGATCCGGTACTCGGGGATCTCGGTGTGGGCGTGGCCGACCAGGATCGCGTCGATGCCGGGGACCTGCTCGGCGACGAGCCCGGCCGCGTTCTCGACGTGGGGGAGCTGGTCGCCGTACGAGGAGGTGCCGCTGGAGCCGGAGTGCGCGGAGACGACCACGACGTCGGCGCCCATCGAGCGCAGCTTCGGCACCCACTTCGCGGCCTGCTCCTCCAGGCCGGGGAAGACCATCCTGCCGCTGACGTTGGCCTTGTCCCAGATGGCGATGCCGGGGTTGGTCAGGCCGAGCACCGCGACCCTGACGTCCTTGCCGTGCGGGGTGCGCAGCCGGTGGAAGCTGTACGGCGGGAAGGCCGGGCGCAGCGTCTTCGCGTCGAGCGCGTTGGCGCCGAGCAGCGGGAAGTCGCACTGCTCCTCGAACTTCCGCAGCACCGGGATGCCGTAGTTGAACTCGTGGTTGCCGAGCGCGGCGGCGTCGTAGCCGATGGCGTTCATGGCCTGGGCCATCGGGTGGACCGGGCCGCCGGCCTGCGTGATGGGGTCGATCTTGGCGTAGTAGTACGAGAGCTGGGTGCCCTGGATGGTGTCGCCGGCGTCGATGAGGAGCGTGTTGCCGCGGCCCTTGGCGGCGCGGACCTGGTTCACCAGGGTGGAGATCTTGGCGAGGCCGACGTCGTTGTGGGCCTTGTCGTCGAACTCCTTGTCCGTGAAGTAGTCCCAGTTGAGGACGTTGCCGTGCA
The DNA here is from genome assembly GCF_042746075.1 of Streptomyces sp. NPDC058758. NCBI lineage: Bacteria > Bacillati > Actinomycetota > Actinomycetes > Kitasatosporales > Streptomycetaceae > Streptomyces > Streptomyces sp. NPDC058758. Next base: position 190,353 of record NZ_JBHYPS010000001.1, on the reverse strand, counting down.
GGTCGGTGGTGCCCATGACGGTGAAGGAGTACCGCTTGGCCGGCTTGGGGCGGGGCGCGTGGGCCTCGGCGGGAGCGGCGACCCCGGCGGTGAGGGCGGCCCCGGCTCCGATGGCTGCGGAGCTCTCCAGGAAGGTCCGGCGGTTCAGCGGCATGTGTGTCTCTCCTTGTTCCGTGACGCTGTTTCGGGTGCACAACGCGCGTAGATTCTGGCTCAGACCTTTCCTCGGCAACAGTCCTTTCGGGTTACGGAGTGGGAAAGTGTTCGCATGCCACCGATCCCCGGTCCCGAGGAGGACGCCGTGACGCACGCCCACCCCACCCCCCAGGCCCCGCAGGTGACGGTCCGCGGCGAGGGCCGCCTGGAGGTCGAGCCGGAGCTGGCCCGGATCGGCCTGTCGGTGTCCGCCCGGGGGACCGACAGGACCGCCGTGCTCGCGGACCTCACCCGCCGCAACGCCGAGGTCCTCGACCTGGTCAGGGCGCGCGGGGCGGCGGTGGAGAAGCTGGAGACGGGCAGCTTCTCGATCGCCCCGGAGCGGTCGAAGCAGGGGAGGGGCGAGCGGGTGCGGGCCTATCGGGGGCGGGTGCGGATCGGAGTCGAGCTGACCGACTTCACCGTCCTCGGCGAGCTGGTGCCCGAACTCGCCGACCGGGACCAGACGGAGGTGGACGGACCGTGGTGGGAGCTGCGCCCGGACTCGGAGGCGTACGCGCAGGCGCGCCGGCTCGCGGTGGCGGAGGCGGTGCGCAGGGCGCGGGCCTACGCCGAGGCGCTGGGCACCTCGCTGGGCTCACTCCTCGAACTGTCGGACGCAGGGCTGCCGGAGCCGGGCCCGTCGAGGAGGGACCTCTTCGCGACGGCGAGGGTCGCGTACGCGTCGGAGGAGGCGGGCGCCGCGCCCTCGCTCGACCTCGAACCGCAGCGGCGGACGGTGACCGCCGAGGTCGTCGCGCGCTTCACGATGCTGCCGCCCGCACTCTGAGACGAGGGGCCCGGAGGCGCGGAAAACGCTCATCGGAGCACTCCGGCGCACAGATTCAAGACTTGTCAACAGCGTTTCACGGAAAGGTTGTTGAGTAGTCATGCGGGACCCACCGGCTACTGATGGGTAAGGCCCTAGGCTCGCCTCATGCGCCGAGCGAAAATCGTTTGTACCCTTGGGCCCGCCACCGAAACATACGACCAGATCAAGGCGTTGATCGAGGCCGGAATGGACGTGGCCCGACTCAACCTCAGCCACGGCACCTACGCCGAGCACGAGGAGCGTTACCGGAGGGTCCGCAAGGCGGCCGACGAGACCGGCCGCAGCGTCGGGGTCCTCGCCGACCTTCAAGGCCCGAAGATCCGGCTCGGCCGCTTCCGCGAGGGTCCGGTACTCCTTGAACGCGGCGACGCGTTCACCATCACCGTCGAGCCCGCCGAGGGCGACCGCCACCGCTGCGGCACCACCTACTCCGGCCTCGCCGGGGACGTCACCGCCGGCGAGCGGATCCTCGTCGACGACGGCCGGGTCACCCTGGAGGTCACCTCCGTCGACGGGCCCCTGGTGCACACCCGGGTCGTCGAGGGCGGCATGGTCTCCGACCACAAGGGGCTCAACCTGCCGGGCGTCGCCGTCTCGGTCCCCGCACTCTCCGAGAAGGACGTCGAGGACCTCCGCTGGGCGCTGCGCACCGGTGCCGACGTCATCGCCCTCTCCTTCGTCCGCTCCGCCCGGGACATCGAGGACGTCCACCGGATCATGGACGAGGAGGGCCGCCGCCTCCCGGTCATCGCCAAGATCGAGAAGCCGCAGGCGGTCGAGAACATCGAGGAGATCGTCGCCGCCTTCGACGGCATCATGGTCGCCCGCGGCGACCTCGGCGTCGAGATGCCGCTGGAGCAGGTGCCGATCGTCCAGAAGCGCGCGGTCAAGCTCGCCAAGCGGAACGCCAAGCCGGTCATCGTCGCCACCCAGATGCTCGACTCGATGATCGACAACTCCCGGCCCACCCGCGCCGAGGCCTCCGACGTGGCCAACGCCGTCATCGACGGCACCGACGCCGTGATGCTCTCCGGCGAGACCAGCGTGGGCCGCCACCCGATCGAGACCGTCCGCACCATGAGCCGGATCGTCGAGGCCGCCGAGGAGGACGTCCTCGCCAAGGGCCTGCCGCCGCTGACCGAGCGGAACAAGCCGCGCACCCAGGGCGGCGCGGTGGCCCGCGCCGCCGCCGAGATGGGCGACTTCCTCGGCGCGAAGTTCCTGGTCGCCTTCACCCAGTCCGGCGACACCGTGCGGCGGCTCTCCCGCTACCGCTCGCCGATCCCGCTGCTCGCCTTCACGCCGGACCCGGCGACCCGCTCGCAGCTCAACCTCACCTGGGGCGTCGAGACCTTCCTCGGCCCGCACGTGGACTCCACGGACGCCATGGTCGCGCAGGTCGACGAGGAACTGCTCCGCATCGGGCGCTGCGCGAAGGGCGACGTCGTCGTGATCACGGCCGGCTCCCCGCCCGGCGTCTCGGGCTCGACCAACCTGGTCCGCGTCCACCACATCGGAGACCCGCTCTCCTAGCCCACGGGCACCGCGCACGCGACGGTATACCGAAAAGAACCCCGCCACCAGGGTCTGGTGGCGGGGTTCTCGCGTGTCCGGACGGAAAGGGATACCGAAGGGAACTGGTGGATCCGGAACCCTTGACGAGGACTCTCGGCGAAAACTACGTTCTGTCGGGCGGAAAACAAATTCCACTTCATGGAAAGCTCCAAACCCGCCCCCTACCTCCACCGGCCGCCCGGACCCCCTGCCGGGAGCCGCTTCCCCCGAAGCGCGCCCACGGGTCCCGCGACGGCCCCCGAGCACACGCGAGGGCCCCTGATGACTGCCCTGGACTCCACCCGGCCGCCCGGGACCGCACCCGCCGGGACCGAACCGGCCGACGGAACCGCCGACTCCGTCCTCTACACCTACGACCTGGCCCCCACCAAGCGGGAAGGGCGGCGCTGGGGCGCGTACAACGTCTTCACCCTCTGGGCCAACGACGTCCACAGCCTCGGGAACTACGCCTTCGCCATCGGCCTCTTCGCCCTCGGCCTCAACGTCTGGGGCATCCTGGCGGCCTTCCTCCTCGCCTCCGTCCTGCTCTTCCTGCTGCTCACCCTCTCGGGCTTCATGGGCCACAAGACCGGCGTCCCCTTCCCGGTCATGAGCCGCATCGCCTTCGGCATCCGGGGCGCGAAGATCCCCGCCGCCGTCCGCGGCATCGTCGCCATCGCCTGGTTCGGCATCCAGACCTACCTGGCCTCCACCGTCCTCGGCGCCCTGCTCATCGCGATGTTCCCCGGCCTGGACTCCCTGGACGAAGGCTCCTTCCTCGGCCAGTCCGCCCTCGGCTGGATCACCTTCCTCGCCCTCTGGGCCGTCCAGCTCGCCATCGTCAGCTACGGCATGCAGATGATCCGGCGCTACATGGCCTTCGCCGCGCCGACCACCCTGATCACCATGTGCGCCCTCGCCGTCTGGATGTTCGTCCGCGCCGGCGGCTCGATCTCCTTCTCGATCGACGCCCCGCTCTCCGGCGGCGAGATGTGGCTCCAGATCCTCCAGGCCGCCGCCCTGTGGGTGGTCATCTACGGCACCTTCGTCCTGAACTTCTGCGACTTCACCCGCTCCGCCCGCAGCCGCGCCGCGATCGTCCGCGGCAACGTCATCGGCATCCCGGTGAACATGCTCTTCTTCGCCGTGATCGTGGTCGGCCTCAGCGGCGCCCAGTTCAAGCTCGACGGCCGGATCATCACCAGCCCCACGGACATCGTCCGCACCATCCCGAACACGGCCCTCCTGGCCATCGCCTCGCTGGCCCTCATCGCCCTCACGGTCGCGGTCAACCTGCTGGCCAACTTCGTGGCGCCGATCTACGCCCTCATCGACCTCTTCCCGCGCAAGCTGGATTTCCGCAGGGCCGGCGTGGTGAGCGCGCTCGCCGGCCTGGTCATCCTGCCCTGGAACCTCTACAACAGCCCGGTCGTCGTCAACTACTTCCTCGGCGGACTCGGCGCCCTCCTCGGCCCGCTGTTCGGCGTGATCATGGCCGACTACTGGCTGCTGCGGAAGGCCAGGGTCAACGTCCCCGACCTCTACAGCGAGGACCCGGCCGGCGAGTACCACTACAGCCGCGGCTTCAACCCCCGCGCCGTCGCCGCCTTCGTCCCCAGCGCCGCGATCGCCGTCGCCGTCGCCCTGCTGCCGCTCTTCCACGCCGTCGCCGGATTCTCCTGGTTCGTCGGCGCCCTCCTCGGCGCCGCCGTGTACGCGGCGATCGCGGACCGCACCGCCCCGATGCGGGACGTGGACGGCGAGGCCATCGCCGTCGCCGCCGAGTGAACCAGCCCCCCCTCCTGACCGACCGAAAGCCCTCCCATGCGCATCCTCGTCGTCAACGTCAACACCACGCAGTCGATCACCGACGCCATCGGCCGCCAGGCGACGGCCGCCGCCTCGCCCGGCACCGAGATCGTCCCCCTCACCCCCGCCTTCGGCGCCGAGTCCGTCGAGGGCAACTACGAGAGCTACCTCGCCGCCGTCGCCGTCATGGAAGCCGTCCGCTCCCACCCGGAACCCTTCGACGCCGTCATCCAGGCCGGCTACGGCGAACACGGCCGCGAGGGCCTTCAGGAACTCCTCGACGTCCCCGTCGTCGACATCACCGAAGCCGCCGCGAGCACCGCCATGTACCTCGGCCGCAGCTACTCCGTCGTCACCACCCTCGACCGCACGGTCCCCCTGATCGAGGAACGGCTGCACGTCGCCGGCCTCAGTGCCCGCTGCGCCTCCGTCCGCGCCAGCGGACTGCCGGTCCTCGCCCTGGAGGAGGACGAGGAGACCACCGTCGAGGCCATCGTCGAACAGGCCGTCCGCGCCGTCGAGGACGACCGCGCCGAGGTCATCTGCCTCGGCTGCGGCGGCATGGCCGGCCTCGCCGAGCGCGTCGTCGCCCGCACCGGCGTCCCGGTCGTGGACGGCGTCAGCGCCGCCGTCACGATCGCCGAGTCCCTCGTCCGCCTCGGCCTCACCACCTCGAAGATCCGCACCTACGCGCCGCCGAGGCCGAAGAAGATCGCCAACTGGCCTCCGGTGGCGGTGAGCTGACGCGGCGGCACCTTGAGGCCCGGGCCCGACGGGCCCGGGCCTCGACCGGTTTATCAGTGCTTGGGGCCCACGTGGGCGTCCATGAGCGCGACGGAGGCCTTGCGGGCGACGGAGATGTCGTAGGGCCGCCCGGCGCGGGTGCAGTGCGTCCACTCGACGCCGAGCCCGTCGAGGGTGTCGGTGCAGAGGAGACGGATGTCGTCCGAGATGTTGGTGAAGAGATACCGGGGGTACTCGTACCGCTTCCGCCCGCCGCCGATGAGCCCCGGCCACCCGTCGCCGCAGAAGATCGACAAGTGGTGCTGCCTCGGCTTCGAGACGATGTGCCCGTCGCCGAGGTAAAGGCCGGGCAGGTACGCGTATGCGTGGTGGTCGAACTCGCGGGGGAGGCAGCGCGGGCAGTCGTTCGGTCGTACGTGCGCCTCGCCGCGTGCCTTGTGGTCCTCGTGGAGACACCAACCGACGGTTCCCCGCGGCACGTTGAGCCTCTCGGCGACGTACTGATCGGCCGCGCCCTCGCGGAGCAGGCCGATCGCTTCGGCCCGGAGGGAGGGGCTGTGCTGGTCCAGGCTCGCAGCGTGGCCGGATTTCCTAGGACGCGCGGCAATCGGAAGCGTGCCCACCTGAACGAGGGAGGGTCACCACCAGGACTGCGGCCTTTGAATTGAAGGTAAAGTACCCCGGGTGGGATTCGAACCCACGCTGGATGGTGTTTGAGACCATTGCCTCTAACCTCTGGGCTACCGGGGCTTCCTTCGAAACGAAGGTCGGTGGTTACCCGCCGTGCCCCCACCTTACAGGAGGTAGGTAGGCTCATGGGCAGCAGTAGTTGCCCCGCAACGAGGAGCCCCCGTGACCGCCCCCGAGTCGCCCCAGCCCGCCGACGACGCCGAATCGTCGCACGTCCCGCCGCTGACGACCCGCGTCGTCATCGCCGAGGACGAGGCCCTGATCCGCCTCGATCTCAAGGAGATGCTGGAGGAGGAGGGCTACACGGTCGTCGGTGAGGCGGGCGACGGCGAGGCCGCCGTCGAGCTGGCCCGCGAGCACCGCCCCGACCTCGTCATCCTCGACGTGAAGATGCCCAAGCTCGACGGCATCTCCGCCGCAGAGAAGATCGCCGGCGAGTCCATCGCCCCGGTCCTCATGCTCACCGCCTTCTCCCAGCGCGACCTCGTCGAGCGCGCCCGCGACGCCGGCGCCATGGCCTACCTGGTCAAGCCCTTCAGCAAGAGCGACGTCGTGCCGGCCATCGAGATGGCCGTCTCCCGCTTCGCCGAGCTGCGCGCCCTGGAGCAGGAGGTCGCCGACCTCAGCCAGCGCCTGGAGACCCGCAAGCTGGTCGACCGCGCCAAGTCGGTCCTCCAGACCCAGTACGGCCTCTCCGAGCCGGCCGCCTTCCGCTGGATCCAGAAGACCTCCATGGACCGCCGCATGTCCATGCAGCAGGTCGCCGAGGCCGTCATCGAGGACGCCGAGGAGAAGAAGGCCGCGAAGGGGCAGTAGGCCCCGGCCCCGGCCCGTACACGGCGGAAGGCCCGCCCCGCGCGATGCGGGGCGGGCCTTCTCGTTGCCGTACGGGCTCAGTCCTCGCCGAGGTACGCCTTGCGGACCGACTCGTCGTGCAGGAGGTCGCGGCCCGTGCCCGAGAGCACGATCTTGCCGATCTCCATCACGTGACCGTGGTCCGCCAGCGCGAGCGCGGCCTGGGCGTTCTGCTCGACGAGCAGGATCGTGGTGCCCTGGGCCTTCAGCTCGGCGATGGTCGCCATGATCTTCTGCATCATGATCGGCGAGAGGCCCATGGAGGGCTCGTCGAGCATCAGCAGCTTGGGCTGGGACATCAGCGCCCGGCCCATGGCGAGCATCTGCTGCTCACCGCCGGAGAGGGTGCCGGCCGCCTGCTTGCGACGCTCGCCCAGGATCGGGAAGAGGTCGTAGGCGCGCTGCACGTCCTTGGCGATGCCGGCCGTGTCCTTCCGGAGGAAGGCGCCGAGGAGGAGGTTCTCCTCGATGGTCATGCGCGGGAAGATGTGCCGGCCCTCGGGGGAGTGGGCCAGACCCAGCGAGACGATCTTGTGCGCGGGGATCTTGCGGAGGGACTTGCCCTCGAACCTGATCTGCCCGCCGACCGGCTTGAGGAGCCCGGAGAGGGTCCGCAGGGTGGTGGTCTTGCCGGCGCCGTTGGTGCCGATGAGGGTGACGACCTCGCCCGCCTCCACGGAGAAGGAGATGCCCTTGACGGCCTCGATCTTTCCGTAGGCGACGCGCAGGTCCTCGACTTCGAGCAGTGCGGTCATGCGTCGTTCTCCTTGCCCGGAGCGGCGTCCTTCGCGGCGTCCGCCGCGTCCGCCGGGGTGTCGTCCTCGGCCGGGGTCTCCTCCGCCGGGGCCTCGTCGTCCGCGTCGGGAGCGTCCGCGTCGGAAGCGTCCTCGGTGGTCTCGGCCTCGGGGGCCTCGGCCTCCGGGGCCGTCGCCTCGGCGGCCTCCGCCTTCGGGGTCTCGTCGATCGGCTCGCCGAGGTACGCGGCGATGACCCGCTCGTCGCTCTGGACGGTCTGGCTGTCGCCCTCGATCAGCTTCTGGCCCTGCACGAGCACGGCGACCCGGTCGCACAGGTTGAAGATGAAGCGCATGTCGTGCTCGATGACGAGCACGGCGATGCCCATGTCCCGGATGGCGAAGATGAGTTCCTCGGCGGCCCGGGTCTCCTGCGGGTTCATGCCGGCGGTCGGCTCGTCCAGCAGGATCAGGCCCGGGTCGCTGGCGAGCGCGCGGGCGATCTCCAGCTTGCGCTGCTCGCCGTAGGGCAGGTTCTTGGAGAGGTGCTGGGCCTTCTCCGCGAGCCCGACGAACTCCAGCAGCTCCATCGCCCGCTTCTCGGAGGCCGCCTCGGCCCGCTTGAAGCCCGGGCCGCGCAGCAGGGCGGACCAGAGGCCCTCCTTGGTGCGGGTGTGCCGGCCGACGAGCACGTTCTCCAGGACCGTCATGTTGTTGAAGAGACGGATGTTCTGGAAGGTACGGGCGATGCCGGCCGCGGTGACCTTGAAGGACTTCGGCGGCAGGACCTGGCCCTTGTAGCGGACCTCGCCCTCGGTGGGCACGTACAGACCGGTCAGGCAGTTGAAGAAGGTCGTCTTGCCGGCGCCGTTCGGGCCGATCAGACCGACGATCTCGCCGCTGTTGACGGTGAGGTTCACGTCGCGCACGGCGGTCAGGCCGCCGAAGCGCATGGTGACCCCGCGCGCGTCCAGCACGGTCTCGCGGGCGGCCGGCTCCGCGGTGGCGTCGGCCTTGGTGGTGGTCGTCGTCATGGTTCAGGCACCTGCCTTGGCGGGCGTCGCGGCGGTCGCCGGCTGCTCGTCGTGCTCGTGGAACTCCAGCTGACGGCGCTTGTCGGCGACGATGCCCTCCGGACGGAAGCGCATGATCAGCACGAGCGCGACACCGAAGGCGAAGAGCTGGTACTCGCCCATGAACTGGAGCTTGTTCGGGATGAGGAAGAGCAGGGCCGCGCCGACCAGCGGACCGCTCATCGTGCCCATGCCGCCGAGGACGACGGCCGCGAGCAGGAAGGCGGAGTTGGGCGGGATCGGACCGGCGAAGAGGTACTGCTCCGGGGTCACCGTGTAGGTGACGTGGGCCTGCACCGTACCGGCCAGACCGGCCAGACCGGCACCGAGCGCGAAGGCGATCAGCTTCACGCGGAAGCCGTTGATGCCCATCGCGAGCGCGGCGGTCTCGTCTTCGCGGATCGCCACCCAGGCGCGGCCGATGCGGGAGTCGCCGGAGCGCCGGAAGACCAGCACGACGACCGCCGTGATCAGCAGCATCAGGAAGAAGTAGTTGGCGAAGCGGCCGATGGTGAAGCCGGCGATGGTGTGCGCCTGCCCGAAGTCGAACCCGAAGAGGTTCAGGTTCGGGATGGACGCGATGCCGTTGGAGCCGTTGGTGATGTCCGGGCCCGAGGTGCCGTCCGTGTTCATCACCGTGATGCGGAAGATCTCACCGAAGCCGAGCGTCACGATGGCGAGGTAGTCGCCGCGCAGCCGCAGGGTCGGCGCGCCGATCAGGACGCCGAAGACCACGGAGGCCGCGGCGCCGACGAGGATCGCCGCCCAGAAGGGGAAGTGCACGCCGAACGGCGAGGTCGGGGCGCCCGAGACGAGGGCCGCCGCGTAGGCGCCGACGCCGAGGAAGGCGACGTAGCCGAGGTCGAGCAGACCGGCCAGGCCGACGACGATGTTCAGGCCCAGGGCGACCGTGGCGAAGATCAGGATGTAGACGCCGAGCGTCGCGTACTGGTCGTCGGTCTGGGTGAAGGGGAACAGCGCCGCGGCGATGAACGCGCCCGCGATCGTCAGGTTCTGGTGCTTCGCGGTGAGCTGCGTGACCTGCTTGAGCAGGCCCGAGGCGCTGATCGCGGCGAAGCCGAGGCCGGCCGTGATCAGGAAGCCGAGGAACAGCTCGTCGTACTCGGTGCCGATGCCGTAGGTGAAGACGCTCAGGGCCAGGCCGAGGACGACCGCGATGATCAGGATCTCGACGGCGGCCGGCAGCGGGGGGAGCTTCCGCGCCGGACGCGGGGCGGCGAAGGCGGCCTTGAAGGAGGCCCAGCCGTTGCCGGCCCGGTGCTTGAACTGGTCCCAGCCGGTGTCCTCCGGGTCGACCGGCAGTACGGTCGGACGCGTGAAGGGCAGGTCCAGGGCGGCCAGCAGGGTGACCAGGGTGGCCACCGCGAGGACGAAGCCGCCGGGCTCCAGGTTGACCAGCCCGCCGAGTTCGACGCTGATCGCGATGACGGTGAACCAGGCGGTGCCGAAGGAGGCCAGCGCGCCGAACTTGACCGCGCCGTCGGCGCCGGCCGGCGTCAGCCAGCCGAGGCCCTTGACGCCGTACGAGGAGAGGGCGAAGAGGGCGGTCAGGGCACCGAGCAGCAGGACCTGGAGCTGGAGTCCGGCCGGGTAGCCGTAGACGGTGAGGTCGCCGGGGAAGTCGGAGTCCCAGGTCCAGGCGAGGAAACAGCTCGCGACCGTCAGGACGGAGCCGCCGAGGGCGACGGCGCGGGCGACGCGCTCCGGCAGGACGCCGATCAGGCCGCGGCCGGCGGTCTTCACGGTCTCGTCGGTGGCGGGTGCCTGGGGGTTCTCGGAGATGGTGGTCATGGTGCTCACGCCCTGTCCGCGACGCGCTCGCCGAGCAGACCCTGGGGCCTGACGAGGAGGACGACGATGAGGAGTACGAAGGCCCAGACGTTCGCCCAGGACTGGCCGCCGAGCTGCTCCATGCCGGGGACCTGGTCGACGTAGGCGGTCGCCATCGTCTCGGCGATGCCGAGGACGAGGCCGCCGATCATGGCGCCGTAGATGTTGCCGATGCCGCCGAGGACGGCGGCGGTGAACGCCTTGAGTCCGAGGAGGAAGCCCATCTCGTACTCGACGACGCCGTACTTGAGGCCGTACGCGACGGCGCCGACAGCGGCGAAGACGGCGCCGAGGGCGAACGCGACCGTGATGATGCGGTCGGTGTTGATGCCCATGAGCTTCGCGGTGTCCGGGTCCTGCGCCGTGGCCTGCATGCCGCGCCCGATGCGGGTGCGCATGACGAAGAAGCCGAGGAAGCCCATGCAGAGCGGGGCCGCGATGGCGAGGAAGACGTCACCGGTCTGGATGGTGACCGGGCCGAGCTCGATCGGGCCGCCGGGGATCTGCGGGAAGGTGCGCGCCGACTTCGCCTCCGGGTACCAGACCCAGACGGCGTACTGGAGGGCGAGCGAGAGGCCGATGGCCGTGATGAGCGGGGCGAGGCGCGGGCCGCCGCGGAGCGGGCGGTAGGCGAATCGTTCCGCTCCGACGGCTATGGTCGTCGCGACGATCACGGCACCGATGATCATGAGGGGCAGGGCCACCCACATGCTGGTGCCGCCGGGCAGGATGAGCCAGACCGTCAGGGCCCCGAAGCCGCCGGTCATGAAGATCTCGCCGTGGGCGAAGTTGATGAGCTGGACGATGCCGTAGACCATCGTGTAGCCGACGGCGACCAGCCCGTACATGGATCCCAGTAGCAGGCCGTTGACCAGCTGCTGCGGCAGTTCGTTCACCGCATTGTCCTCCGAGACTTTCGACGGATATGACACCGCGCGGGGTGCCTGGTGTGTGCGGCCCCCCGCGCGGTGAAAGGGTGGTGCTGAGTTGGGGTGGAGCTGTGGATCAGCTGCCGGAGTGCTCGGTCACTCGCCGAAGGTGCCGGACTTGACCGGGGCGAAGGCGCCGCCCTTGACCTGGTAGACGGTGAGCTGCTTGTTGGTGGTGTCACCGAACTCGTCGAAGGCGACCGAACCGGTCACGCCCTCGAAGGAGACGCCCTGCAGGGCCTCGACGACCTTGGCGCGGGCGTCGTCGGGCAGCTTGCCGCCGTTGCCGTCGACGACCTTCTTGACGGCCTCGATGATCGACCAGGTCGAGTCGTAGGAGTAGCCGCCGTAGGCCTCGAAGGCCTCCTTGTAGTTCTCGGCCTTGTAGTTGGCCAGGAACTCCTTGGCGGAGGCGAGGGACTCGATCGGGGCGCCGACGGAGGTGGCGATGTCGCCCTCGGCCGCGGCGGCACCCGCCAGCTTGACGTACTCGGGGCTGAAGAGCGCGTCACCGCCGACGACGGTGACCTTGGCGCCGGCCTCCTTGATCTGCTTGGCCAGCGGGCCGGCGGCCGGGTACTCGCCGCCGTAGTAGACGACGTCCGCGCCGGAGTTCTTGACCTGGGTGGCGACCGCGGAGAAGTCCTTGGTGTCCGGGTCGATGTGCTGGGTGCCGACGGTCTTGCCGCCGAGCTTCTCCCACTCGCCCTTGAAGGTGCCCGCGAGGCCGGCGCCGTAGGTCTTCTTGTCGTCGATGATGAACGCCTTGGTCTTCTTGGCGTCGTTGAAGACGTACTGGGCCGCGAAGGGGCCCTGGATCGCGTCCGTGGTCGCGGTGCGGAAGTACGACTTGTAGCCGCGCTTCTTGTCGCCGGTGGCCCAGTTCGGGCCCTGGGACAGCGAGGGGTTGGTGTTGGCCGGGGAGACCTGGACCAGCTTCGCGTCGTCGAAGACCTTCTGCATGGACTCGGCGACGCCGGAGTTCAGCGGGCCGACCACGCCGAGGACGGTCTTGTCGGCGACCAGCTTGGTGGCGTTCTGCTGGCCGGCGGACGGCTGGGCCTGGTCGTCCAGGGTCTCCAGCTTGAAGGTCACGCCCTTGACGTACTGCTTCTTGTTGGCCGTCTTGACCGCGAGGTCGGCGGAGTTCTTGATGCCGAGGCCGAGGGCCGAGAGCTCACCGGTGAGGGGGGCGTCCAGACCGATGGTGACGGTGACGCCGCCGCCCTCGCCCGAGCTGTCACCGCCCTTGTCGTCGCGCGAACCGCAGGCGGTGAGAGTGAGTGCTCCCGCGGTGACCGCGGTGGTGAGTATGAGCAACGAACGGTTTCGCACGAAGGGTCCTTTCCCTGGCGCGGCCCCCTCTGCCGAGGCGGTGCCGTGGAGCTGCGGAGCAAGAGGTGCCGTTGGTGAATGCCGGGCCGTACTGAGTGCTGATACGAGGCCGTGCAGTAGGTCGCGCCGAGTGGCGCGGTGACTGGCGGTGACTCTAAGCGCAGGTGGGGAGGGTCGGGGAGCGCCGGGGGAAGGATGTGACTGTCTTGTTATGCCGACGGCTTGAGCGGGGCTGAGAGGTCCGGGTAAATCCGGTCATAGCGCCCTGTAACACGGTGTTCACATAGTGAGAACGCGCAGTTCCGCTAAGGGGCTTGAGGGAATCTTGGTACTGACGGGGAACTTCGGCGGCTCTCCGGATATCGGACGGGGCGCCCGAACTGAGCGGACGGATGTCAAGCCTCGGCCCCGGGGCCGCGCCCCCCGGCGGTCATTACGGAGCGTGACGGAAAGCGGTCCGCCGGGACCCGTGCGGACGGCCTTCCGGGCGGCTGGAATCCACCACTTTCGAACGTACCTCCGAGGCCCGCGAGTTGGGAGGGGCTGGCGTGAAAGCGACATGCGGGAGCGGCAGTTGGGGCGCGGACGGTGACCGAGGGCGCGGTCGCCGGCGTGGCGACGCGTCCGGATCCGGGGCCGGACGCGCCGGAGGGGGCGGTGCGCCCCTGCGCACCGCCCCCTCCGGGAAGGCCGGTCGAACTCGCCCCGGGTCAGGAGCCGTCGGCCCCCTCCGCCTTCGGCGCCCCCACCGCGGCGAGGGGGCCGACCTCCCGCAGCATGCAGGTCAGCCGCGCCGAGCAGACCCGGCGCCCCTCCTCGTCGCTGATGACGATCTCGTACGTCGCCGTGGACCGGCCCCGGTGCACCGGGGTCGCCACGCCGGTCACCAGACCGCTGCGCGCGCCCCGGTGGTGGGTGCAGTTCAGGTCCACGCCCACGGCGATCTTCGACGAGCCGCCGTGCAGCATCGAGCCCACCGAGCCCAGGGTCTCCGCCAGCACCGCCGAGGCGCCGCCGTGCAGCAGCCCGTACGGCTGGGTGTTGCCCTCCACCGGCATGGTGCCGACGACCCGCTCGGCCGACGCCTCCAGGATCTGGACGCCCATCCGGTTCCCCAGGTGTCCCGCCGAGAAGAGCGCCGGCAGATCCACGCCGAGCGCGGCGTACTCGTCGATGACCTCCTGCGGGAACTTCACGTGCTGCTGCTCACCCATGGCCCGGCTCCGTTCGTCTTCGTACGGCTGATCGTCCCGCCGCCCCGCTCGCTGAGCAAGCGCTCAGTCGGACGGCTGCGGCGATTCTTCCAGACGCACGACCACGGACTTGCTCGCGGGGGTGTTGCTGACGTCGGCCGTCGACTCCAGCGGGACCAGCACGTTCGTCTCCGGGTAGTAGGCCGCCGCGCAGCCCCGGGCCGTCGGGTAGTGCACCACCCGGAAACCGGGCGCCCGCCGCTCGCTGCCGTCCGTCCACTCGCTCACCAGGTCCGCGTAGGCCCCGTCGGCGAGCCCGAGCCGCGCCGCGTCCTCCGGGTGCACCATGACCACACGGCGGCCTCCCCGGATGCCCCGGTAGCGGTCGTCCAGGCCGTAGATCGTGGTGTTGTACTGGTCGTGCGAGCGGAGCGTCTGGAGGAGCAGCCGCCCCTCCGGCACCCGCGGGTACTCCACCGGCGCCGCCGTGAAGTTGGCCTTGCCCGTCTTCGTCGGGAAGCGGCGCTCGTCCCGCGGCGCGTGCGGCAGCGCGAAGCCGGCCGGGTCCGCCGCCAGCCGCGCGTTGAAGTCCTCGAAGCCGGGCACCACGCGGGCGATCCGGTCCCGCACCGCCGCGTAGTCCGCCTCGAAGGCCTCCCACGGCGTGGCCGACCGCTCGCCCAGCACCGCCCGCGCCATCCGGGCCACGATCGCCGGCTCGGACAGCAGGTGCGGACTGGCCGGCGGCAGGTTGCCCCGGGAGGCGTGCACCTGGCCCATCGAGTCCTCGACCGTGACGAACTGCCGCCCGCTCCTCTGCACGTCCCTGTCCGTGCGGCCCAGCGTCGGCAGGATCAGCGCCCGCCGGCCCGTCACCGCGTGCGAGCGGTTCAGCTTCGTCGACACGTGCACGGTCAGCCGGGCCCGGCGCATCGCCGCCTCGGTGACCTCGGTGTCCGGGGTCGCGCCGACGAAGTTGCCGCCCATCGCGAAGAAGACCTTCGCCTCGCCGTCCCGCAGCGCCTGGATGGAGCGCACCACGTCGAAGCCGTGGTGGCGCGGCGAGACGATCCCGAACTCCTTGTCCAGCGCGTCCAGGAAGGCCGGGGCCGGACGCTCGAAGATGCCCATCGTCCGGTCGCCCTGCACGTTCGAATGCCCGCGCACCGGGCAGACGCCCGCGCCCGGACGGCCGATGTTCCCCCGGAGCAGCAGCAGGTTGACCACCTCGCGGATGGTCGGCACGGAGTGCTTGTGCTGGGTCAGGCCCATCGCCCAGCAGACGATCGTCCGCTCCGAGGCCAGCACCATCTCCAGGGCCCGCTCGATCTCCGCCCGGGACAGCCCGGTCGCCGCGAGGGTCTCCTCCCAGTCGGCCTCCCCGGCCGCCGCCCGGAACTCCTCGAAGCCGTGGGTGTGCTCCCGTACGAACTCCTCGTCGACCGCCCCGGGCGCGTCGAGGACCAGCTTGTTGAGCAGCCGGAAGAGGGCCTGGTCGCCGCCGATCCGGATCTGGAGGAAGAGGTCGGTGAGCGCCGTCCCCTTCAGCACGCCCTGCGGGGTCTGCGGGTTCTTGAACCGCTCCAGGCCCGCCTCCGGCAGCGGGTTGACCGAGATGATCCGCGCCCCGGCGGCCTTCGCCTTCTCCAGGGCCGACAGCATCCGCGGATGGTTCGTGCCCGGGTTCTGCCCCGCCACGATGATCAGGTCCGCCCGGTGCAGGTCCTCCAGGGAGACGCTGCCCTTGCCGATGCCGATCGTCTCGGTCAGCGCCGAGCCCGAGGACTCGTGGCACATGTTCGAGCAGTCCGGCAGGTTGTTGGTGCCGAACTCGCGCGCGAAGAGCTGGAGCAGGAAGGCGGCCTCGTTGCTGGTCCGGCCCGAGGTGTAGAAGAGCGCCTCGTCGGGGGAGGAGAGCGCGGTCAGCTCCTCCGCGAGGATCGCGAAGGCCCGCTCCCAGGTCACCGGCTCGTAGTGCGCGGCGCCCTCCGGCAGGTACATCGGCTGCGTGATCCGGCCCTGCTGCCCCAGCCAGTAGCCGCTCCTCTCCGCCAGCTCCGCCACCGGGTGCGCCGCGAAGAACTCCGGAGTGACCCGCCGCAGCGTCGCCTCCTCGGCGACCGCCTTCGCGCCGTTCTCGCAGAACTCCGCCAGGTGCCGCTTGTCGCCCTCGGGCCAGGCGCAGCCGGGGCAGTCGAAGCCGTCCTTCTGGTTGACCTTGAGCAGCGTCCGCGCGGTGCGCGCGGTCCCCATCTGCTCCCGGGCGATGCGGAGCGTGTGCCCGATGGCGGGCAGGCCGGCCGCGGCGTGCTGCGGCGGCGTGACCTGCGGTGCGTCCTGGACCGGGTCACCGGCCGGCGGCTTGCTGACCATCGCGCTCTCCCTTGAGCGATCATCCTGCGGCGTACGTCTCCGATCCTGTCACGCGGCGCCGACA
Organism: Streptomyces sp. NPDC058758; assembly: GCF_042746075.1. NCBI lineage: Bacteria > Bacillati > Actinomycetota > Actinomycetes > Kitasatosporales > Streptomycetaceae > Streptomyces > Streptomyces sp. NPDC058758. The sequence continues at coordinate 174,122 of NZ_JBHYPS010000001.1, read as the reverse complement.
GTCCGGCACCCCGGCCGGTGTGGAGGGGATTGTCGGCGGCCCGTGGCAGGATCGTCCCGTGGCCGAGACAGCATCGAAGAACCCCGCAGACACCCGCCCCCGCCTGCTCCTCATGGACGGGCACTCGCTCGCGTACCGGGCGTTCTACGCACTGCCCGTGGAGAACTTCACCACCGTGACCGGGCAGCCGACGAACGCGATCTACGGCTTCGCGTCGATGCTGGCGAACACCCTGCGCGACGAGGCGCCCACCCACTTCGCCGTCGCCTTCGACGTGTCCCGCAGGACCTGGCGCTCGCAGGAGTTCCCCGAGTACAAGGCGAACCGCTCCAGCACCCCCGACGAGTTCAAGGGCCAGGTCGAGCTGATCGGCGAGCTCCTCGACGCCATGCACGCGCCGCGGTTCGCCGTCGACGGCTTCGAGGCCGACGACATCATCGCCACCCTCGCCACCCAGGCGGAGGCCGCGGGCTTCGAGGTCCTCATCGTCACCGGCGACCGGGACTCCTTCCAGCTGGTCAGCGAGCACACCACCGTGCTCTACCCCACCAAGGGCGTCTCCGAGCTGACCCGCTTCACCCCGGAGAAGGTCCAGGAGAAGTACGGCCTCACCCCCGGCCAGTACCCCGACTTCGCCGCCCTGCGCGGCGACCCGTCGGACAACCTCCCCGGCATCCCGGGCGTCGGCGAGAAGACCGCCGCCAAGTGGATCAACCAGTTCGGCTCCTTCGCCGAGCTGGTCGAGCGCGCCGACGAGGTCAAGGGCAAGGCCGGGCAGAACTTCCGGGACCACCTGGAATCCGTCAAGCTCAACCGCGTCCTCACCGAGATGGTCCGGGACGTCGAGCTGCCGAAGACCGTCGCCGACCTCGCCCGCGAGCCGTACGACCGCAAGGCCGTCGCCCTGCTCCTCGACACCCTGGAGATCCGCAACCCCTCGCTGCGCGAGCGGCTCCTCGCCGTCGACCCCGGCTCCGAGGAGGAGACCGAGCCCGCCCCCGCCCCCGGCGTCGAGCTCGACTTCACCGTCCTCGGCGCCGGCGAGCTCGCCCCCTGGCTGGCCGAGCACGGCACCGGGACCCTCGGCGTCGCCACCGTCGACAGCTGGGGCCTGGGCACCGGCAGCGTCGCCGAGATCGCCCTGGCCGGCGCCGGCGGCGAGGCCGCCTGGTTCGACCCCAGCGAGCTGGACGAGGCCGACGAGCGGGCCTGGGCCGCCTGGATCGCCGACCCGGACCGCCCCAAGGTCCTGCACAACGCCAAGGGCGCGATGCGGGTCTTCCCCGAGCACGGCTGGAGCGTCGCCGGCGTCACCATGGACACCGCGCTCGCCGCCTACCTGGTCAAGCCGGGCCGCCGCTCCTTCGCCCTGGACGCCCTCTCCCTGGAGTACCTCGGCCGCGAGCTGGCGCCCGCCGCCGCCACCGAGGGCCAGCTCGCCTTCGGCGCCGAGGACCACGCCGAGGCCGAGGCCCTGATGACCCAGGCGCGCGCCGTCCTCGACCTGGGGGCCGCCTTCGAGTCCCGGCTCGACGAGGTCGGCGCCCGCGAGCTGCTGTACGACATCGAACTGCCCACCTCCGTTCTCCTCGCCCGCCTGGAGCGGCACGGCATCGCCGCCGACCGCGACCACCTGGAGGCGATGGAGCAGCAGTTCGCCGGCGCGGTGCAGCAGGCCGTCAAGGAGGCCCACGCCTCCGTCGGCCACGAGTTCAACCTCGGCTCGCCCAAGCAGCTCCAGGAGGTCTTCTTCGGCGAGCTGAACCTCCCGAAGACCAAGAAGACGAAGACCGGCTACACCACCGACGCCGACGCGCTCGCCTGGCTGGCCGGCCAGACCGAGCACGAGCTGCCGGTGATCATGCTCCGCCACCGCGAGCAGGCCCGGCTCCGCTCCACCGTCGAGGGCCTGATCAAGACCGTCGCCGCCGACGGCCGGATCCACACCACCTTCAGCCAGACCGTCGCCGCCACCGGCCGCCTCTCCTCCACCGACCCCAACCTGCAGAACGTGCCGGTGCGGACGGACGAGGGCCGCGCCATCCGGCACGGCTTCGTCGTCGGCGAGGGCTTCGAGTCCCTCATGACCGCCGACTACAGCCAGATCGAGCTGCGCGTCATGGCCCACCTCTCCGAGGACGAGGGCCTCATCGAGGCCTTCACCTCCGGCGAGGACCTGCACACCACCGTCGCCTCCCAGGTCTTCGCCGTCGAGCGGTCCGCCGTCGACGCCGAGATGCGCCGCAAGATCAAGGCCATGTCGTACGGCCTCGCCTACGGCCTCTCCGCCTTCGGCCTCGCGCAGCAGCTGAACATCGACCCGGGCGAGGCCCGCGGCCTGATGGACACCTACTTCGAGCGCTTCGGCGGGGTGCGGGACTACCTGCGCCGGGTCGTCGACGAGGCCCGCGCCACCGGCTACACCGAGACCATGCTCGGTCGCCGCCGCTACCTGCCGGACCTCAACAGCGACAACCGCCAGCGCCGCGAGGCCGCCGAGAGGATGGCGCTCAACGCCCCGATCCAGGGCACCGCCGCCGACATCGTCAAGGTCGCCATGCTCAAGGTCGACCGGGCGCTCACCGAGGCCGGGCTCGCCTCCCGGATGCTCCTCCAGGTCCACGACGAAATCGTCCTGGAGATCGCCCCCGGCGAGCGCGAGCGGGTCGAGGCCCTGGTCCGCGAGCAGATGTCCGCCGCCGCCGACCTCCGCGCCCCGCTCGACGTCTCCGTCGGCGTCGGCCCGGACTGGGACTCGGCCGCGCACTGACCCGGTACCCGCCCCCGGTGGCCGCACCCCCCTCGCGGGGTGCGGCCACCGGCACGTGCGCCGGGTGACGCGCTCCGGCGGCGGAAGATCAGCGGACGCCCGGACGGGAGCGCGCCGTACGGCCGCCCGGCTCCCTTCCCTCCCCTTCCGCGGCCGCCCCGGGGCCGGGGTCCGGGACGGGACCGGCAGCAGGACCGGCAGCGGGGGCAGGCGCCGGGGCGGGGCCTGCGGCAGGCGCCGGGGCGGGTCCGGCGGCAGGACCCGTGGCGGGAGCGGCAGCCGGGGCCGGACCGGGCGCCGCCGGCCGCCCCCGCAGCCGGGCGGCCGTCCCGTACAGCAGCAGCCCCGCGACGAGCCCCGCACCCGCCCCGAAACAGGCGGTCGGGACGATGTCGAGCGGACTCTCGATCCGGCCCCAGCCCCAGTACGCCGCCCAGCGCAGCACCCGGTGCGCGACCCCGGCCGCCAGGCACGCCCCGATCAGCGCCAGTGCCGCCCGCCGCTCCCGCCGGCCCGGCACCCGCACCGAGGCGGGCACCGCCGCCCCGGCCGGCACCGACCGCAGCGCCCGGGCCGTGAACCAGCCGAGCAGACCGAGCGCCAGCGCCGAACCGCCGTACTGCGCGTACAGGTAGACCGGGAACCCGCCCACCACCTCCGCCAGGAACGGGACCGCCCGCGTCCCCCAGCGGTCGAGGTGCGTGAAGGCGTCCCAGACGACGTGGGTGGTCGCGCCGAGCACCGCGGAGACGGCGAACCACGCCACGAGGCCGACCGGCCGCCGCTCCCGCCACGGCCGGCCGCGCACCACCCCGTACACCCGGCCCCGCCACCGTGCGGGCAGCAGCCCGACCAGCGGCTCACGCACCGTCAGCCACAGTCCCACCAGGACGGCGGCGACGAGCACGTCGACGGTGACGAGCCCGGCGGGGGAGTGGGTGACGTCCCCGAACTCCATCGCCCCGGGCACCACCGACGCCGCGAAGTAGGTGAGGTCGGGGGAGAAGCTGCCGGCCACGAGGGCCGAGGCGACGAACGGGCCGCGCGCGGTGCCGTCCCGCCGCAGCCCGGGCAGGACGGCGGCGGCGTGACTCAGGGTGAAGGGCACGGAAGGAACCTCCCGGTCGTACGGATGATCGGCCCGAGTGCAAGAGGCGGCGCACCGCCGGGGCGGTTCCCGGGAACCGCCCCGGGTCCGGAGTGCGGACCTCCGTGTCCGGCCGCCGGGAGGCCAAGGGGTGACGAAAGCGTGAAACACGGTCAGGCCGTGGTGTCCTGTGATACGGACATCGCATAGGGTCGCCTGAGGCCACGCGCGGGGAGCGCGCGGCCGCAGTCGAATGGGGAGGGAGCACCGGTATGGCAGCGCAATTCGGCCGCCGTCTGCGCAGGGGAGCCACGAGCGGGGCCATCGTGGCCGCCGCGGTCGCGGCGCTGGCCGCCTCGCAGGGCCCGGGGGCGCTCCCGCCGCCGACCGACAACCTCGGCGGCGACCGGACCATCGGCGCCGGCGAGGCCACCACCGCGCCCGGCGGCGGGGAGGGCGGCTCGGCGACCGGCGACTCGCCGTACTACACCGACCTGCCGCCGCTGAACACGCCGAACGTCCCCGGGGTGGCGCCCACCGCGCCCCAGGTGCCGATCGTCACCGGCCCCGCCGAGGCCGGCATACCCGCGACCGTCCTCGCCGCCTACCGGCGCGCCGAGGCGTCGGTCCGGGCCTCCGACCCCTCCTGCAACCTGCCGTGGCAACTCCTCGCCGGCATAGGCAAGGTCGAGTCCGGGCAGGCCCGCGGCGGCCGCGTCGACGGCAACGGCACCACCCTCTCCCCGATCCTCGGCCCGGCCCTCGACGGCAACGGCTTCGCCCTCATCCAGGACACCGACCGCGGTGCCTTCGACGGCGACACCACCCACGACCGCGCCGTCGGCCCCATGCAGTTCATCCCGTCCACCTGGGCCGTCTGGGGCCAGGACGCCAACGGCGACGGGAAGAAGGACCCCAACAACATCTACGACGCCGCCCAGGCCGCGGGCATGTACCTGTGCGCCGGCGGCCGGAACCTGGCGATCAAGGCCGACCTCGACCGGGCGATCCTCAGCTACAACCGCTCCACGGAGTACCTGAACACCGTCCTCACCTGGTTCGAGTACTACAACCGCGGCGCCCACACCGTCCCGGACGGCACGGGCCGGCTCCCGGTCGACCGCAGCGACCGGCCCGGCCCCGACCGGACCGTGCGCCCGACGCGGCCCACCTCGCCGGCCCCGAGCACCACCCCGACGCCGGACAGGCCGTCGCCGAAGCCCACCGACCCGGCCCCGACCACGCCGTCGAAGCCATCGGAGACGACGAAGCCGCCGACCACCGACCCGACCCGGCCGCCGGCCGCCACGCCCGTCGAGGTCCCGCCGACCCTCAGGGTCGCCCGCCTCAAGGCCGGTACGGCGGTGCTGACCGCGGTCACCGAGAGCACCTTCGCGCAAGCCGCGACCGTCACCGCCGTGGACGCCTCCGGCCGCCCGGTCGCCGGCGTCACCGTCCGCTTCGTGCTCCCCGCCACCACCGACGCCCGCTTCCCCGCCGGCGCCACCACGGTCACCGTCACCTCGGACGCGCGGGGCGTCGCCAAGGCCCCCGCCCTGCGCGCCGGCGTGAAGGCCGAGCCCTTCACCATCCGCGCCACCGTCTCCGGCCGCTCCCTGCCGGCCGCCGAGCTGAAGGCCACCGTCGAGGTCCGCAAGGCCGACGCCCTCGCCCGCGTCGGCGACGCCGCCCTGACCGCCGTGACCGGTGCCGCCTACGCCGACGTCACCGTCGAGGGCCGCCTCGGCGGCGCCCTCGCCCCCGGCGTGACGGTCACCGCGGTCGTCACCGACTCGGAGGGGTCGGACCAGCAGAGCGCCGACGGCCCGTCGTTCGGCAAGGACGCCGCGGGCAACCCCATCCGCACCAAGGTCCTGAAGACCGACGCGAACGGCCGCCTGTCGATCGACGACCTCGTCGCGGGCGAGAAGGCGGGCTCCTACGTCCTGCTGCTCACCGCGCCCGGCGGCGGCACCGCGAAGCTGACGCTCACCGTCACCGCCCCGGCCACCACGCCGCCCGCCTCCCCGGACCCGACCCCCGACCCGGCGCCGACCGCGTCCGAGTCCCCGTCGGCCCCGTCCGGCTCCGCCTCGGCCTCGCCGTCCGCGAGCCCGTCGCCCTCCGCCTGACCCGCACCCCTTCCTCCGCGCCGCCCCCGCCGTCCCTCCCGGGACGCCGGGGGCGGCGCGCGTTTCGGTTCGCCCCACCGCGAGCTGTTCTCATCTCACGGCCGCGTTGCTACGGTGCCCCCGCCCTGACGACCCATCAGATCACCTGCCGGGAGGCCGACATGCGCGCCCTCGTCGCCGCCGCGATCGGACTTGTGCCCGTCCTGCTCTTCGTCCTGCTCGTCTCCCTGGTCGATCTGCCGCCCGACGGACCCACCTCGCCCAGACCCCTGCTCACCGCCGACCCCGGCCCCAAGAAGTAGGGAGCCCCCGTGCGCCGCCGAGCCAGCCTCGTCCTCCTCTCCTTCGCCGTCTTCTTCGCCGCCATGGCCCCCACCCTGCGCTGGTACGCCTTCCCCCGGCTGGCCAAGATCCCGCCGAACCAGTACCAGGAGGTGGTCCTGGAGGCCCGCCCCGCGACCCTCCTCGACTACGGCACCCTCAAGTCCCGCGAGGTCGAGAAGATCACCATCGTCCAGACCCTCAAGGGCAACGTGGAGGAGTCGAAGCGGATCGAGGCCGGCACCGACCGCGACGTCGTCGTCTGGGACGGTCTCTCCTACGTCATGGGCCCCGACGGCAAGATGGTGTCCAAGATCCCCGAGCGGTACGTCTTCGACGCCCACACCCAGGACCCCGTGAACGTGCCCGGAGAGATGGTCGACGGCGACCCGGTCAAGCGCGAGGGCATCGAGTTCAAATGGCCCTTCCTCACCGAGAAGCGCGACTACCTCTACTTCGACGCCCAGACCCGCACCTCGTCCCCCATCCACTACGCGGGCACCCGCACCTTCCGCGGCCTGGAGGTCTACTACTACGAGCAGACCATCCCCTGGACCCAGGTGCCCATGCCCAAGACCATGCCGGTCGAGGGCATCACCCCCGAGGTCATCGCGAGCACCGGCCTCACCCGCTGGTACACCACGAAGCGGATGTTCTGGGTCGAGCCCGTCACCGGAGCCCCCGTCAACGGCGAGGAGATCCACAAGGAGGAGCTCCGCGGCGCCAAGGCCCTCATGGGCACCGACACCCTCACCGTCTTCGACGGCCACGTGAAGATGCGCGAGGACTACGTCGCCGACACCGTCGAGCTGGTCTCCGCCAACCGCACCACCGTCCTCCTCCTCGTCTCCCGGCTGCCCTGGACCTTCACCCTCCTCGCCCTCGCCCTCCTCGCCCTCGCGCTGTGGCTGGAGCACCGCTCCCGCCGCCCCGCCCCCGCGACCGCCCCGAAGGCCGCCCCCGAGCCGGTCACCCCTCCCGTCTGAGCCGCGCGCTCGTGTGCCGGGTCGCCACCGCGACGGTGGGGTCCTCCGGCCACGGGTGCTTCGGGTACCGCCCCCGCAGCTCCGCCCGCACCGCCCGGTAGCCGTCCCGCCAGAACGACGCCAGATCGGCGGTCACGGCCGCCGGCCGGCCGGCGGGGGAGAGCAGGTGCACCAGCACCGGCACCCCCGCCACCCTCGGCGTCCCCTCCAGACCGAACATCTCCTGGAGCTTCACCGCCAGCACCGGCCGCCCCTCCCCGTACGCCACCCGGATCCGCGAACCGCTCGGCACCTCGATCCGCTCCGGCGCCAGCTCGTCCAGCCGTCCCGCCTCGCCGGTGGCCCACGGCAGCAGCCGCCGCAGCGCCTGGCCGGCGTCGATCCGCCCCAGATCGGCCCGCCGCGCCGCCCGCGACAGCTCCGGCTCCAGCCACTCCCCGGCCCGCTCCACCAGCGCCTCCTCCGCCACGTCCGGCCACGCCCCGCCGACCGCCCCGTGCAGGAAGGCGAGCCGCTCCCGCAGCTCCACCGCCTCCCGCCCCCACCGCAGCAGCCCCGTCCCCTCTCTCCGCAGCCCGTCGAGCAGCGCCTCCCGCACCAGCACCGGATCGGCCCCCGCGCCCAGCGGCCGGACGGTCAGCTCCACCGCCCCCAGCCGCTCCACGGACCGCGCGACCACGTCGCCGTCCTCCCAGCGCACCTCCTCGCCCACCCGGAACAGGTGCCCCGCCGCCTTCCGCGCCACGGCCTCGTCCACCACCGCCGCCAGCCGCACCCGCGCCGTCGCGTCCCGGGCCGTCCGGTCCGCCACCGCGACCGCCAGCCACGGTGCCGACCGCAGCCCCGAGCCCTCCGCGAGCCGCGCCCCGCCGCCGGACACCATCAGATGCCCGCCCTGCTCACGGGCCCGCGCCACCCGCTCGGGGAACGCCAGCGCCGTCACCACCCCCGCCACCGCGTCGTCCCCGCCCCGGACCCCGGCCCCCGGGCCCCTGCCTTCGGCCTCCGGGTCCCGGCCTTCGGTCTCCTTCCCGCCCGAGGCGGCCGCGCGCTCCAGCCGGCGCACCTCCGCCCTCCACCGCGCCCCGTACGCGTCCCCGCCCCGGCGGGCCTCGCGCCAAGCCGCCGCCAGGTCGTCCCCGTACTCGCGGGGCGGTTCCTCGCTCAGCAGGGCCACCACCTCGGCCGCCCGCCGCACCCCCACCTCGGCCGCCCCGTCGAGCAGCGCCCGCCCGAGCCGCGGATGCACCCCGAGCCGGGCCATCCGCACCCCCCGCCCGGTCGCCTGCCCGGCCTCGTCGACCGCCCCGATCGCCGTCAGCACCGCACGCGCCGCCGCCAGCGCCCCGGCCGGCGGCGCGTCGAGCAGCGCCAGCCCCTCCGCCGTCGGGTCCCCCCAGCAGGCGGCCCGCAGCGCGAAGCCGGCCAGGTCCGCGATCCGGATCTCCGGCGCCGGGAACCGCGCCCGGCCGCTCTCCTCCGCCTCCGCCCAGCAGCGGTACACCGTCCCCGGCGCCTCACGCCCCGAGCGCCCCGCCCGCTGCGTCGCCGCCGCGGCCGACACCGGCACCGTCGCCAGCGAGCCCAGACCGCGCGCGTGGTCCATCCGCGGCTCCCGGGCCAGCCCCGCGTCCACCACCACCCGCACCCCCGGCACCGTGAGGCTCGACTCGGCCACCGACGTCGACAGCACCACGCGCCGCCGCCCGGCCGGGCCCGCCCCGCGCAGCACCGCGTCCTGCACCGCCGCCGGAGCCCGCCCGTGCAGCTGGAGCACCTCGGCGTCCACCCCGTCCAGGAGCCCCGCCGTCCGCGCGATCTCCCCGGTGCCGGGCAGGAAGCAGAGGACATCGCCCTCGTGCCGCGCCAGCGCCTCCCGGACCGTCGCCGCCACGTGCCGCAGCAGCGCCGGATCCACCCAGGTGCCGTGCGCCGGCCGGATCCCCGACGGCGGCGGCGCGTGGACCACCGCGAAGCCGTGCCCCTCGCCCTCGCTGCGCACCACCGGCGCCGGCCCGCCGCCCTCCTGCACGGTCAGCAGCCGCGCCCACGCCTCCGCGTCGCTGGTCGCCGAGGCCGCGACGACCCCCAGCTCCGGCCGCAGCGCGGCCCGTACGTCCACCAGGAACGCGAGGGCCGTGTCGGCGTCCAGATGCCGCTCGTGGCACTCGTCGAGCAGCACCACGTCCACGCCCGCCAGCTCCGGATCCCGCTGGAGCCGCTGGAGGAGGAGACCCGTCGTCACCACCTCGACCCGGGTCGAGGGGCCGGCCCGCCGCTCTCCTCGCACCGCGAAGCCGACCGTCCGCCCGACCTCCTCGCCCAGCAGCCACGCCATCCGCGCGGCCGCGGCCCGCACCGCCATCCGGCGCGGCTCGGCCACCAGCACCCGCCGCTCCGGCCCGTCCCCCACGAGCCCCGCGAGGGCCAGCGGCACCAGCGTGGTCTTGCCGGTGCCGGGCGGCGCGTGCAGCACCGCCGTGCCACGCCCGTCGAGCGCGGCCAGCAGCTCGGGAACGGCATGCCGGACGGGAAGCAGATCGAGTACGTCGTTTCGGATCACGCACTCAGTCTCGTACGCGAAGGAAAAAGGCGGGCCCGGTTATCCACAGGCCCGCCCATAAGTACGACTGTCCGACTCCTGGCGAGCCGGTCCGGCCCCGTCAGTCCTCGCGCTCGCACACGAAGATCGCCGTGCCCGGGATCAGATTGCCCCGCAGCGGGGACCAGCCGCCCCACTCCTGGCCGTTCCACGCCGGCCACTCCGGCTCGACCAGGTCCACCAGCCGGAAGCCGCCCGCCACCACGTCCCGCACCCGGTCGCCCAGCGTCCGGTGGTGCTCGACGTACACCGCCCGCCCCTCCCCGTCCTGCTCGACGTACGGGGTGCGGTCGAAGTAGGAGGCGGAGACCGACAGGCCCTCCGGCCCCGGCTCGTCCGGGAACGCCCAGCGGATCGGGTGCGTCACCGAGAACACCCAGCGCCCCCCGGGCCGCAGGACCCGGCGCACCTCGCGGAAGACCCGCACCGGATCGGCCACGAACGGCACCGCGCCGTAGGCCGAGCACGCCAGGTCGAAGGAGCCGTCGCGGAAGGGCAGCGCCCCCGCGTCCGCCTCCACCAGCGGCACCTCCCCGCCGATCCGCAGGGCGTGCTGGAGCTGCCGGTGCGACAGGTCGAGCGCCACCGGCCGGGCCCCCCGGGCCGCCAGCCAGCGCGAGCACTGCGCGGCGCCGGCCCCGATCTCCAGGACGTCGAGACCCTTCAGTTCCTCGGCCGGTCCGAGCAGTCCCGCCTCGGCCTCGTCCAGGCCCTCCGGGCCCCACACGAACCGGTCGTCGCCGAGGAAGGCGCCGTGGTCGTTCTGGTACTCGTCGGCGTTCCGGTCCCACCAGCCCCGGCTGGCCCGGCTGCTCTCCGCGTCGTCCGCGTCACGCCGGGTCGCCTCCGCCTCGTCCTCGTCCGTCTCGAAGCGGTCGTCCTGTTCGTACTCTTGGTTCATCTCGCCCGTCGATGTAGTTTGCGCTCAGTGCTCCGGAACGGCGGAGGCCCGCCGATGGCCCGCGGGCGGACACGAGTTGTGCCGGGTTTACGCACTTCTGCCCCGGGTGCGCGCTTCGCGCATTGACCCTGTCCGGCCGCCCCCGTATGCTAAAGGTTGCGCTGCGGGCCTGCGCGCCTCAGACGGAGCAGGCCGCGCTCGCACCTGTTGCGGTCCCCTCGGTTTACGAGGCGCCCCCGGTCACCGGGACGGCGCTTCATCGGCTGTCTGGCTTCTTCAGTGCGATACGGGCTCTCGGCGTAGCAGTACCTACGACTTTCTGTCCGTAACCGGAGCCCTTTCCCACATGACGAGCAGCACCGAGACCACCGCCACCACCCCGCAGGTTGCGGTCAACGACATCGGTAACGAGGAAGCCTTCCTCGCCGCGATCGACGAGACGATCAAGTACTTCAACGACGGCGACATCGTCGACGGCGTCATCGTGAAGGTCGACCGGGACGAGGTCCTGCTCGACATCGGTTACAAGACCGAAGGTGTCATCCCGAGCCGCGAGCTCTCGATCAAGCACGACGTCGACCCCAACGAGGTCGTCAAGGTCGGCGACGAGATCGAGGCCCTGGTTCTCCAGAAGGAGGACAAGGAAGGCCGCCTGATCCTCTCGAAGAAGCGCGCCCAGTACGAGCGCGCCTGGGGCACCATCGAGAAGATCAAGGAAGAGGACGGCATCGTCACCGGTACCGTCATCGAGGTCGTCAAGGGTGGTCTCATCCTCGACATCGGCCTCCGCGGCTTCCTCCCGGCCTCCCTGGTCGAGATGCGTCGTGTCCGCGACCTCCAGCCCTACGTGGGCAAGGAGCTCGAGGCGAAGATCATCGAGCTGGACAAGAACCGCAACAACGTGGTCCTGTCCCGCCGCGCCTGGCTGGAGCAGACCCAGTCCGAGGTCCGCCAGACCTTCCTCACGACCCTCCAGAAGGGTCAGGTCCGCTCCGGCGTCGTGTCCTCGATCGTCAACTTCGGTGCCTTCGTGGACCTGGGCGGCGTCGACGGCCTCGTGCACGTCTCCGAGCTCTCCTGGAAGCACATCGACCACCCCTCCGAGGTCGTCGAGGTCGGCCAGGAGGTCACCGTCGAGGTTCTCGACGTGGACATGGACCGCGAGCGTGTCTCCCTGTCGCTGAAGGCGACGCAGGAGGACCCGTGGCAGCAGTTCGCCCGCACCCACCAGATCGGCCAGGTCGTCCCCGGCAAGGTCACCAAGCTGGTTCCGTTCGGTGCGTTCGTCCGCGTCGACGAGGGCATCGAGGGTCTGGTCCACATCTCCGAGCTGGCCGAGCGTCACGTGGAGATCCCGGAGCAGGTCGTCCAGGTCAACGACGAGATCTTCGTCAAGGTCATCGACATTGACCTCGAGCGTCGCCGGATCTCGCTGTCCCTGAAGCAGGCCAACGAGTCCTTCGGTGCCGACCCGGCGTCGGTCGAGTTCGACCCGACCCTGTACGGCATGGCCGCGTCCTACGACGACCAGGGCAACTACATCTACCCCGAGGGCTTCGACCCCGAGACCAACGACTGGCTCGAGGGCTACGAGACCCAGCGCGAGGCGTGGGAGGCCCAGTACGCCGAGGCGCAGGCTCGCTTCGAGCAGCACCAGGCGCAGGTCATCAAGTCCCGCGAGGCCGACGAGGCCGCCGCTGCCGAGGGCGCTGCCGCCCCGGTCGCCGGCAACGCCGGTGCGGGCATCTCGGGCGGCTCCTACTCCTCGGAGTCGGACGACAACGCCGGCGCCCTGGCGTCGGACGAGGCCCTCGCCGCCCTGCGCGAGAAGCTGGCCGGCGGCCAGAGCTGAACAGGCTCACCGCTGAGCAGCGCTAGCCGCTAGCACAACCGGGGCCCGCTCCCTCCCGGGGGAGCGGGCCCCGGTCGCGTTCTCCCGGCACGGCCGAAGCCCCCCGCCGGGAATGACCTTGCGCCCCGGGGCGTTCTTCCAGGAGACGCGAGGAGGAGCGGTAACCGTGCTTGATCCCCAGGATTTGTACGAATGGGACGCCAAGGGCCTGGCCGTGGTGGACCTGGCCCTGGCACAGGAGTCGACCGGGCTGGTCATGCTCTACCACTTCGACGGCTACATCGACGCGGGGGAGACCGGCGAGCAGATCGTCGAGGGCGTGCTCGACACCCTGCCGAACCAGGTGGTCGCCCGCTTCGACCACGACCGGCTGGTGGACTACCGCGCCCGCCGTCCCCTGCTGACCTTCCGGCGCGACCGCTGGACCGCGTACGAGACGCCGGCCCTGGAGGTCCGCCTCGTCCAGGACGCCACCGGAGCCCCCTTCCTCGTCCTCAGCGGTCCCGAACCGGACGTCGAGTGGGAGCGCTTCGCCGCCGCCGTCGCCCAGATCGTCGAACGGCTCGGCGTGCGGCTCGCGGTCAACTTCCACGGCATCCCCATGGGCGTGCCGCACACCCGGCCCGTCGGCCTCACCCCGCACGGCAACCGCACCGACCTCATGCCCGGCCACCGCAGCCCCTTCGACGAGGCCCAGGTGCCCGGCAGCGCCGAGTCCCTCATCGAGTTCCGGCTCACCGAGGCCGGTTTCGACACCCTCGGCGTGGCCGCCCACGTGCCGCACTACGTGGCCCGCTCTCCCTACCCGGACGCGGCGCTCACCGCCCTGGAGGCCGTCACCGCCGCCACCGGGCTGGTCCTCCCCGGCGTCGCCCACGCGCTGCGCACCGAGGCCCGCCGCACCCAGACCGAGATCGACCGCCAGATCGGCGCGGGCGACGAGGAACTGGTCGCCCTGGTCCAGGGACTTGAGCACCAGTACGACGCGATGGCCGGTGCGGACACCCGCGGCAGCCTGGTCGCCGAGCCCGTCGACCTCCCCTCGGCCGACGAACTGGGCCGCGAGTTCGAGCGCTTCCTCGCCGAAAGGGAGGGCGACGCCTAGCCCGGCGGAGCCAGGGCCTAAGCTGCCGCCCATGCTGAAGGTGGGCCTGACCGGCGGTATCGGCGCCGGCAAGAGCGAGGTGTCCCGGCTGCTCGTCTCGTACGGAGCCGTGCTGATCGACGCGGACCGGATCGCCCGCGAGGTCGTCGAACCGGGCACACCGGGCCTCGCGGCGGTCGTGACCGCCTTCGGGGAGGACGTCCTCCGCGAGGACGGCACGCTCGACCGGCCGAAGCTCGGCTCCGTCGTCTTCGCCGACCCGGAGCGGCTGGCCGCGCTCAACGCGATCGTGCACCCGCTCGTCGGCGCCCGGTCGGCCGAGCTGGAGAGCGCGGCGGGCCCCGGGGACGTGGTGGTCCACGACGTGCCCCTGCTCACCGAGAACGGCCTCGCGCCCCTCTACGACCTCGTGGTCGTCGTGGACGCCTCGCCCGAGACCCGGCTGGACCGGCTGGTACGGATCCGGGGCATGGCCGAGGAGGAGGCGAAGGCCCGCATGGCGGCCCAGGCCACCCGTGCGGCCCGGCTGGAGATCGCCGACCTCGTGATCGACAACGACGGCCCGCTGGAAGCCCTGGAACCGCGGGTGCGCGAGGTCTGGGAAGAGCTGACACGGCGGGCGGCCTAGCCCCGGGACGCCCCGTCCGGTGTTCCGGGGCCGGATCGTGGGAAGGATGCAGTTCATGGCCGAGAGAAATCCGGAGACGCACGTCATCGACTTCCGTGCCGCCGAGCAGTTGCTGGCCGCACGGGACCCGCGTGGCGCCGTGAAACTGCTCGACTCGGTCATCGCCGAGCACCCGGAGAACACGGCGGCCCGCCTCCTGCGGGCGCGGGCCTTCTTCGCCGCGGCCCAGCTGCGGCCCGCGCAACTGGAGTTCGAGCTGGTCCTGGAGCGCGAGCCGGACAACGCCTTCGCGCACTTCGCCCTCGCCCGCACCCTCCAGCGCTCCGGGCAGGACGCGCGGGCCACCCGCCACTTCCGGCTGGCCGCCGCGCTCGACCCCCGGCCCGAATACGTACGGGCCGCCGGTTTCGGCACCGAGGACTGACCGCCCGCGGCCGGGCTCAGGGATCCCGCCCGTCCTGGCCCCGTCCGCCGGGGTCCCGGGGAGGCCGGTTGCCGCGGTCCGGCTCGTACGGAGGGACGTCACGGCCCGGCTGCCAGTGCGGGCCCTGCCGCAGGTGGCGCAGCACCATCGACATGTCGACCGCGACCACCAGGAACAGCACCCCGCAGGCCACCGCCCAGCCGGGGCGCCCGAGCAGCACGAAGACCACCGTGCCGAAGACCGCCCACACCATCCCCCAGGCACTCAGCCAGAACCGCAGCCGCAGCGCGCTGCGCGCGGTCGCGGGTTCGCTGCCGGTACGCATGACGGCGCCTTCTCCCGTCGGATCCCACCTGTCGGGCACTTCCAGCATGTACCCGCCCGGGGGCGAAGGGAACGGCGCCGTCCCGAGGAGGCTCGGTGCGCGGTGGGACTCAGTGCACGAGGGAGTAGCTGCGCCAGGGCAGGGTGCCCGGCGCGATCGAGTCGGAGCTGTTGGTGGGCAGGTAGATCGGCTCCTCGCCCCGGCAGTGCGGGGTCCGGTAGAGGATCAGGTCGATCAGGGTCCCGTTCTCCACCCGGGTCGCGCCCAGCGGGAGCCGGTGGCAGCCCTTCACCGGCGGGCTCATCACCCGCACCACCTTCTCCCCGCGCGTCTCGTACGTCACGGGGCCGACGGCGGTGCGGCCGAGGCCCGAGCAGCCCGCGACCGTGAGCGTGAGCAGCACGGCCCCGGTGGCGGTCGTGAGACGCCGGCGAACGGACATGGCGGGATCCCCTTCGATCGGGCGAGCGAGGCGGTCGGCGGCAGCCCCGGAGGCGAAAAGCCCTGGTCGACGCCACTTTCCCGCCCCCGGGGGCCGCTGTCATCCGGGGTTGGGCCGGCCGGGGGACACGCCTGCGCCACCGTTGTCAGACCCCGCCCGTAAGGTCGGGGAGACCGACGCGGAAGATCCGCGCCGGCTCGACGGACCCCGGGGGGAAGGAGCACGGCCCGTGACGGAGCGCTGGACGGCCCGTGCCGCCGTCTTCCTGCCGGCCGCGCTGCCCCGCGACGGCCGGATCGCCCTGTGGGCGCCCGACGGGGCGGCCCTGCCCCCGGCCGACGGCCTCGCCGGGGCGGAGCCCGCCCGGATCACCGTCGTCCGCCGCCACGGCACGGGCGCCCGCGGCCGGGAGGTCCCCGCCGTCACCCTGCCCGTGGCCACCGCGCTGCCCCTGCTGGTCGAGGCCCGGCACAGCCCCGCCGCCCATCCCGCCACCGCCTGCTGGGGTGCGGCCGCCCTGCACGCCCTGCACCTCGTCGCCCGGGGCCGGATGCTGCCCGGGCTCACCGCCGACGACCTGGACGCCTGGCGGGCCGGCCCGCTCGACGCCGAGGACATCGCCCACCTGCGGGCCGTCGCCGCCGCCATGCCGTACGAGGCGCACGCGGTGCCCGTCGCCGGCTCCGGCCCGCTCGGGCTGCCCGACCCGGAAGCCCTGGTGCGGGCCTTCCTGGACGCGGTCGCCGACACCCTGCCCCGCACGCCCGCCGCCGTGCACGCGGTCGGCGCGCCCTTCGCCGCCGCCGCGCCGCAGCACCTCCCCGGGGCCCGGGCCTGGGCCGCCGAGGCCGCCGCCGGCATGGACGCCGGGGTGCGGATCTCGCTCCGCCTCGACCTCTCCGCCGCCGAGCTCTTCGACACCGCGGAGGAGGCCGAGGGCGGGCCCGAGCGGCAGGCCGCGGCCGCCGTCCTCCAGGTGCACAGCCTCGCCGACCCGACCCTCGTCATCGACGCCGCGGCCCTCTGGGCGGGGGAGGGGGAGCACTTCGGTCCCCGCGCCCGGATCGACGCCCTCCTCGCCCTGCGCCGCGCCGCCCGGATCTGGCCCCCGCTCGGCCGGCTCCTGGAGCGCGACGCGCCCGACGTCCTCGCCGTCACCGAGGCCGAGCTGTACGAGCTGCTCGGCCCCGCCGCCGCCCGGCTCGCCGACGCCGGGGTCGCCCTGCACTGGCCGCGCGACCTGGCCCGCTCGCTCAGCGCCTCCGCCGTCGTCCGCCCCGCCCGCTCCGCGCCCGGCTCCGCCACCGACGGCACCAGCTTCTTCGACTCCACCGAACTGCTCCGCTTCGACTGGCAGCTCTCCCTCGACGGCGACCCCCTCACCCAGGGCGAGATGGACGTCCTCGCCGAGGCCCACCGGCCCGTCGTACGGCTCCGCGACCGCTGGGTCGTCGTCGACCCCGACCTCGTCCGCAAGGCACGCAAGCGGGAGCTGGGCCTGCTCGAACCGGTCGACGCGCTCGCCGCCGCCCTCACCGGCAGCGCCGAGGTCGACGGCGAGACCGTCCCCGCCGTGCCCGTCGGCGCGCTCGCCGTCCTCCGCGACCGGCTCCTCGCCGGCCCCGAGGCCGCCGCGCCCCCGCCCGGGCTCACCGCCACCCTCCGGGACTACCAGCTCCGCGGCCTCGCCTGGCTCGACCTGATGACCTCCCTGGGCCTCGGCGGCTGCCTCGCCGACGACATGGGCCTCGGCAAGACCGTCACCGTCCTCGCCCTCCACCTGCGCCGGGCCCGCCGCGAGCCCACCCTCGTCGTCTGCCCCGCCTCGCTCCTGGGCAACTGGCAGCGGGAGGCGGCCAGGTTCGCCCCCGGCGTCCCCGTCCGCCGCTTCCACGGCACCGCGCGCGAACTCGGCGGCCTCGACGGCGGGATCGTCCTCACCACCTACGGCACCCTGCGCACCCGCGCCGGCCGGCTCGCCGAGCAGCCCTGGGGGATGATCGTCGCCGACGAGGCCCAGCACGTGAAGAACCCCTTCTCCGCGACCGCCAAGGCACTGCGGACCCTGCCCGCGCCCGCCCGGGTCGCCCTCACTGGCACCCCCGTGGAGAACAACCTCTCCGAGCTGTGGGCCCTCCTCGACTGGACCACCCCCGGACTCCTGGGCCCCCTCAAGGCCTTCCGCGCCCGGCACGCCCGCGCCGCGGAGAACCACGAGGAGCTGGAGAACGAGGAGGCGGTGGAGCGGCTCGCCCGCCTCGTCCGCCCCTTCCTGCTGCGCCGCCGCAAGTCCGACCCCGGCATCGTGCCCGAGCTGCCCCCCAAGACCGAGTCCGACCACCCGGTGCCGCTCACCCGCGAACAGGCCTCGCTGTACGAGGCGGTGGTCCGCGAGACGCTGGGCCGGATCGAGGAGGCCGAGGGGATGGCCCGCCGCGGACTGGTGATGAAGCTGCTGACCTCGCTCAAGCAGATCTGCAACCACCCCGCCCAGTACCTCAAGGAGGACGCCCCGCGCGGCGGCGGCACCGCCCGCCTCGCCGGCCGCTCCGGCAAGCTGGCCCTCCTCGACGAACTGCTCGACACCATCCTCGCCGAAGGCGGCTCCGTCCTGGTCTTCACCCAGTACGTGTCGATGGCCCGGCTCCTCGCCGACCACCTCACCGCCCGCGGGATCGGCAGCCAACTCCTGCACGGAGGAACGCCCGTGGCGGAGCGGGAGCGGATGGTCGATCGCTTCCAGGCCGGTGAGGTCCCCGTCTTCCTGCTCTCCCTCAAGGCCGCGGGCACCGGCCTCAACCTCACCCGCGCCGGCCACGTCGTCCACTACGACCGCTGGTGGAACCCGGCGGTCGAGGACCAGGCCACCGACCGCGCCTACCGGATCGGCCAGACCCAGCCCGTGCAGGTCCACCGGCTCGTCACCGAGGGCACCGTCGAGGACCGCATCGCCGAACTGCTCCGCGCCAAGAAGGCCCTGGCCGACGCCGTCCTGGGCTCCGGCGAGGCCGCCTTCACCGAACTCACCGACCGCGAACTGGCCGACCTGGTCTCCCTGAGGAGGTCCGCGTGAACCGCCCCGGAGCCCGGGCCGCCCGTCCCGCGCGCGGGGCCGGCCCCCGCCACGACGAGCGCCGCCGCACCTTCCCGGCCGTCCCGCCCCGCGAGACCTCCGACGGACGCTTCGCCGCCACCTGGTGGGGCAACGCCTGGGTGGCCGCCCTGGAGCGCACCGCGCTCGACCGGGCCCGCCTCGGCCGCGGCCGGGCCTACGCGGAGCGCGGACACGTCGACGCGATCACCGTCACCCCCGGCCGGGTCGTCGCCTACGTGCACGGCAGCCGGATCCGCCCGTACCGCACCGAGATCCGGATGCGGACCCTCGGCGACGACGGCTGGGAGCTCTTCCTCGACGAGGCCGCCGCCCGCCCCGAGCACATGGCCGCCCTCCTCGACAAGGAGGTCCCGCACGCCCTGGAGGCGGTCGAGGGGCTGCTGCCCGCCCCCGGCGACCTGCTGCCCGACTGCTCCTGCCCCGACGACGGCTTCCCCTGCAAGCACGCCGCGGCCCTCTGCTACCAGGCGGCCCGCCTCCTCGACGAGGACCCCTTCGTCCTCTTCCTGATGCGCGGCCGGGGCGAGGGGGAGCTCCTCGCCGAACTCTCCCGGCGCAACGCCGCCCGGTCCGCCGCCGAGACCGCGGCCACCGCGCCCGTCCTGCCCGCCGTGCCCGCCCGCGAGGTGCTCGCCGCCGGG
Source organism: Streptomyces sp. NPDC058758 (assembly GCF_042746075.1). NCBI lineage: Bacteria > Bacillati > Actinomycetota > Actinomycetes > Kitasatosporales > Streptomycetaceae > Streptomyces > Streptomyces sp. NPDC058758. The sequence continues at coordinate 154,791 of NZ_JBHYPS010000001.1, read as the reverse complement.
CCCCCGCTGCCGCTGCCCCCGCCACTGCCCCTCCCGGACCGGCCCGGGCGCCCCGCCGTCTTCCCGCCGGACCCGCACGCCCCGGACCCCCTCGCGCTCGACCTGCTGGCCGGCGAGGCCGCCGCCCGCGCCCACGCCTTCCTCGCCACCGGGCACGACCCGGTCGCCGCCCTCACCCCCTGGCAGGACGCCGTCCGGCTCGCCGCCGCCCACCCCGGCTCCGGACTCACCGCCTCGACCCGCGCGCTCTACCGGGACCTGGCCGACGCCCTCGGCCGCACCCCCACCGACCTCGCCCGCGCCGTCGCGGCCTGGCGGCAGGGCGGCGCGGAGGGCCTCACGGTCCTGGAGGAGCCCTGGGACCCGCCCGCCGGTCCGTTCGACCGGGCGAGACCCGCCCTCCTCGCCGCCGACTTCCCGTCCTTCCGGCCCTGGCGCAACCGGCTCTCCACCGACTCGCTCCAACTCCGGCTCGGCCGGGACGGCCTGTGGTACCCGTACGAATCGGACCACGGCCGCGAGGACTGGTGGCCGCGCGGCACGCCCGACCCCGACCCGGTCGGAGCCCTCACCGAGCTCCTCGGCCGGTAGCCCCGTCCGAGGGAACGCCCGGGTCGCCACTCGAACGGAAACTCCCTCGAAGGAGTGAAACCCGCCAGCGGCCGGATCCGGCAGACGCGTGCGTCGCGTTTATTCCGGTACGGGCACTTGCCCGTGCAACTCCGGAAGGCAGGAAGCCATGAGGCAGATGCGCCGAAGTGGTCTGGCCACACTGTTGGTCACGGGTGGTGCGCTCGCGCTGTCGGCGGGCGCCGCCCACGCGGACTCGGGCGCCGAGGGCGCCGCGGTCGGCTCGCCGGGAGTCGGCTCCGGCAACGCGATCCAGCTGCCGGTCCACGTACCGGTCAACCTCTGCGGGAACACGGTCAACGTGGTCGGGCTGCTCAACCCGGCCATGGGCAACTCGTGCGCCAACACCTCGGCCCCGGCCGGGGAGGACCGGGGCACCGGCCCCGGCCGCACACACAAGGACGAGGCCGTGACCCCGCGCGGCGGCGAGCAGACCGACACCCGCGGCGGCGCCTCCGGCGGCGGGGCGGCCAACGGCGGCGGAGCCACCGCCGAGAGCCACGCCGAGGGCTCCCCGGGCGTGCTGTCCGGCAACGGCCTCCAGCTCCCGATCGACCTGCCGGTCAACGTCGTCGGCAATTCGGTCAACGTCGTGGGCGTCGGCAACCCGGCCGTCGGCAACACCGGGGTCAACGGCCCGGGCACCCCCGAGGAGCCGCAGGTCGAGATCCCGACCCCGCGCCCGCAGACCCCGGTGCGCAACCTGCCGCCGAAGCCGGTCGCCGAGCAGGAGAAGCCCGCGGTGCCCGCGCCGGCCCCGGCACCGGCCCCGCAGGGCGAGACCAGCACCTCGTCGCTGGCCGCCACCGGCAGCGAGCCCGTCGGCTACGCCGCCGCGGGCAGTGCCGCGCTCCTCCTCGGCGGCGCGCTGATGTACCGCCGCGCCCGCCGCGCGGCCGACCGGGTCTGACCGGGTCCGATCCGGACCGCCCACGCCGTGGCCCGGCCCCGCCGACGTCCGAGCCGTCAGCGTTCGGCCCGGCCCGGCGTCCCCTCCGCGCCCGTCGCGCCCCTCGCGCCGGGCGCGTCCCCCTGTCCGGACGGCCGCTCCCGCCAGGCCCGGAGCACGGTCTCGATGGCGGGGGAGACCCGGGTGCGGGCCTGGTGGCGGGGGACACCGCGCATCAGCAGCGCGTCGTACGGCGTGTCCACGTGCCGTACCGAGGCGCGCACCGCGGCCGTCACGGCGCCCCGGTCGAGGGCGCGTCCGGCGGCCGTCCTGCCCACCCGGCCGCTGCCCTTCGCCGAGGCGTGGACGGCGATCTCGGTCGCCCGCTCCGCCGGCATCGCGGGGAACAGCCGCAGGATCTCCGTCCGCAGGGCCTCGGTGATCCCGGCGTCCTCCACCGCGCGCCGCTCCGCGTCCCGGGCCCGCCGCCGGGCCCGGGCCTCCGCGTCGGCGAGGCAGGCCGTCTCCGCCCGGGCGAGGGCCGCCTCCTCGACGAGCAGCCCCTGGCGCTCGTACCGGGTGCGGCGCCGGTTGTGGCGTACCACCACCGCCCACAGGGCGCTCTGCTCCCGGGCGCGCCGGGTGAGCGCGGTGTCGCCGCGGCGCAGGAAGACGAGGTGGCCGAGGTCGGCGCAGTCCAGGCAGACCGGCCGGCCGTACTCGACGATCATGCGCTCCAGCGGGCCCTTGCGGCACTCGGAGCAGCGGCGGCGGCGCAGCGGTTCGACGACGACGGGGGCGACGAGGTCCACGGCGGTGCCCCTCAGCGGAGTCCGGGCGCGGCGGCGGCGATGAACCGGGCGAGGGCGTCCTTGGCCCGGTCGGACCGGCGGGCCCGGTCCGTCGTCCCCACCGCCTCGTGCATGCAGTGGGTCTCGTCGAACGCGGCCTCGGCGAGCCGCCGGAGGTCCGCGTCGTCGCAGACCAGCTGGACGCGGAAGAGGGCCTGCCGGGCGGCGGTCCGCTGCCGGTAGGAGGCGTGGCGGGACTCCTCGGCCTCCTCCGAGCCGGGTTCCTCCACGGCCCGGAACCAGCGGTCGTTCTGGCTGTGCCGGTACTCGACGACGGCGCCGGCGAAGGCGCTGTAGGTGGCGATCCGCTCCTGGCGGAGCTGCTCGTTCCGGGCGAGCACGGCCGTGCGCAGGGTCGTCCGGCCCTGGAACCAGTGGGTGGCGATCACGCCGAGGAGCGTGCCCGCCACCGCTATCAGTGCCACGTCCATGCCGGTCGCCCTCCCCGTACCGCTCCGACCGTCCGAAGATCCATCGGACCTTCAGATCATGGCAGCCGCACGGCGGTTGCGTCACGGGGGCCGTCGGACCGGGCGGCGAGCGCCGACGCCAGCCGGTCCCGGGCCGCGGTCTGCGCGGCGATCCGGGCGTCGAGCACCGCGAGCCGCTCGCGGGCGATCTCCAGACCGCGGCCGGAGGGGCGTACCGACGGCAGGTCCCCGTCGAGGCACGAGCGGAAGGCGGCCACGTCGTCCAGGGTGAGGCCGGCGTCGAGCAGGTACCGGATGTTGGCGACGCGGACGACCGCGGTCTCGTCGTACACCCGGTAGCCGTTGGCCGCGCGGGACGAGGAGACGAGGCCCGCCTGCTCGTAGTGGCGCAGGGACCGCGCCGACACGCCCGTCCTGCGGGCCAGTTCACCGATGCGCATCCGCGCAGTCCTCTCACGTGACGAGCGCGCCCCCGTCGACCGGGAGCACGGTCCCGGTGAGAAAGGCGGCCTCGGGGGCGGCGAGCGCGGTGACCGCCCAGGCGACCTCCTCGGGGCGGCCGACCCGTCCGAGCGGGGTGTGCGCGAGCTGCCAGGCCCGTACCGCGCGGAGCTGTTCCGGTGCGAGGCCGCTGTGGTCGCCGATCGGGGTGTCGATCGCTCCGGGGGCGACGGCCACCACCCGGACGCCGGCGGGCGCGAGTTCGACGGCCCAGCAGCGGGTGAGGGTCTCCAGGGCGCTCTTGGTCGCGGGGTAGACCGAGTTGCCGGGCCAGCCGCGCTGCCCGATCGTCGTCGTCACGTTCACGACGACGCCGCCGGAGGCACGCAGCGCGGGGACGGCGGCCTGGGTGAGCAGGACGGGCGCGAGGAGGTTGGTCTCCAGGAGGGGGACGAGCGCGGCGCGGTCGAGGGTGCCCAGGGGGCCGCCCGTGGCGATGCCCGCGTTGTTGACCAGGACGTCGAGGCGGCCGTGGTCGGCGAGCACCCGGCGTACGAGCTCCTCGGGCGTGCCCTCGGCGGTGATGTCGGCGGGATGCGGGTGGATCGCGGTGGGGTCCTCGGCCGCGGTCTCGCGCAGCGGTCCGGGCCTGCGGCCCACGGCGACGACGGTCGCGCCCTGCCGGGCGAAGGCACGGGCGGTGGCGCGGCCGATGCCGGTGCCCGCGCCGGTGACGAGGACGACCCGGGGGGAGGAGGTGCGGGTGGCGGGCGTGGTGGTGGTGTCCATGAATCCGATGGTGGAACCGTGACGCCAGTGACAAGGTCAAGCCCATGGCCCACGACGACCGTTCCCTTCCGCCGCACGAGCTGTGGGCGGCCCTGTCGTGGGAGGTGCGGGAGCGGGTGGACGCCCGTGTGGTGCGGCGGGCGCGGCTGTCGGCGGCCCGGGAGGTTCTGGACGCCGGGGTGTCGCCGCGCCCGGGGCTGTACGCGTGCCTCGAACTCGTCCACGTGCGGGAGGAGATCCTCGCCGACCGGCTCGTGCCGCTGCCGCCCCGGGACGCGGAGACGCTCACGGAGCGGGCGCGGGCGCTCGGCCGGCCGGTCGTGGCCCTGGAGCTGGAGTGGGACGGGGACAGCTGGGGCACGGTCCTGGTGCTGTCCGCCGTGGACGAGGCGGGGGAGCGGGCGCAGCTCGCCCAGTGGCAGGGGTGCCCGTGGGACGGACCGCTCGCGGTCGCGGCGGAGGTCGCCGGGCGGCTCGGGGCGCCGGTGCGGGGGCCGGGGGAGGACGGGCCTGGAGCGGTGGACGCAGGGCAGAATGGGCGGGATGCGATACGAGGCGATCACCTGGGGCCGGATGGCCGGGCGGCTGGCGAAGCACGTGGACCGGCTGGCGCCCGGTGACGGCGGGGAGTGGCTGAAGGTCGCCGTCGACGGGGCGCCCGACGCCCGGGGCGAGGAGCTGGCCGGGCTCCTCGCGGAGCAGTTCCAGGACCGGGGGCGGCCGGTGCGCGTCATCGGGACCCGCGGGTTCCTGCGGCCCGCGTCGCTGCGGTACGAGCACGGCCGGCAGGACCCCGACGCGTACTACGGGGGCTGGACCGACACCGGCGCCCTGTGGCGGGAGGTGTTCACCCCCCTGGAGCCCGGCGGCGACGGGCGGATCCTGCCCGACCTGTGGGACCCGGTGAAGGACCGGGCGACCCGCAGCCCGTACGTGACGCTGCCGCCCGGCGGTGTCCTGGTGCTGCACGGGCCCTTCCTCCTCGGGCACTGGTTCCCCTTCGACCTGACCGTCCATCTGCGCCTGTCGCCCGCCGCCCTGGCGCGGCGCACCGGGGAGGCCTGGACGCTGCCCGCCTTCGCCCGCTACGAGGCGGAGGTCGACCCGGTCGGGACCGCCGACGTCGTCGTACGGGCCGACGACCCGCGGCACCCGGCGTGGACCGGGCTGGGGGCGCTCGGCTCAGACTGACGGCGGCCGGCCGCCCACCACGGTCACCGCCTCGGCGCCCGCCGCGCACCCCGCCCGGGCCGCCTCCGCCGGGTCCGCGCCCGCGAGCCGGGCCGCGAGGAACGCCCCGGTGAAGGCGTCGCCCGCGCCCGTCGAGTCCACCCGCCGCTCCGGCGGCACGGCGGGGGCCGCCACCCGGGCGGTGACCGTCCCGGCCTCGGCGACCAGCGCCCCGGCCGCGCCCAGCGTCACCACGGCCAGCGGCACCCGCCGGCTCAGCTCCCGGGCGGCCGTCTCCGGGTCCGGCGCGCCGGTGAGCAGCCGGGCCTCGTCGGCGTTGGGCAGCAGGAGGGACGCGCCCCCGGCCGCTTCGAGGAACCGCTCGGGGCCCAGTCCGGCCAGGAAGCCGGCCGACGCCGGGTCGACGCTCACCGGTATCCCGGCCGCCCGGGCGTCCCGCAGGGCCAGCAGCGCCGCCGCCCGGCTCGGCTCGGCGAAGAACAGGTAGCCGGAGAGGTGGAGCGCGGCCACGCCGTCGAGGAGTCCGGCCGACCAGTCGGCGGGGCAGAGGCGCAGCACGGCGCCGCCGTCCGTGAGGAAGGTGCGCTCGGCCGCCGCGTCCACCAGGGCGATCACGGTGGCCGTCGGCGCCTCCGGGTCGGGCACCAGCAGCGGGCGGACGCCCGCGCAGGTCAGCGCCCGCTCGTGCCAGCCGGCCGACTCGGTGCCGACCCGGCCGAGCAGCCGCACGTCCGGGTGGCCCGAACGGGCCGCCCAGCAGGCCGCGTTGGCCCCCGCGCCGCCCGGCAGGGTGCGGATCGCGGCCGCCGTGTCCGTCGCGGGCGCGAGCGGGGTGCGGTGCCGGGCCACCACGTCCGTGACGACGTCCCCGACGACCAGCAGCGCACCGCCCGGAGTCCGCCTCCCGGCCTCCGTCACCGCTCGCCCGCGGCGTACGCCCCGGCGATCTCGGCCGCGAGCCGGACGTTGCCCCGCACCGCCGCCAGGTTGGCCTCCAGGGAGGCGCCGTCCGTGTGCGTCGTCAGGTACTCCAGGAGGAACGGGGTCACCGCCTGCCCGGTGACGCCCTTCTCCCTCAGCTCGGCGAGGCCCCGGGCGAGGACCCGGTCGTGCAGTGCCGGGTCCAGCTGCTCCGCCTCCGGCACCGGGTTGGCCACGATCAGCGCCGACCAGGGGCGGCCGAGCGCCTCCCGGGCCCGTATGACCGCGGCGACCTCGGCCGGGGTGCGCAGCGTCCAGTCGACCGGCTCCCCCGAGGAGGCGAGGTAGAAGCCGGGGAAGGTCTCCGTGCCGTATCCGGCGACCGTGACGCCCAGCGTCTCCAGGCGCTGGAGCGTCGCCGGCACGTCGAGGATCGACTTCACGCCCGCGCAGACCACCGTGACGCCCACCTCGGCGAGCAGGCGCAGGTCGGCGGACTCGTCCTGGGTCTCGCGCCACTCGCGGTGCACCCCGCCGAGGCCGCCGGTGGCGAAGACCCGTATGCCCGCGGCGTCGGCGAGCCGGGCCGTCGCCGAGACCGTGGTCGCCCCGGTGGCGCCGGTGGCGAGCGCCGGTGCCAGGTCGCGGTGGCCGAGCTTGCGCACCGTGGGGTCCTCGGCGATCCGGGTCAGTCCGGCCCGGTCGAGGCCGATCCGCGCCACTCCGTCGAGCACGGCGATGGTGGCCGGCACGGCGCCCCGGGACCGTACCGACTCCTCCAGCTCCTCGGCCACCGCCAGGTTCCGCGGGCGCGGGAGGCCGTGGGCGATGATCGTCGATTCGAGGGCGACGACGGGCCGGCCCTCGTGGAGCGCCTGCCGTACCTCTTCGGACACCAGTGTGGTCGTGGTCATGGTCCATTCCTGGCGCGGCCACCCGCCCCGCAAACACCTCTGGCGATCTCCCGCCACCCCCCTTTCGTACGGGGGTGCGAGCGGGGTACGGATTCGGTTTCCGGGTGCCGGGCGCGCCGGGGGCGAGCGGCGCGGAACCCGCCGCAGCGGTGGCCAAGGCCCCGGTGCGGAATCCGTCGCCTCCGGCCGGATCCGTAACGTGCCTGGTCAGGGCGGGTAACGGAGGGATTCGTTCCGCGATCCCGGCGTCACGTGCCACCGGCGGGCCCGGCTACAGTCACCGCCCATGACGACTCACGACCTCCCCTCCTTCGCCGTCCACATCCCCGACGCCGAGCTGGAAGCCGACCCGCTCGACCCCGACCAGATCGTGTCCGGCACCCCCGAGGTGTCCGGCAAGGTGCTGTGGGAGTCCGCCGACGGCAAGCAGCTGCGGGGCATCTGGCAGATCACCCCCGGCGTCGTGACCGACACCGAGGCGAACGAGCTCTTCGTCGTCGTCAGCGGCCGCGCCACCGTCGCCGTCGAGGGCGGCGCCACGATGGAGGTCGGGCCCGGTGACGCCTGCGTCCTGCGCGAGGGCGACCGGACCACCTGGACCGTCCACGAGACGCTGCGCAAGGCGTACCACATCACCCTGCCCTGAACCGGGCACGGTCAGGCCCTGCGGAGCACGCCCCGCAGGGCCAGGGCCGCCATCGGCAGCAGCAGACAGGCCGCGAGGGCGTTGAGCGGCCCGTAGCCCGCCTGGGAGACGACCACGCCGGCCACCAGGCCGCCGATGCCCGCCGCCGCGTTCATCACCGTGTCCGACAGGCCCTGCACGGCCGCCCGCGCCGCCTGCGGCACCGAGTCCGTCAGCAGCGCCGAGCCCGACACCAGGCCGGCCGACCAGCCGAGCCCCAGGACGAACAGGCCGGCCGCGACCTGGGGGTGGCTCGCCCCCGAGGTGCCCGCGAGCAGCGCCGCGAGCCCCAGGAGCCCGACCGCGAGGCCGATCACGGCGAGCCGCCCGAGCCGGTCCGCGAGCCAGCCCATGACCGGCGAGAAGGCGTACATGCCCGCGATGTGCACGCTGATGACGAGCCCGATCAGCTCGATGCCCGCCCCGTGGTGGGTGAGCGCCACCGGCGTCATCGACATGATCGACACCATCACCGTCTGCGAGGCGGCCACCGTCACCAGGGCGATCCGGGCCTGCGGCGAGGCGCGGACCGCCCGCAGCCCGGCCCGCAGGGACCGGTTCTCGGGCCGGTCCGCCGCCCCGCCCTCGTCCGCGGCGGCCAGCGCCCGCGCCGTCAGCAGCGGATCGGGCCGCAGCAGCAGCGCCACCACCAGCGCCGACACCACGAACACCACGGCGGCCCACAGGAACGGTCCGGCCGCCACGGGTATGCCGAGGCCCGAGACGCTCCGGCCGGCCGGAGCCGCGATGTTCGGGCCGAGGACGGCACCGATCGTGGTCGCCCACACCACCGTCGAGATGGCGCGCGCCCGCCGGTCCGGCGCCGCCAGGTCGGCGGCGGCGAACCGGGCCGCCAGGTTGGCCGAGGACCCGGCCCCGAAGCCCACCAGACCGGCCAGCAGCACCGGGAAGCTGCCGAGGACCGCGCCGAGCACGGCGACCCCGGCGCCGAGCGCGCCCAGCAGGTAGGCCAGCACCAGGCCGGCCCGCCGCCCCCGCCGCGCCATCAGCGCCGCCAGCGGCATGGCGAGCAGCGCGGGGCCGGCCACCGTCGCCGTCGAGGCGAGCCCGGCCAGCGCGTCCGTGCCGCTGACCTCGGTGGCGAGGACGGCGGCGAGCGCGACGCCGGTGGCGATCCCGAGGCCGCCGAGGATCTGGGTGGCGACGAGCACGGCCTGGACCCGCCGGCGCAGCTCCGGCAGGGCGGCGGGGGCGATCGGGACGGCGGCCTCCCGGGAGGCGGCGGTGTCAGGGGCGTCGGGCGTTTCGGTCACTACCGGAGTGTGCCAGCCACCCGGTCCTATGGGAACGCCCGGAACGGGAATCCCCAGGTGGGCCGCCTCGCGGCCCTCGCGGCGCGGCCCCTCGCAGGCGCGACGCCCCGCCCCCGCAGCGGACCGCCGCGGGCCTCAGAAGAGCGGTTCCGGCAACACGCCCTCCAGGGCCAGCAGTCTCCGCTTCGTCTCCAGGCCGCCGCCGAAGCCCCCGAGCCCGCCGTCGCTCTCCACCACGCGGTGGCACGGCACCACCACCGGCAGCGGATTGGCGCCCATCGCCGCTCCCACCGCCTGTGCGGCCCCCGGCTGCCCCACGCGCCGCGCCAGCTCCCCGTACCCGACCACCGCGCCGTACGGCACGCCGGCGGCCAGCTCCCGCAGCACCTGGCGGTTGAAGCCGGTCGTCAGCGACCAGTCCAGCGGCAGGTCGAACGCGCGCAGCGCGCCCGCGAAGTACCGCTCCAGCTGCCGCACCGGCTCGGCGAGCAGCCCCGTGGAGCACGCGACGACCGTGGCGCCCAGCTGCTCGGCGAGCAGCCCGGGCATCCGCTCGCCGCGCGCCCCGCCCGCGTGGAACCCGACCCGCACGAGCCCCCGCCCGGTGGCCGCCAGGAAGAGCGGGCCGATGCCGCTCTCCACGACCGCCCACTCGGCGGCCACGCCCCCGGCCGCGCGGCGCCCGTCCTCATCGTCCATGCCCTCACCGTACGGCCCGGCACCGACAGCCCGGCCCCGCCGGAGGTCGACCGCCGCCCTCCGGCCACCTTCCCGCCGACGCCCACCGGCCAAAACGGGCGTTCGACGGCGATCCGGCGGTGCGGCCCCCCCCGAGGTCACGGACCGGTCTCGCTCCGGTCTCGCGACCGGAAAATCCCCGGTCAGGTGCCCGCGGGGCCCGCGGCGCGCCATAATCTCGCCCCGGTAGTACTACCCAGCGGTACCGACTGTTTTCGGACGTCATGCGCCAGGGGTGGGAGGGCTCACGCTCATGCAGGGCACGGTCGACGGATTCAGCTACGGGATCGTCACGCCGGTGGCGGCCTTCCTCATGGCCTGTCTCGGCGGCGCCCTGGGGCTGAGATGCACGACCCGCTCGCTGCGCCACCGGGAGTCCTTCAAGGCCGGCTGGCTCGCGCTCGGCTCCACGTCCATCGGCACCGGCATCTGGACCATGCACTTCATCGCGATGATGGGCTTCTCGGTCCAGCAGGCGCCGATCGACTACGACCGCCCGATCACCTTCGCCAGCCTCGGCGTCGCCGTCGTCATGGTCGGCGTCGGCATCTTCATCGTCGGCTACCGGGGCGCCACCGCGCTGACCCTCGTCACCGGCGGCACCATCACCGGCCTCGGCGTCGCCACCATGCACTACCTCGGCATGGCCGGCATGCGCCTGCCGGGACGCATCGAGTACGACACCCTCACCGTCGCCCTCTCCGTGGTCATCGCCGTCGTCGCCGCCACCACCGCCCTGTGGGCGGCGGTCTCGGTCCACGGCTTCCTCGCCAGCCTCGGGGCCAGCCTCGTCATGGGCGTCGCCGTCAGCGGCATGCACTACACCGCCATGGCGGCCGTCAGCGTCCACCTGCACGCCGCCCCCGCCGCGGGCGCCGCGGCCGCCACCACCGGGTCGCTGCTGCTGCCCATGCTGATCGGCCCCGCCGTCTTCCTCATCCTGGCCGCCGTCGTCGTCATGTTCGACCCGCTGCTCGTGATGGGCGAGCCCGACTGGCGGCGGACCCCGGCACGCCCCCCGTACCGGCCCGGGGTCCCCGCCCCCCGGCACGTCCCGAGCTACGGCGAGCCCGCGAACTGGACCGCCCGGCCGGCCGGACGCGGCTTCCGCCGCTCCGTCCCGCGCGGCGGACACCGCTCCCAGGACTGGTGACGCGGACCGGCGGCGCCGGCCGACGACCCCCGCCGCGCCCCGGTGGCGCGGCGATCGCACCCCGACTGTCGGTGGCGGGTCGTACGGTGGTGGCATGCGGCCCGTTTCCAAGATCGAACGTTCGGTGGCGCCCTTCGAGGTCGTCTCCTCCTACCAGCCGAGCGGCGACCAGCCGACGGCCATCGCCGAGCTGGACCGGCGCATCCGCGCCGGCGAGAAGGACGTCGTCCTGCTCGGCGCCACCGGCACCGGCAAGTCGGCCACCACGGCCTGGATGATCGAGAAGCTCCAGCGCCCCACCCTGGTGATGGCGCCGAACAAGACCCTGGCCGCCCAGCTGGCGAACGAGTTCCGCGAGCTCCTGCCGAACAACGCCGTCGAGTACTTCGTCTCGTACTACGACTACTACCAGCCCGAGGCGTACGTCCCCCAGTCGGACACCTACATCGAGAAGGACTCCTCGATCAACGAGGAGGTCGAGCGGCTGCGCCACTCCGCGACCAACTCCCTGCTCACCCGCCGGGACGTGGTCGTGGTCGCCTCCGTCTCCTGCATCTACGGCCTCGGCACCCCGCAGGAGTACGTGGACCGCATGGTCCCGCTCAAGGTGGGCGACGAGATCGACCGCGACCAGCTGCTCCGCCGCTTCGTCGACATCCAGTACACGCGCAACGACCTCGCCTTCACCCGCGGCACCTTCCGCGTCCGCGGCGACACCATCGAGATCTTCCCCGTGTACGAGGAGCTCGCCGTCCGCATCGAGATGTTCGGCGACGAGATCGAGGCGCTCTCCACCCTCCACCCGCTCACCGGCGAGATCATCAGCGAGGACCGGCAGCTGTACGTCTTCCCGGCCAGCCACTACGTCGCCGGCCCCGAGCGCATGGAGCGGGCCGTCAACGACATCGAGCGCGAGCTCGACGGGCGCCTGAAGGAGCTGGAGAAGCAGGGCAAGATGCTGGAGGCCCAGCGGCTCCGCATGCGCACCACCTACGACATCGAGATGATGCGCCAGATCGGCTCCTGCTCCGGCATCGAGAACTACTCGATGCACTTCGACGGCCGCGAGCCCGGCTCCCCGCCCCACACCCTCCTCGACTACTTCCCCGAGGACTTCCTCCTCGTCATCGACGAGTCGCACGTCACCGTGCCGCAGATCGGCGCCATGTACGAGGGCGACGCCTCCCGCAAGCGGACCCTCGTCGACCACGGCTTCCGGCTCCCCTCCGCCCTCGACAACCGCCCGCTGAAGTGGGAGGAGTTCCAGGAGCGGATCGGCCAGACCGTCTACCTCTCCGCCACCCCCGGCACCTACGAGCTGTCCCGCGGCGACGGCTTCGTCGAGCAGATCATCCGCCCCACCGGCCTCGTCGACCCCGAGGTCGTCGTCAAGCCCACCGAGGGCCAGATCGACGACCTGGTCCACGAGATCCGGCTGCGCACCGAGCGCGACGAGCGCGTCCTCGTCACCACCCTCACCAAGAAGATGGCCGAGGACCTCACCGACTACTTCCTGGAGCTCGGCATCCAGGTCCGCTACCTCCACAGCGACGTCGACACCCTGCGCCGCATCGAGCTGCTGCGCGAACTGCGCTCCGGCGAGTACGACGTCCTCGTCGGCATCAACCTGCTCCGCGAGGGCCTCGACCTGCCCGAGGTCTCCCTCGTCGCCATCCTCGACGCCGACAAGCAGGGCTTCCTGCGCTCCGGGACCTCCCTCATCCAGACCATCGGCCGCGCCGCGCGCAACGTCTCCGGCCAGGTCCACATGTACGCCGACACCATCACCCCCGCCATGGCCCAGGCCATCGACGAGACCAACCGGCGCCGCGAGAAGCAGGTCGCCTACAACAAGGAGCACGGGATCGACCCCCAGCCGCTCCGCAAGAAGATCAACGACATCGTCGCCACCATCGCGCGCGAGGAGATCGACACCGAGCAGCTGCTCGGCACCGGCTACCGCCAGGGCAAGGACGGCAAGGGTGCCAAGTCGCCGGTGCCCTCGCTCGCCGCGCACGCACCGAAGCCGGGCAAGGGCGCCAAGGCGGCGGCCAAGGGCGGCTCGACGCTGGAGCTCGGCGACCGGCCCGCCGCCGAACTGGCCGCGGTCATCGAGGAGATGACCGAGCGCATGCGCGCCGCCGCCGCCGAGCTGCAGTTCGAGGTGGCCGCCAGGCTGCGGGACGAGGTCGCCGAGCTGAAGAAGGAGCTGCGCCAGATGAAGGAGGCGGGACTGGCGTGACCCGGGGCGGCCCGGTGTGTTGCAAGACCGACACAAAACCGGGCCGCACCCGGCACGTTGTCAGTGGGCCTGCGTAGGGTGCTGCCACAACGACGAGAGGGGCAGCGCGTGACGGTCAACATGACCAAGGGGCAGGCCATCAGCCTGGAGAAGCAGGGCGGGGGCAGCCTCACCCAGGTGCGGATGGGGCTCGGATGGCAGGCGGCGCCGCGCCGAGGACTCTTCGGTTCGCGCACCCGCGAGATCGACCTGGACGCCTCCGCGGTGCTCTTCGCCGAGAAGCAGCCGGTGGACGTGGTCTTCTTCCGTCACCTGGTCAGCGACGACGGCTCCGTCCGCCACACCGGGGACAACCTGGTGGGCGGCGTGGGCCAGGGCGGCGACGACGAGGCCATCCTCGTCGACCTCCAGCGGGTGCCCGTCCACATCGACCAGATCGTCTTCACGGTGAACTCCTTCACCGGGCAGACCTTCCAGGAGGTGCAGAACGCCTTCTGCCGGATCGTCGACGAGACGAACGGCCAGGAGCTCGCGCGCTACACCCTGGACGGCGGCGGCCAGTACACCGCGCAGATCATGGCGAAGGTGCACCGGGTCGGCTCCGGCTGGCAGATGACCGCCCTGGGCAACCCGGCCAACGGCCGCACCTTCCAGGACCTGATGCCGGCGATCCTGCCGCACCTGTAGGCGGACCCGCGGGACCGGCTCCACGGCCCCGCCGCCGCACCGCAGCTCCCGACGGGCACCGGCCCGCCGGGAGCTGTCCCGCATGACCGATCGAAGCGCCGAGGGGAAACAGAGTCCAGATGACGGCCGAGCTGGTCCGGGGGCAGAACCACCCCCTGCCCGACACCCGACTCGAACTCCGGGTCTCCGCCGGACACCCGGTCGTCGCCGGGGCCACCCTCGGCGACGAACGGGGCCGCGTCGCCGGCGCCGAGTGGATCGCCCACCCCGGTGCGCCCGTACGCCCCGGCGTCGAGGTGTCCGGCGCGGTCGCGGCCGAGCACCGGATCGCCGTGGACCTCGCGGCCGTCCCGGAGGCCGTGCACCGGCTCTCCCTGCTGCTCGCCCTGCTGCCCGGCGCGGGCGGCCCGGCCCGCTTCGGCACCGCCGCCGCCCCCTTCGTGGCCGTCGCCGACCCGGCGGGCGCGGCCGTCGCCACGTACACGATCACCGGTCTCGACCGGGAGTCCGCCGTCGTCGCCCTGGAGCTCTACCGCCGTCAGGGCGCCTGGAAGGTCCGCGCGGTCGGGCAGGGGTACGAGGGCGGGCTCGCCGCCCTCCTCGCCGACCAGGGCGCCCCGGCCGCCGCGGACCTCGCCGCCGCCGTCCTCGACGCGGCCGCCCCCGCCGGCGCCCCGGCACCGCCGCCGCTGGTCGCCGAGACCGCCCCGGCCGAGACCGCCCCGGCCGACTCCGCCTCGTCGACCACCACCATCAGCTACTCCCACCCGGGCCGGCGCCCCGCCCCCGCCGCGCGGCCCTCCGCGCCCGCGCCCGGGCAGGGCCCCACCGGAGCCGGAGCCGGAGCCGGGACCGGGACTGGGACCGGAGCCGTACCGCCTCCGCCGGCCGGGCCGCCCGCCGGGCCGCAGGAGTCCCGCCCGGCGCCCGTCGCCGGGGATGCCACCGGCTGGACCATGGACGAGCGGCTCTACAACCAGGTCTGGGGCATGTTCGAGGACCTGGCCCGGACCGTCGCCGCCTACCGCAGCGCCCGCGACTTCGCCGACCACCGCCTCGACCGCGCCGTCGACCAGATCCTCGCCGACCCGGGCACCCGCGTCGGAGGCGCCGGCGAGGCCGCCCGGGCCGCCGCCCGGGCCACGCACGAGGAGCTGATGGGCCGGGCCCAGGAGGTCCTCGACCGGGACCTCGCGCAGCTCGCCGCCGAGTCCGAGGTCGTCGAACCGGCCCTCCCCGTCGCCTACGCCCGCTGGGACAACCCCGCCTGGCACGCCTACCGGATCCCCGAGGAGCCCCCGATGGCGGTCCGCCTCGGCGACCTCCACCTCCCGGAGCGGAGCGACCTCAGGATCCCCTTCCTCGTCCGCCTGCCGCTGGAGCGCGGGCTGTGGGTGGACTCGGGGCCCGGCCGGACCTCGGCCGCCGGACTGCTCGACGAGACCGAGCTGCGCCGCCTCGCCCTGGACAGCGCCGTCGCCCACACCGCCCGGCTGCTCGCCGCCCACCCCGCCGGCGCCCTCACCGTCCACGTGCTCGACCCGGCCGGCGGCGGGGCCGCCGCCTTCGCGCCGCTCGTCGAGACCGGCGTCCTGGCGGCCCCGCCGGCCCGGGCAGCGGCGGGGGTCACCGCCGTCCTGGCGCAGCTCACCGAGCGGGTGGACCTGCTCCAGATGGCGGTGCGCGGCGACGCCTCCGAGGACCTGCCGCCCGGCTTCGACCCGGCGCGCCAGCTGCTCGTCGTCCACGACTTCCCGCACGGCTTCGACGACCGGGCCGTCACCCGGCTGCGCTACCTCGCCGACGAGGGCCCCTCCGTCGGCGTCCACCTGCTGATGGTCGCGGACCGGGCGGACGCCGCCGCGTACGGCCCCGTGCTCGACCCGCTGTGGCGCTCGCTGCTCCGGCTCACCCCCGTGCCCGACGACCATCTCGCCGACCCCTGGGTCGGCCACGCCTGGACGTACGAGCCGCCGACGGTCCCGCCGGGCAGCGCGGTGCTCTGGCAGGTCCTCGGGCAGGTCGCGGAGGCGCGTCGGCGAAACCTCGGCTGACCTGGCCTTTTGGGCCTCCTTTACCCTTCTCTTTACCTTCTCTTGGTCCTTCGGGTACTCTCTTTCCAGCGGAGGGGAGTACTCCCCATGCGCGGCGTACCCGTCAATACGGACGGATCAAGGACATCCGGTCCCGGGGCGTCGGCCCGGCGGTCGTGTCCGCACGCCCCGGGTGGAAGAGACCTCCGGCAGCGACGACGCTGATCAGTAGCCGTACGAAGCCGGAGGCGCAGTGGACGTTTCGATGACCATGTGGGTGCTGACCATTCTCGGTCTGTGTGCCCTGATCGCGGTCGACTTCTTCATCGGGCGCAAGCCCCATGACGTGTCGATCAAGGAAGCCGGAATCTGGACGATCGTCTGGATCGTCCTCGCCGTGCTCTTCGGGCTCGGCCTGCTCATCTGGGGCGACAGTCAGGCGTCCGGAGAGTTCTTCGCCGGTTACATCACGGAGAAGTCCCTCAGCGTCGACAACCTCTTCGTCTTCGTCCTGATCATGGCGAAGTTCGCGGTCCCCTCGCACCTCCAGCAGCGGGTGCTGATGGTGGGCGTGCTGATCGCCCTGGTCCTCCGCGCGATCTTCATCGCCGCGGGCGCCGCGATCATCGCGAACTTCTCCTGGGTCTTCTACATCTTCGGCGCGTTCCTGATCTACACCGCCTGGAAGCTCATCCAGGAGGCGCGCGCCGGTGACGAGGAGGACGACTACGAGGAGAACCGCCTCCTCAAGTCGATCGAGAAGCGCTTCGGGGTGGCCGACCGCTACCACGGCACCAAGCTCTTCGTCCGGGTCAACGGCAAGCGGGTGATGACCCCGCTGATGGTCGTCATGCTCGCCATCGGCACCACCGACATCCTCTTCGCCCTCGACTCCATCCCGGCGATCTTCGGCCTGACCCAGGACCCGTACATCGTCTTCACCGCCAACGCCTTCGCCCTCATGGGCCTGCGCCAGCTGTACTTCCTGATCGGCGGCCTGCTCAAGAAGCTGGTCCACCTCAGCTACGGCCTGTCGGTGATCCTCGGCTTCATCGGCGTCAAGCTGGTGCTGCACGCCCTGCACGAGTCCGGGCTCCACGTCCCCGAGATCTCCATCCCGTTCTCGCTGGCGTTCATCTGCGCGGTCCTGGTCATCACCACGATCACCAGCCTGATCGCCTCGAAGAAGCAGTCCGAGAAGGCCGCAGCCGAGGCCGCCGAGAAGGACGCGGCGGAGCACGGCGCGGACAAGCCCGGCGTCGAGGCCTGATCCCCTCCTCCGACACGACGGCGACGGCCGGCCCGGGCATCCCGCCCGGGCCGGCCGTCGCCGTCTCCGTACGCCGCCGTCAGGCGGGCGCGCCCTCCGCGACCTCCTCGGCGCGGCGCTCCGGCAGCGTCTCCGGGAGCAGGGCGAAGCAGCCGAGGCTCACCAGCGCCACCACGGTCAGATAGGCCGCCACGCCCCACGGCGGCCCCGAGCCGCCGCCCTCCGACAGGGCCGTGGCCACGAGGGGCGTCAGCGCCCCGCCGAGGACCCCCGCCAGGTTGTAGCCCACCGCCGCGCCGGTGCAGCGGACCCGGGGCTCGTACAGCTCCGGGAGGTACGCCGCGACCACCGCGAACATGGTGATGAAGGCCAGCAGCGCGCCCAGGAACCCCAGGAACATCAGCAACGGCTGCCCCGTGTGCAGCAGCGCCACCATCGGGAACATCCACACCGCGGCCCCCGCGCACCCCGCCAGACAGAGCGGCCTGCGCCCCCACCGGTCGCCCAGCAGGGCCAGGAAGGGCGTCACCGCGCCCTTCACGGCCACCGCCGCCATCACGCAGACCAGCATCACCGTGCTGCTCACCCCGAGCCGCTCGGTGCCGTAGGCCAGCGCCCAGGTGGAGACCGTGTAGAAGATCGCGTACCCCACCGCCAGGGCCCCGGCGGTCAGCAGCACCAGCCGCCAGTGGTCGCGCGCCACCTCGGCGAGCGGCGCCCCCGCCCGCCGTCCGGACGCGGACAGCTCCTCGAACTGCGGGGTCTCCGCGAGCGAGGAGCGCAGCAGCAGACCGGCCGCGGCGAGCAGACCCGCCGCCCAGAACGGCACTCGCCAGCCCCAGGACCGGAAGTCGGCGTCGCTCAGCCCGGCGGTGAGCGCCAGCATCACGCCGTTCGCGAGGAGGAAGCCGACCGCCGGGCCGATCTGCGGGAAGCTCGCCCACAGCGCCCGCCGGTGCGGCGGGGCGTGCTCGGCGGTCAGCAGGACGGCCCCGCCCCACTCGCCGCCCAGCCCGAGTCCCTGGAGGAAGCGCAGCAGGAGCAGCAGCAGGGGAGCGGCGACGCCGATCGACTCGTACGTGGGGACGCAGCCGACGGCGACGGTGGCGCAGCCGGTGAGCAGCAGGGAGGCGAAGAGCACCGGCCGGCGTCCGTGCCGGTCCCCGACGTGCCCGAAGAGGACGGAGCCCATGGGGCGGGAGAGGAAGCCGACGGCGAAGGTGCCAAAGGCGGCGAGCGTCCCGGCGAGCGGGGAGAAGGTCGGGAAGAAGAGCGGCCCGAGGACGAGGGCGGCGGCGGTGCCGTAGACGAAGAAGTCGAAGAACTCGACGGCCGTGCCGACGAGCGAGGCGGCGGCGAGCCGGGGCATCGAGGGCGCCGGCCGGGCCGCCGGCGGCGACGGAGGGTGACTGGGGTGCATGTGGCGCCAACTACCCGGCCGCCGTCCGGGTTACGGGGGCGTGCGGGAGCGCCCCCGGCGTCACCGGGGGCGCTTCGGTGCCGGACGGCTCACCAGCCGCGCGCGCGCCACTCCGGGAGGTGGGGGCGCTCGTCACCGAGCGTGGTGTCCTTGCCGTGGCCGGGGTAGACCCAGGTCTCGTCCGGCAGGACGGCGAAGAGCTTGGTCTCGACGTCGTGCAGGAGGCTCGCGAAGGCCTCCGGGTCCTGCCGGGTGTTGCCGACGCCGCCGGGGAAGAGGCAGTCGCCGGTGAGGAGGTGGGGGTGGCCGTGCGGGTCGTCGTAGACCAGCGCGATCGAGCCGGGGGTGTGGCCGACGAGGTGCCGGGCGGTGAGCTCGACCTCGCCCACCCGGATCGTGTCGCCGTCCTCCACGAGGACGTCGGTGGCGACCGGGATGCCCTCCGCGTCGTACGCGCCCGCGTACGTGGTGGCGCCGGTGGCGGCCACCACCTGGGCCAGGGCCTGCCAGTGGTCGGCGTGCCGGTGGGTGGTGACGACGGCGGCGATGCCGTCGTCACCGATCAGCGTGAGCAGGGTCTCCGCGTCGGCGGCCGCGTCGACGAGCAGCTGCCGTCCGGTGGCCCGGCAGCGCAGCAGGTACGCGTTGTTGTCCATCGGGCCGACCGCGACC
This sequence comes from Streptomyces sp. NPDC058758, assembly GCF_042746075.1. Taxonomy (NCBI): domain Bacteria; kingdom Bacillati; phylum Actinomycetota; class Actinomycetes; order Kitasatosporales; family Streptomycetaceae; genus Streptomyces; species Streptomyces sp. NPDC058758. The sequence continues at coordinate 135,560 of NZ_JBHYPS010000001.1, read as the reverse complement.
TTGGAGATCATCAGGTCCTTCAGCTCGTGGACGTCGGCCGGACCGCCCACCCTCACCGCTCCGCTGTACGTCATGGCCTCAGACTAGCCCCGCCCGCCGACGGCGGTCCCGGCAAGGCCGTCTACAGCGGCGGGAGCTGGGGGAGCGGGCCGCCCTCGGTCTTCAGGGCGGAGCCGTCGCGGCGGCCGGCCAGCCAGCCGAGCAGCTCGGGCGCGGGTCCGGAGACGGCCACCGGGCCGCCCTCGGCGCCGCCACCGGTGGTCCACGTCCGGCCGTCGTCGGCGCGCAGCCCGGTGGAGGGGACGTCCGGGTGCCCGGCGAACCGCTCCGCGAGGAAGTCGATCTCCCGGCCGACGAACTCCTCGGGGAGGTCCTCCAGCTCGTAGCCGCAGCCGAGGTCCACGTGGTGCAGGGCCACCTCCACCCAGCGGCGGAAGGGGACCCGGGAGGCGCTGTCGGTGACGCCGTTGCGCAGCTCGACGGTGCGGCTCCAGTCGCCGGGGGCGGCGGTGGCCGCCCTGAAGCGCTCGGCGGTCGCGCGGACGTCGGCGAGCTGGACGTCGAGGGGGCGGGAGGCGTCGCGCTCGATGTCCGCGTCGCGGGTCTCGGCGCTCGCGTACATGGGACGGCCCTCGAAGACGTTCACCAGGGCGTCGGCGTTCCGGGCCAGGTGGGCGAGGACGTGGCCGCGCGTCCAGCCGGGAAGCCGTGACGGCTCGGCGACGGAGGCGTTGTCCCAGGAGGCGGCGTCGGTCAGCAGCCGCTCGGTCGCTTCGTGCAGGGAGGCGAGGTCGCGCTCGTGGTCGATCATGGCGCCGACCCTAGCGCCGACCACTCGTTCGGGTGAAGCAGGCGAGCGATCGCCGGAAATCGAATGTACGTGCTATAGGCTCGATGGAGGCACCTGCACCGAGGAAGCATCCGGCATCCTTGGGCGTTGAGTGCTTGTCGGGTGTTCAGGCACATCCGCTCTCCATCCGCTCTCTCAAGAAAGGTGCGGACCGGCGTGGCCGACCGTCTCATCGTCCGTGGCGCGCGCGAGCACAACCTCAAGAACGTCTCGCTCGACCTCCCCCGTGACTCCCTCATCGTCTTCACCGGGCTCTCGGGATCGGGCAAGTCCTCCCTCGCGTTCGACACGATCTTCGCCGAGGGGCAGCGCCGGTACGTCGAGTCGCTCTCCTCGTACGCACGGCAGTTCCTCGGTCAGATGGACAAGCCGGACGTGGACTTCATCGAGGGTCTCTCGCCCGCCGTCTCCATCGACCAGAAGTCGACCTCGCGCAACCCGCGCTCCACGGTCGGCACCATCACGGAGGTCTACGACTACCTCCGCCTCCTCTTCGCCCGCATCGGCAAGCCGCACTGTCCCGAGTGCCGCCGGCCGATCTCCCGCCAGTCGCCGCAGGCCATCGTCGACAAGGTCCTGGAGCTCCCCGAGGGCAGCCGCTTCCAGGTGCTCTCCCCGCTGGTGCGCGAGCGCAAGGGCGAGTTCGTCGACCTCTTCGCCGACCTCCAGACCAAGGGCTACAGCCGCGCCCGGGTCGACGGGGCGACGATCCAGCTCAGCGAGCCGCCGACGCTCAAGAAGCAGGAGAAGCACACCATCGAGGTGGTCGTCGACCGCCTCACCGTGAAGGAGGGCGCCAAGCGCCGCCTCACCGACTCCGTCGAGACCGCCCTCGGGCTCTCCGGCGGCATGGTCGTGCTCGACTTCGTCGACCTCCCGGAGGACGACCCCGAGCGCGAGAAGATGTACTCGGAGCACCTCTACTGCCCGTACGACGACCTCTCCTTCGAGGAGCTGGAGCCCCGCTCCTTCTCCTTCAACTCGCCCTTCGGCGCCTGCCCCGACTGCACCGGCATCGGCACCCGCATGGAGGTCGACCCCGAGCTGGTCGTCCCCGACGAGGACAAGTCCCTCGACGAGGGCGCCATCCACCCGTGGTCCCACGGCCACACCAAGGAGTACTTCGGCCGGATGATCGACGGGCTCTCCCAGGCCCTCGGCTTCCGCACCGACATCCCCTACGCGGGCCTCCCGCAGCGGGCCAAGAAGGCCCTCATGCACGGCCACAAGACCCAGATCGAGGTCCGCTACCGGAACAGGTACGGCCGCGAGCGCGCCTGGACCAGCCCCGCCTTCGAGGGCGCCGTCTCCTTCGTGAAGCGGCGGCACGGCGAGGCCGAGAGCGACTCCAGCCGGGAGCGCTTCGAGGGCTACATGCGCGAGGTGCCCTGCCCCACCTGCCACGGCACCCGGCTCAAGCCGATCGTGCTCGCGGTCACCGTGATGGAGAAGTCCATCGCCGAGGTCTCCGCGATGTCCATCAGCGACTGCGCCGAGTTCCTGGGCCGGCTCACCCTCAACGCCCGCGACAAGAAGATCGCCGAGCGGGTCCTCAAGGAGGTCAACGAGCGGCTGCGCTTCCTCGTCGACGTCGGCCTCGACTACCTCTCGCTCAACCGCGCGGCCGGCACCCTCTCCGGCGGCGAGGCCCAGCGCATCCGGCTCGCCACCCAGATCGGCTCCGGCCTGGTCGGCGTGCTCTACGTGCTCGACGAGCCGTCCATCGGCCTCCACCAGCGCGACAACCACCGGCTGATCGAGACCCTCGTCCGGCTCCGCGACATGGGCAACACCCTCATCGTCGTCGAGCACGACGAGGACACCATCAAGGTCGCCGACTGGGTCGTCGACATCGGCCCCGGCGCCGGCGAGCACGGCGGCAAGGTCGTCCACTCCGGCACCTTGAAGGAGCTCCTCGCCAACGAGGAGTCGATGACCGGGCAGTACCTCTCCGGCCGCCGGGCGATCCCCACGCCGGACGCCCGCCGCCCCCTCGACCCGGACCGGCTGCTCACCGTCCACGGCGCCCGCGAGAACAACCTGCGGGACATCGACGTCTCCTTCCCGCTGGGCGTCCTCACCGCCGTCACCGGCGTCTCGGGCTCCGGAAAGTCGACGCTGGTCAACGACATCCTCTACACGCACCTGGCGCGCGAGCTGAACGGCGCCAAGACGGTGCCCGGGCGCCACACGCGCGTGGAGGGCGACGACCTCGTCGACAAGGTCGTGCACGTCGACCAGTCGCCGATCGGCCGCACCCCGCGCTCGAACCCGGCGACGTACACCGGCGTCTTCGACCACGTCCGCAAGCTCTTCGCGGAGACGATGGAGGCGAAGGTGCGGGGCTACCTCCCCGGCCGCTTCTCCTTCAACGTCAAGGGCGGCCGCTGCGAGAACTGCTCCGGCGACGGCACGATCAAGATCGAGATGAACTTCCTCCCGGACGTGTACGTGCCGTGCGAGGTCTGCCACGGGGCCCGGTACAACCGGGAGACCCTGGAGGTCCACTACAAGGGCAAGTCCATCGCCGAGGTCCTGGACATGCCGATCGAGGAGGCCCTCGGCTTCTTCGAGGCCGTCCCCACGATCGCCCGCCACCTGCGGACGCTCAACGAGGTCGGACTCGGCTACGTGCGCCTCGGGCAGTCGGCCCCGACGCTCTCCGGCGGCGAGGCGCAGCGCGTCAAGCTCGCGTCCGAGCTCCAGAAGCGGTCGACCGGCCGCACGGTCTACGTCCTGGACGAGCCGACCACCGGTCTGCACTTCGAGGACATCTCGAAGCTGATCAAGGTGCTGTCCGGTCTGGTGGACAAGGGCAACTCGGTGATCGTCATCGAGCACAACCTCGACGTCATCAAGACCGCCGACTGGATCATCGACATGGGGCCCGAGGGCGGCAGCGGCGGCGGCGTGGTCGTCGCCGAGGGCACCCCGGAGGAGGTCGCCTCGGAACCGGCCAGCCACACCGGCAAGTTCCTCCGCGAGATCCTCGGCGCCGACCGCGTCAGCGACGCGGGGGCGCCCGCGCCGCGCGGGACGGCGAAGAGGGCGGCGGCGAAGAAGACGGCGGCCAAGAAGGCCCCGGCCCGGAAGACGGCCGCCAAGGCCGCCGAGGCGGCGCCCTCGAAGGCCGCGAAGAAGTCGGGTGCCGCCACCTCGGCGAAGGCGGCGCCGGCCAAGAAGGCGACGGCCCGCACCCGCAAGGCGTGACGCCGCCGCCGGGCTGTCCGGGAAGCCCGGACAGCCCGGCGGGCGCGCCTGCGTCGGCGTGGGCCGCGCTCGCCCCTGCGCGGGGCGCGCCTGCGGTGGCGCGGGCTGCGCCCGCGCGGGGCGTGCGGGTTCGGGGTCGGTCGAAACCGCACGAAACGGCGCGGGTATCGTCGGGGCAGACCAACGTCCCCCGCCCCCGTGGAGAGCGATCATGTCCGGCCAGTCCACCCGCCGCACCGTCCTGAAGGGTGCCGCGCTCGCCGGTGCCGCCGGGCTGGGAGTCGCCGCCTGCTCCACCGACTCCAAGCTGGGCCACGCCCAGGTGCCGACGCCGACCGCGCCGGTCGCCCTCGGCTCGCCCGACGAGGTCCCGGTCGGCGGCGCGAAGCTCTTCCGCGAGCAGCGGGTGCTGGTCAGCTGCCCCGCCAAGGGCGAGTACAAGGCCTTCAGCGCCCAGTGCACCCACGCGGGCTGCGTCCTCGACAAGATCGAGGACAACGAGGGCAACTGCCCCTGCCACGGCAGCCGCTTCGACGTCACCACCGGCAAGGCCCTCAAGGGCCCCGCCACCGTCCCGCTCCCCCCGGTCGAGGTCCGCGTGGAGGACGGCAAGCTGGTCGCCGGACCGAAGACCGCGCCCTCCGCCTGAACGGCAGGCCCGTGAGCCGGCCCGCCCGGCTCACTCCCAGTCCCAGTCGATCCCCAGGATCCCGGGACGCACCCCCTGCTCCACCAGGTGCACCGTGCGGTGCCGGCCGCCGAGCGTCAGCTCCGTCCGGCCGCCGCGCGGCGCCCCCGCCGACGCCTGGGCGAAGCGCCGGCACCGCACGGGCAGCGCCGCCTCGTCGAAGGCGACCTGGAGCACGTACTGCCCGCCCGCGAAGCTGAAGCCCCGCAGGTACTCGCCGCTCGGCCCGGCCGTCCCGTCCTCGAAGCCGTACGAGAACAGATGGGTGTCCCCGGCCCGCAGCCGCGCGTCGAAGAGCAGCTCGGCGACGACCACCCCCGTCTCCGCGTCCCCCCGCACCCGCCCCGTGCGGCAGTTCTCCACCGCCCGCACCCGCACCCGCGCCGGGTCGCAGCCCGGGTCGCCGTGGTGGATGGCGAGGTAGCGGTCGACCCCGTCCCGGTGCGCGCGCACCACGTGCTGCGACTCGCGCCCCACCAGCTCCCGGCCCGGCCCGATCCGCACCCGCTCGTGGTGGCCCACCGTGTGCAGCCCGCCGTCCGCCGGCGACTCCAGCTCCGCGAACAGCTCCTCCACCGCGCCCGAGGCCTCCACCAGCGAGCGGTACGAGCGGGCCGCCGGCCGCTCCACCCCCTCCCGGGCCGCCGCGTCCTCCGCGAGCAGCCGCAGCAGCGAGTTCCCCGGCAGCTGGAGCACCTCCTCCAGCGCACGGACCGCCTTCAGCGACTCCGGCCGCTGCGGCCGCCGGGCGCCCTGCTGCCAGTAGCTCAGCGAGGTCACCCCGACCTTGACGCCCCGGTGGGCGAGATGGTGCTGGACCCGCTGGAGCGGCAGCCCGCGCACGGCCAGCGCGGTGCGCAGCGCCAGGTGGAAGGGGCCGGTGTGCAGCAGCTGCACCAGATCGGCCTCGGTGTGGCTCACACGGGCTCCTCGGTGTCCTCGGTGTCTCGGGCGTCTTCTGCGTCTGCGGGGTCCGGGGCTTCCGGGCTTCCCGGGCGCGCGCGGTGAACGTTCACGCCCGGAACGCGGGCCGCCGGGGCCCGGACGGCGGGCGGGCAGGTGGACGGCGGCCGCGCGTTCACACCCGCGCCACACCGTTCACAGCCCGATGTCACCCCGCATTGAAGCGTGTTGACCCGCTCCCGACAACGACCGATGCTCCAAGCGGTGTCCGGACGCCACCCCCACGCATCCCCAACCCCCGCACTGGGAGGAAACCCCATGCGCAGACGACTCCAGAACGGGAGGAGGGGCCTCGTGGCGTTCGCCGCCGCCGCGCTGCTCCTCGTCCCCACCGCGGCCTCGGCGTCCGCCGCGCCGGCCACCGACACGGCGCCGGCGCCCGCCGCCGTCCTCGCCGCCAAGCGCCTGGACATCACCATGCAGGCCCAGCAGAAGACCAACTGGTGCTGGGCGGCCGCCGGGAACACCATCGCCACCTGGTTCGGCCGCGGCTACAGCCAGAACCAGTTCTGCAACGCCGCCTTCCAGCGCCAGCAGGGCTACGACTGCCCCAACTGGCAGGCCACCCTCGGCAACGTCCAGACCGGCCTCGCCTGGGCGGGCGTCAGCCCCGGCTCGTACGTCGACGGCTGGCTGCGCTACTCCACCGTCCAGACCGAGATCAACGCGAACCGGCCCGTCGAGACCCGCATCCAGTGGTCGAGCGGCGGCGGCCACATGCACGTGGTGTACGGCTACGACGACGCGAACAGCTGGGTCTACTGGGGCGACCCGTGGCCTTCCAGCAATCGCTACAACTGGGCCTCCCACGCGTGGTACGTCAACAACGGATCCTTCTCCTGGACCCACTCGCTCTACCGGATCGGGGCGTGACCATGACCACCACGGCACTCGTGACCGGAGCCGCCGCCGCGCTCCTCGCCCTCGGCGCGGCGACCCCCGCCGCCGCGTCGGCCGGCGAGCCGCTGCCGACCGCGCCGACCGCGGAGCAGGCCGCCGCCGCGCCGGAGACGCTGGCCACCCTCGGCCGCTTCTTCGCCCGCGACGGGGCGCTCGCCCGCACCGCCGCGGCGCCCCGGATATCCGGCGCGTCCGTCCCGGTGCGGGTCCTCTCCGCGGACTTCGTCGCCGGAACGGCGGGCGCGCCCGTGGCCCGCGAGGAGTTCCGGGCCAGCCTCGCCGTCGCCGCCGACGGGCAGAAGGCGTCCCTGTGGACGGTGCGGAGCCCCGCCGGCTGGCAGGTGGTGAACATCGCCACCGGGGACGACGAGTTCCGGTACGCGCGCGAAGGGGCCCGGAAACTCCCCGGGGGCCTCGTCTTCCGCGAACCGCAGATCGACGCCTGGTACGTCCAGAAGGGCGCGAAGGTGCTGCCGCTGGACGAGGACGCCGTGACGGCCGTCGGCAGGAACGGGACCACCCTCGCCGCCTACCGCGACCGCGTCACGCGCGCGTACGCCGACAAGCTCCCCGGCTCCGCGTACGCCCGCAAGGGCGCGGCCGGCGGCTACGCACCCGGGGCGGCCCCGGCCCCGGGGGCCCGCGCCGCGGAGCAGCCGGCGCCCCGGGCCGCCGAGGCCCCCCGTCACCAGCCCGCCGCGGCCACCGCCGCCTCCACGGTCGCCGCCTTCGGTGCCGTGGCCGCCCTCGCCCTCATAGGCGCCGCCGCCCTCCGCCGCCGCGCGGCCGCCCGCCGCGCCCGGGAGTCCTGACCCCGGGCCGCCGCGACGGGGCAGGCCGCGCCCGGCCGCGCCCCGTCGCCCCCTCCCCGCCCGCGCCCCGGCCCACGAGGCCACGCCGGCAGCACCGCACGGCCCGGACCGCCCACGAGGCGCCCGGGCCCCCGGCGCACCCCGCCCACGCCCCGCCCCGGCCGCCGGCGCGACCCGCCCCGGCCACCGGCGCACGACGCCCCGGCCACCGACCGCAAGCCGCCCGCGCTCCCGTCTCCCACCCCCGGCGCGCCCCGCCCCCCACCACCGGCGCGCCCCGCCCCGGCCCTCAGCGCGCGGACCCCCGCCACCGGTGCGCGCCGCCCCCGTACGGCTCCGGCGGCGGCCGCCCCGTCCGCCGTACGGACTCCGCTTCCCCCGCCCCGGCGGGCCCGCCGGGGCCCGTCCCCCGGGGGTCCGCGCGCCCGCCCTCGGTGTCGGCCGGCGCCAGTAGGGTGGGCGCATGGCCGACCCCACCACCTACCGCCCCGCGCCGGGGCAGATCCCCGACACGCCGGGCGTCTACAAGTTCCGGGACGAGCACCGGCGGGTGATCTACGTCGGGAAGGCGAAGTCGCTCAGGCAGCGGCTGGCGAACTACTTCCAGCCGCTCGCGAGCCTGCACCCGCGGACCGCCACCATGGTGACCACGGCCGCCTCCGTGGAGTGGACGGTCGTCTCGACCGAGGTCGAGGCGCTCCAGCTGGAGTACTCCTGGATCAAGGAGTACGACCCCCGGTTCAACGTGAAGTACCGGGACGACAAGAGCTACCCCTACCTCGCGGTCACGCTGAACGAGGAGTTCCCGCGCGTCCAGGTCATGCGCGGGCACAAGAAGAAGGGCGTGCGGTACTTCGGGCCGTACGCGCACGCGTGGGCGATCCGCGAGACCGTCGACCTGATGCTGCGGGTCTTCCCGGTCCGCACCTGCTCGGCGGGCGTCTTCCGGAACGCCGCCTCCGTCGGCCGGCCCTGCCTGCTCGGTTACATCGGCAAGTGCTCGGCCCCCTGCGTCGGCCGGGTCACCCCGCAGGAGCACCGCGAACTGGCCGACGACTTCTGCGACTTCATGGCCGGCCGCACCGGCACGTACATCCGCCGCCTGGAGAAGGAGATGGCGGCGGCGGCCGAGGAGATGGAGTACGAGAGGGCCGCCCGGCTCCGCGACGACGCGGAGGCGCTGCGCCGGGCCATGGAGAAGAGCGCCGTCGTCCTCGCCGACGCCACCGACGCCGATCTCGTCGCCCTCGCCGAGGACGAGCTGGAGGCCGCCGTCCAGATCTTCCACGTCCGCGGCGGGCGCGTCCGCGGCCAGCGCGGCTGGGTCACCGACAAGGTCGAGGCCGTCGACACCGCCGGGCTCGTCGAGCACGCCCTCCAGCAGCTGTACGGCGAGGAGAGCGGCGACGCCGTCCCCAAGGAGGTCCTGGTCCCGGCCCTGCCGGACGACGCCGCGGCCGTCACCGAGTGGCTCTCCGGCCGCCGAGGCTCCCAGGTCTCCCTGCGGATCCCGCAGCGCGGCGACAAGAAGGACCTGATGGCGACCGTCGCGCGCAACGCCCAGCAGGCCCTGGTGCTGCACAAGACCAGGCGCGCCAGCGACCTCACCACCCGCTCCCGGGCCCTGGAGGAGATCGCCGAGGCCCTGGACCTGGGGTCGGCGCCGCTGCGCATCGAGTGCTTCGACATCTCCCACCTCCAGGGCGAGGACGTCGTCGCCTCCATGGTCGTCTTCGAGGACGGCCTGCCCCGCAAGAGCGAGTACCGCCGCTTCCAGATCAAGTCCTTCGAGGGCCAGGACGACGTCCGCTCCATGCACGAGGTGATCGGCCGCCGCTTCCGGCGCTACCTCGCGGAGAAGGAGAAGACGGGGGAGTGGGGCGAGGACGGCGAGGTCGCCGTCGACGAGGCCGGCGACGACGGCCGCCCCAAGCGCTTCGCCTACCCGCCGCAGCTCGTCGTCGTCGACGGCGGGCAGCCGCAGGTCGCCGCCGCCCGCCGCGCCCTGGACGAGCTCGGCATCGACGACGTCGCCGTCTGCGGCCTCGCCAAGCGCCTGGAGGAGGTCTGGCTGCCCGGCGAGGACGACCCGGTCGTGCTGCCCCGCTCCAGCGAGGGCCTCTACCTCCTCCAGCGGGTCCGTGACACGGCTCACGATTTCGCCATCCGCTACCAGCGCTCCAAGCGGACCAAACGGCTCCGGAGCAGCCCGCTGGACGCCGTCCCCGGCCTCGGCGACACGCGCAAGCAGGCCTTGATCAAGCACTTCGGCTCGGTGAAGCGGCTGAAGCAGGCGACAATCGAGCAGATCTGTGAGGTCCCCGGCTTCGGCCGGAAGACCGCGGAGGCGGTCGCCGTGGCCCTGGCCCGGGCGACCCCCGCCGCACCCGCCGTGAACACGGCCACAGGAGAGATCATGGAAGACGACGGGGGCACCACCGCATGACCGACCGCCACCCCGGCGACGGGCACCACACGCACGACGGGCACCACCGAGAAGACGGAGCAGGACACGTGAGTACGGGCACGAAGGAGACCGCGGGCGACAACGGCGCCGAGGCGGCCATCCCCGAGCTGGTGATCATCTCCGGCATGTCCGGAGCCGGCCGTTCCACCGCGGCGAAGTGTCTGGAGGACCTGGGCTGGTTCGTCGTCGACAACCTGCCGCCCGCGCTGATCCCCACCATGGTGGAGCTCGGCGCCCGCTCCCAGGGCAACGTCGCCCGCATCGCGGTCGTCGTCGACGTCCGCGGCCGCCAGTTCTTCGACGCCCTGCGCGAGTCCCTCGCCGACCTCGACGCCAAGCAGGTCACCCGCCGGATCGTCTTCCTGGAGTCCTCCGACGAGGCCCTGGTCCGCCGCTTCGAGTCGGTCCGCCGCCCCCACCCGCTCCAGGGCGACGGCCGCATCGTCGACGGCATCGCCGCCGAGCGCGACCTGCTGCGCGAGCTGCGCGGCGACGCCGACCTGGTCATCGACACCTCCAGCCTCAACGTCCACGAACTGCGCGCCAAGATGGACGCCCAGTTCGCCGGCGAGGAGGAGCCCGAGCTGCGGGCCACCGTCATGTCCTTCGGCTTCAAGTACGGCCTCCCGGTCGACGCCGACCTCGTCGTCGACATGCGCTTCCTGCCCAACCCGCACTGGGTCCCCGAGCTGCGCCCGTACACCGGCCTCAACGAGGAGGTGGCGAACTACGTCTACAACCAGCCCGGCGCCAAGGAGTTCCTGGACCGCTACACCGAGCTGCTCCAGCTGATCGCCGCCGGCTACCGCCGCGAGGGCAAGCGGTACGTCACCATCGCCGTCGGCTGCACCGGCGGCAAGCACCGCTCCGTCGCCACCGCCGAGAAGCTCGCCGCCCGCATCGCCGCCGAAGGCGTGGAGACGGTGGTCGTCCACCGCGACATGGGGCGCGAGTGAAGCCGTACCGTCGGCGCTCCTCCTCCACCCTGTCGGTGCGGCGGACGCTCCGCAGGCGCGGCGCCCAGCCGAAGGTCGTCGCCCTCGGCGGCGGCATGGGCCTCTCCGCCTCCCTCGCCGCCCTGCGGCGCATCACCGGCGACCTCACGGCCGTCGTCACCGTCGCCGACGACGGGGGATCCAGCGGCCGGCTCCGCGAGGAGCTGGGCGTGCTGCCCCCGGGCGACCTGCGCAAGGCGCTCGCCGCGCTCTGCGGCGACGACGACTGGGGCCAGACCTGGGCCCGGGTCATCCAGCACCGTTTCCAGTCCAAGGGCGAGATGGGCGGCCACGCCGTCGGCAACCTGCTGATCGTCGCCCTCTGGGAGCAGCTGGGCGGCGACCCCGTGCAGGCCCTCGACCTGGTCGGCCGGCTGCTCGGAGCCCAGGGCCGGGTGCTGCCCATGTCCGCCGTGCCGCTGGAGCTCCAGGCCCTGGTCAGAGGGCACGACCCGGAGCGCCCGGACGACGTGGACACCGTGTGCGGGCAGGCCACCGTCGCCCTCACCCCGGGCGAGGTGCAGTCCGTGCACCTGGTGCCGCACGACCCGCCGGCCGTGCCGGAGGCCGTCGCCGCGGTCCTGGACGCGGACTGGGTCGTCCTCGGCCCGGGCTCCTGGTTCTCCTCGGTGATCCCGCACCTGCTCGTGCCCGAACTGCTCGACGCGCTGATCGAGACCAAGGCCCGCAAGGTGCTCTCGCTGAACCTCGCGCCCCAGCCCGGAGAAACAGAGGGCTTCTCACCGCAGCGTCATTTGGAGGTTTTGGGACGACACGCCCCTAAACTCGCCCTGGACGTGGTGCTGGCCGACGAGGCCGCCGTGCCCGACGTGTCAGCCAGGGAACCCCTCGTCGACGCCGCCAAGCGGCTCGGCGCCGCGCTGGAGCTGGCGCCGGTGGCCCGTGCCGACGGCTCTCCGAAGCACGACCCGGAGCGCCTGGCCGCCGCGTACGACCGTATTTTTCGGATGCATGGAAGGATCGGCCCATGGCGATGACGGCAGCGGTGAAGGACGAGATCTCCCGGCTCCCCGTCACCCGGACCTGCTGCAGGAAGTCGGAGGTCTCGTCGATCCTGCGGTTCGCGGGCGGTCTGCACCTGGTGAGCGGGCGCATCGTGATCGAGGCGGAACTCGACACGGCGATGGCGGCCCGGCGGCTGAAGCGGGACATCCTGGAGATCTTCGGGCACAGCTCGGAGCTGATCGTGATGGCCCCCGGCGGGCTGCGGCGCGGCTCCCGCTTCGTGGTGCGCGTGGTTGCGGGCGGCGACCAGCTGGCCCGCCAGACGGGCCTGGTCGACGGCCGGGGCCGCCCCATCCGGGGCCTCCCGCCGCAGGTGGTCTCCGGCGCCACCTGTGACGCCGAGGCGGCCTGGCGGGGCGCCTTCCTCGCCCACGGCTCGCTGACCGAGCCCGGCCGCTCCTCCTCCCTGGAGGTCACCTGCCCCGGCCCGGAGGCCGCGCTCGCCCTGGTCGGCGCCGCCCGCCGGCTCTCCATCGCGGCCAAGGCCCGCGAGGTCCGCGGGGTGGACCGGGTCGTGGTCCGCGACGGCGACGCCATCGGCGCCCTGCTCACCCGGCTCGGCGCGCACGAGTCGGTGCTGGCCTGGGAGGAGCGGCGGATGCGCCGCGAGGTCCGGGCCACCGCCAACCGGCTGGCCAACTTCGACGACGCCAACCTGCGCCGCTCGGCCCGCGCGGCCGTCGCCGCCGGAGCCCGGGTGCAGCGCGCCCTGGAGATCCTGGCGGACGAGGTGCCCGAGCACCTCGCGGCGGCCGGCCGGCTGCGCATGGAGCACAAGCAGGCCTCCCTGGAGGAGCTGGGCGCGCTCGCCGACCCGCCGCTCACCAAGGACGCGGTGGCCGGCCGGATCCGCCGGCTGCTCGCCATGGCCGACAAGCGGGCGCAGGACCTGGGCATCCCCGGCACCGAGTCGAACCTGACGGAGGAGCTGGACGAGAGCCTGGTCGGCTGAGCCCGGCCCCCGGCCCGCGCGGCCCCCGCCCCTCCGGGGACGGGGGCCGCTGCCGTACCGGAGGCCGTTCCCGTACCGGGGGCCGCTGCCGTGCCCGAGGCCGCTGCCGTACCCGGGGCTCCTCCCGCACCGGAAGCCGTTCCCGCACCGGCACCCCACCCGCACCAAGAGCCCCTTCCGGTGCCGGGAATCCTGAACTCCGTTGTGGTGAAACGTTTCTGAGTGATCGACAGCTCTCCGGACGCCGGAGTCCGTCGCGGCGAGGCGCCCTTGACAGTCCCATGGGCGCCCATGAGCCTGGCATCCGTTCTTCCTCGTGACGGATCACACCAAGGGGGGCTCATGAGACGAAGGGCGCGGGCGGTCATCGCCGCGGCTTCACTGCTGATCGCCGGACTCGCGGCGGCACCCGCCGCCGGGGCGCGGCCGGCGGACCCGGAGGGCGGCGACGTCCTCTCCGTATGGCGGGCCACGGTCACCGAGGAGCAGGTTCCGCTCCTCCTCGACGCCGGGGCCGACGGGCACGAACTGACCGAGCGGGTGCCCGAGGAGGGCACCGCCACCGTCGAGCTGTACCTGACCGAGGCGCAGGCCGGCGCGCTGCGGAACCAGGGCGTCACGATCGCCGCGCACGACCCGGGCCCGGCCGCCGCCAAGCGGTCCGCAGCCGCCGGCGACGGCGTCTTCCGCCCCTACGGCGGCCCCGGCGGCCTCAAGGAGGAGATCCTCGCCACCGCCGCCGGCCACCCCGGCCTCACCAAGGTCGTCTCCATCGGCAAGACCCTCAAGGGCCAGGACATCCTCGCCGTCAAGGTCGGCAAGGACGCCCGGAGGACGAAGGACGGCAGCAAGCCCGCCACCCTGTACGTCTCCAACCAGCACGCCCGCGAGTGGATCACCCCGGAGATGACCAGGCGGCTGCTCCACCACTACCTCGACAACTACGGCACCGACGAGCGGATCACCCGGATCGTCGACTCCACCGAGCTGTGGTTCGTGCTCTCCGCCAACCCCGACGGCTACGACTTCACCCACGCCGACCCCGCCAACCGCCAGTGGCGCAAGAACCTCCGCGACAACGACGGCGACGGCGTCGTCGGAGCCGGCGACGGCGTCGACCTCAACCGCAACTTCGCCTACAAGTGGGGCTACGACGACGAGGGTTCGTCCCCCGACCCGGCCGACGAGACCTTCCGCGGCAAGGGCCCCATGTCCGAGCCGGAGACCCGGGCCCTGGACGCCTTCCAGAAGCGCATCGGCTTCTCGTACGGCGTCAACTACCACTCCGCCGCCCAGCTGCTGCTCTACGGCGTGGGCTGGCAGGTCGCCACCGACACCCCCGACGACCTGGCGCTCAAGGCGCTCGCCGGCACCCCGGCGAACTCCGCCGTCCCCGGCTACCGGCCGCAGGTCTCCTCCGAGCTGTACATCACCAACGGCGAGGCCGACGGACACGCCGCCAACGTCAACGGCATGCAGATGTTCACCCCGGAGATGTCCACCTGCGCCACCGCCTCCCGCGTCGACCCGAACGACGCCTGGGAGGCCGCCGACTGCGCCTCCGTCTTCACCTTCCCCGACGACGAGAAGCTGATCCAGGCCGAGTTCGCCAAGAACATCCCCTTCGCGCTGGCCGTCGCCGAGTCCGCCGCCCGCCCCGACGACCCGGTCTCCCCGGTCGGCGCCGAGGCCCCGGACCTCGCCCCCGACCCCTTCACCACCTCCTACGCCGCCGCCGGCGAGGAGCAGCCGGTCGCCGTCACCGCCCGGAAGTCGCTGCGCGCCAAGACCCTCCACTACCGGATCAACGGCGGTCGCACCCACCGCTCCGGGGTCGAGGCGTGGGACGGCGGCGAGACCTACGGCGGCGAGGACAACCTGTACTACGACCAGTACCGAGGCGAGGTCAGGGGCGCCCGGCCCGGAGACTCCGTCGAGGTCTGGTTCAGCGCCCGCGGCCGCGACGGGAAGCCCACCACCACCGCCCCCTTCACCTACGAGGTGGCCGAGCGGGCCCGCGGCGACGTCCTCGTCCTCGCCGAGGAGGGCGGTACGAGCGCCGCGCCGAACGCCGCCGCCTACGTGCGGGCGCTCGCCGCGACCGGCCGGAAGGCCGCCGTCTGGGACGTCGCCACCCAGGGCGTCCCGCACGCCCTCGGCACCCTCTCCCACTTCGGCGCCGTCGTCTGGTACACCGGCGCCGAGCGCCCCTCCGGGGCCGTCCAGCTCGCCGTCCGCTCCTACCTCAACGAGGGCGGCAAGCTGCTCAACGCCGGCGAGAAGACCGGCGGACTCACCCGGATCGGCCGGGCCGAGTCCAACGACTTCGCCCAGTACTGGCTCGGCGCCTACCACCGGGCCGGGCTGAACGGCCCGGCCTCCTTCGCCGGCGCCGGCCGGCTCGCCGGCCCGGCCACCGGGCTCGCGGCCGCCGCCGGCAACCCGCTCGACAACGCGGGCGCCTACACCGTCACCTCCGACACCCTCGACCCCGAGCGGTTCCCGCAGTTCGCGTCCAGCGCCCCGGCCGGCGACTACCCCGGCCTGCGCACCCCCTTCGAACCGGCCGAGGGCGACTCCTTCGCCGCCGTCCGGCACGCCGACGACACCTGGGCCCGGCTCTCCCGGACGGTCGACCTCACCGGCACCACCGCCGCCGACGCGCCCCGGCTCGACTTCCAGATCAGCTACGACACCGAGCCCGGCTACGACAACCTCGTCGTCGAGGCCCGCACCGTCGGCCAGGACGACTGGACCACCCTGCCCGACCGCAACGGCGGCACCTCCACCGAACCGCCCGCCGACTGCGGCGAGGGCTACTACCTGAGGCTCCACCCCGCCCTCGGCCGCTACCTCACCCTCGGCGCGGACGGCTGCGCCCCCACCGGCACCACCGGTGCCTGGAACGCCTTCACCGGCCCCTCCAACGGCTGGCGGCAGGCCTCCGTCGACCTCGCCGCCTACGCGGGCAAGCGGGTCGAGCTCTCCCTCTCGTACGTCTCCGACCCCGGCACCGGCGAGACCGGCGCCTTCGTCGACGACGTCCGGCTGGTCACCGCGGCCGGCACCGAGCGCGAGGGCTTCGAGGACTCCCTCGGCGCCTGGACCGTGCCCGGCGCCCCGGCCGGCAGCCCCGGCAACGCCGCCGACTGGGCCCGCTCCCCGGCCCTGTTCCACTCCGTCGCCGCCGTCACCACCCGTGACACCGTCCTCCTCGGCTTCGGCCTGGAGCACGTGGCCTCGGCCGCCGAGCGGCAGCGGCTCCTCGACCGCGCCCTCACCGCGCTCCGCCGCTGACGGAGAGTAGTGGGGACAAAGGTCCCAAGACGGCCCGTACCCGTTGGTAGGTACGGGCCGTCGGCCGTTTTCCGGTCACTTTCCGGGCTCGAACGGCTGCGCTCGATGTCACTCGGGGGCGCCCGGAGAGGTAGGGTCGTAAGCGGTCGGGGACATCCCAAAAAAATCAAGATCTCGCCGGTGTGACATTTCACCCGGCGTTCCTAACGAGGAGATCGGTTCGTGACGATCCGCGTAGGCATCAACGGCTTTGGCCGTATCGGTCGCAACTACTTCCGCGCGCTTCTTGAGCAGGGTGCCGACATCGAGGTCGTGGCCGTCAACGACCTGGGCGACACCGCGACCACGGCCCACCTGCTGAAGTACGACACCATCCTGGGCCGCCTCAAGGCCGAGGTCTCCCACACCGCCGACACCATCACCGTCGACGGCCACACCATCAAGGTGCTGTCCGAGCGCGACCCCGCCGACATCCCGTGGGGCGAGCTCGGCGTCGACATCGTCATCGAGTCGACCGGCATCTTCACCAAGCGCGAGGACGCCGCCAAGCACCTCGCCGGCGGCGCGAAGAAGGTCCTCATCTCGGCTCCGGCCAAGGACGAGGACATCACCATCGTGATGGGCGTCAACCAGGACAAGTACGACCCGGCGCACCACGACGTCATCTCCAACGCGTCGTGCACCACCAACTGCGTCGCCCCGATGGCCAAGGTCCTCGACGAGAACTTCGGCATCGTCCGCGGCCTCATGACCACGGTCCACGCGTACACCAACGACCAGCGCATCCTGGACTTCCCGCACAAGGACCTGCGCCGCGCCCGCGCCGCCGCGGAGAACATCATCCCGACCACGACCGGTGCCGCCAAGGCCACCGCCCTGGTCCTCCCGCAGCTCAAGGGCAAGCTGGACGGCATCGCCATGCGCGTCCCGGTCCCCACCGGCTCCGCCACCGACCTGGTCGTCACCCTCGACCGCGAGGTCACCAAGGACGAGGTCAACGCCGCGTTCAAGAAGGCGGCCGAGGACGGCCCGCTCAAGGGCATCCTCTTCTACACCGAGGACCCGATCGTCTCCTCGGACATCGTCAGCGACCCGGCGTCGTGCACCTTCGACTCCTCCCTGACCATGGTCCAGGACGGCAACTCGGTCAAGGTCCTCGGCTGGTACGACAACGAGTGGGGCTACTCCAACCGTCTCGTCGACCTGACCACCTTCGTCGGCGACCAGCTCTGAGGTACTAGGGTTCAGCAGGGCAGGCTTTCGATGTGAGCAGGGCTCGGGCAGCGCGACGAAGCGCTGCGCGGGCCCTGTCTCGTGTGCTCCACCGCGTACCAAGGAGTCAGTGAACAGATGAAGACGATCGACGAGCTTCTCGGCGAGGGCGTCGAGGGCAAGCGGGTGTTCGTCCGCGCCGATCTCAACGTGCCGCTCGACGGCACCACCATCACCGACGACGGCCGCATCCGCGCCGTCGTCCCCACGGTCAAGGCGCTCGCCGACGCCGGCGCCCGCGTCGTGGTCGCCTCCCACCTGGGCCGCCCCAAGGGCGCCCCGGACCCGGCGTTCTCCCTCGCCCCGGCCGCCGCGCGCCTCGGCGAACTGCTCGGCACCGAGGTGGCCTTCGCCACCGACACCGTCGGCGAGTCCGCCCGGGCGACCGTCGCCGGCCTGGCCGACGGCCGGGTGGCCGTCATCGAGAACCTGCGCTTCAACGCCGGCGAGACCTCGAAGGACGACGCCGAGCGCGACGCCTTCGCCGGCGAGCTGGCCGCCCTCGCCGACCTCTACGTCGGCGACGGCTTCGGCGCCGTGCACCGCAAGCACGCCTCGGTCTACGACCTCCCGGGCAAGCTGCCGCACGCCGCCGGCTACCTCATCACCACCGAGGTCGGCGTCCTCAAGAAGCTGACCGAGGACGTCCGGCGGCCGTACGCGGTCGTCCTCGGCGGCGCCAAGGTCTCCGACAAGCTCGGTGTGATCGACCACCTCCTGGAGAAGGCCGACCGCATCCTCGTCGGCGGCGGCATGGCCTACACCTTCCTCAAGGCCCAGGGCCACGAGGTCGGCATCTCCCTCCTCCAGGAGGACCAGATCCCGGCCGTCAAGGAATACCTGAAGCGGGCGGCGGACAAGGGCGTGGAGTTCGTCCTCCCCGTCGACGTCCTGGTCTCGACCGAGTTCCCCGACCTCAAGACCAAGGCCCCGGCCCACCCCACCACGGTCGCCGCGGACGCCATCCCGGCCGACCAGGAGGGCCTGGACATCGGTCCGGAGACCCGCAAGCTCTACGCCTCGAAGCTCGCCGACGCGGCCACCGTCTTCTGGAACGGGCCGATGGGCGTCTTCGAGCACCCCGACTACGCCGAGGGCACCCGGGCCGTCGCCCAGGCGCTCGTCGACTCCCCGGCCTTCTCGGTGGTCGGCGGTGGCGACTCCGCCGCCGCCGTCCGCATCCTGGGCTTCGACGAGAACGCTTTCGGCCACATCTCGACCGGTGGCGGCGCCTCCCTCGAATACCTCGAGGGCAAGAAGCTCCCCGGCCTCGTCGCACTGGAGGACTGACCCCCTTATGACCACCCGCACCCCGCTGATGGCGGGCAACTGGAAGATGAACCTCAACCACCTGGAGGCCATCGCCCACGTCCAGAAGCTCGCCTTCACCCTCACCGACAAGGACTACGACGCCGTCGACGTCGCCGTCCTCGTCCCCTTCACCGACCTCCGCTCGGTGCAGACCCTGGTCGACGGCGACAAGCTCAAGATCAAGTACGGCGCCCAGGACCTGTCGGCCCACGAGTCCGGCGCGTACACCGGCGAGATCTCCGGCGCGATGCTGGCCAAGCTGAACACGGCCTTCGTCGCCGTCGGCCACTCCGAGCGCCGGCAGTACCACGCCGAGACCGACGAGCTGTGCAACGCCAAGGTGAAGGCCGCCTTCGCCCACGGCATCACCCCGATCCTCTGCGTCGGCGAGGAGCTGGACGTGCGCGAGGCCGGCAACGCCGTCGCGCACACCCTCGCCCAGGTCGAGGGCGGCCTCAAGGACGTCCCGGCCGAGCAGGCCGAGACGATCGTGGTCGCCTACGAGCCCGTCTGGGCCATCGGCACCGGCAAGGTCTGCGGCGCCGCCGACGCCCAGGAGGTCTGCGGGGCGATCCGCGGCAAGCTCGCGGAGCTGTACTCGCAGGACGTCGCCGACAAGATCCGCATCCAGTACGGCGGCTCCGTCAAGGGCGGCAACGTCGCCGAGATCATGGCGCAGCCCGACATCGACGGCGCCCTGGTCGGCGGCGCCTCGCTGGACGCGGACGAGTTCGTCAAGATCGTCCGTTTCCGCGACCAGTGACGATGTAGAGCGGCGGAGGCGATCCGTCGTACCCTTGCGGGGGTCGGGCAGGTGCCCGGCCCCCGTCCCTTTTCAAGCTCCGAGGAAGTTGGTCCCGCCGTGGTTATGGGGTTCTCGATCGCCCTGATCGTCTTCAGCGGCCTGCTGATGCTGCTGGTGCTGATGCACAAGGGGAAGGGCGGCGGCCTCTCCGACATGTTCGGTGGCGGCATGCAGTCCTCCGTCGGCGGCTCCTCGGTCGCCGAGCGCAACCTCGACCGCATCACGGTCGTGGTCGGACTGCTCTGGTTCGCCTGCATTGTGGTGCTTGGTCTGCTCATGAAGCT
Organism: Streptomyces sp. NPDC058758; assembly: GCF_042746075.1. Lineage (NCBI taxonomy): Bacteria > Bacillati > Actinomycetota > Actinomycetes > Kitasatosporales > Streptomycetaceae > Streptomyces > Streptomyces sp. NPDC058758. The sequence goes on along the minus strand of NZ_JBHYPS010000001.1, from coordinate 115,728 downwards.
GGACGGGTAACTCCGCACACTGGACGCGCGTTGGGCCTTCCGTAGACTGGGGCATCTTCGAGCACCATCACGCAGGGAGTTACGACCGTGGCAAGTGGCAACGCGATCCGGGGAAGCCGGGTCGGAGCGGGGCCGATGGGGGAGGCCGAGCGGGGCGAGTCGGCACCGCGCCTCCGCATCTCCTTCTGGTGCTCGAACGGGCACGAGACCCAGCCGAGTTTCGCGAGCGACGCGCAGGTCCCGGACACCTGGGACTGCCCGCGCTGCGGCTTCCCGGCCGGCCAGGACCGGGACAACCCGCCGGACCCCCCGCGCACCGAGCCGTACAAGACCCACCTCGCCTACGTCCGGGAGCGCCGCAGCGACGCCGACGGCGAGGCCATCCTCGCCGAGGCGCTCGCCAAGCTCCGGGGCGAGATCTGAACACCGGACGAACAGCCGCCGAAGGGCCCCGTACGCGAACCCGCTTCGCTCACGGGGCCCTTCGTCGTGTCCGGCTCCGGTGGCGCGGATCGCCCCGCGCGATCAATTAGGTTGGAGGAGCAGCGGGGCAGAAACGTACGAGAAGAAGTGGGCGATGTCCGAAATGACCACTGAAGGACGCATCAGGCTCAACCGGCTGCCCGAGTGGGCGGCCCTCGGCAAGCACCGGGAGCAGCTGGGCGGCACCCATCTGCGCGAGCTGTTCGCGGCCGACCCCGAGCGCGGCACCCGCTACACCCTGCGGGTCGGCGACCTCCACCTGGACTACTCCAAGCAGCTCGTCACCGACGAGACCCTGGAGCTGCTGCGCGACCTGGCCGCCGCCACCGACGTCGCCGGACTGCGCGACGCCATGTTCCGCGGCGAGAAGATCAACACCACCGAGGACCGGGCCGTCCTCCACACCGCGCTGCGGGCCCCCCGCGGGGCCGTGGTCGAGGTCGACGGCGAGAACGTCGTCCCCAAGGTCCACGCCGTCCTCGACAAGATGGCCGGCTTCGCCGACAGGATCCGCTCCGGCGCCTGGACCGGCCACACCGGCAGGCCCATCAAGAACGTCGTCAACATCGGCATCGGCGGCTCCGACCTCGGCCCCGCCATGGCCTACGAGGTCCTGCGCGCCTACACGCGGCGGGATCTGACGTTCCGTTTCGTCTCCAACGTCGATGGCGCCGACCTCCACGAGGCCGTCCGCGACCTCGACCCGGCCGAGACCCTCTTCATCGTCGCCTCGAAGACCTTCACCACCATCGAGACGGTCACCAACGCCACCTCCGCCCGCGACTGGCTGCTCGGCGGCCTCGGGGCCGGCCAGGAGGCCGTCGCGAAGCACTTCGTGGCGCTGTCGACCAACGCCGAGCGGGTCGAGGAGTTCGGCATCGACACGGCCAACATGTTCGAGTTCTGGGACTGGGTCGGCGGCCGCTACTCGTACGACTCCGCCATCGGCCTCTCCCTGATGATCGCCATCGGGCCGGACCGCTTCCGGGAGATGCTCGACGGCTTCCACCTCGTCGACGAGCACTTCCGCACCGCCCCGCCCGAGGAGAACGCGCCGCTCCTCCTCGGCCTCCTCGGCGTCTGGTACGGCGGCTTCTTCGACGCGCAGTCGCACGCCGTCCTGCCCTACTCGCACTACCTGTCCAAGTTCACCGCCTACCTCCAGCAGCTCGACATGGAGTCCAACGGCAAGTCCGTGGACCGCCAGGGCGAGCCGGTCGACTGGCAGACCGGCCCGGTCGTCTGGGGCACCCCCGGCACCAACGGGCAGCACGCCTACTACCAGTTGATCCACCAGGGCACCAAGCTCATCCCCGCCGACTTCATCGGCTTCGCCCGGCCCGTCGACGACCTGCCGTCCGGTCTGGTCCCCCAGCACGACCTGCTGATGGCCAACTTCTTCGCGCAGACCCAGGCCCTCGCCTTCGGCAAGACGCCCGAGGAGGTGCGGGCCGAGGGCGTGCCGGAGGAGCTCGTCCCGCACAAGACCTTCCGGGGCAACCACCCCACCACCACCCTCCTCGCCGACGCCCTCACCCCCTCGGTGCTCGGCCAGCTGGTGGCGCTCTACGAGCACAAGGTCTTCGTCCAGGGCGCCGTCTGGAACATCGACTCCTTCGACCAGTGGGGCGTCGAGCTGGGCAAGGTCCTCGCCAAGCGGATCGAGCCCGTCCTGACCGGTGAGGAGTCCGCCGACGGTCTCGACAGCTCCACCGCGGCCCTCGTCGCCGCCTACCGCTCCCTGCGCGGCCGGAGCTGACCGGTGGCGGGGGAGAACGCGGTGCGGCTGCGGCCGCCCAGGAACGCGGTGGACCGCAGGGCCGTCGGCTGGTGGAGCGCCCGGTGCCTCCTCGCCGCCGGCGTCCCGGCCGCCGTCCTGGCCGCGGCCGGCCTCCTGATCGGACCGGCCCGGACCTGGCTGCTCACCGCGGCCGCGGTCCTGGCCGTGCTCGGGGCGGCCTGCACCGCGTTCTTCCCCGCCTGGTGGTTCCGGGTGCACCGCTGGGAGGTCACCGACGAGGCCGTGTACGTCCGCACCGGCGCCCTGTGGCAGGAGTGGCGGATCGCCCCGATGTCCCGGATCCAGACCGTGGACACCGTACGCGGACCGCTGGAGCAGCTCTTCGGCCTGGCCACCGTCACCGTGACCACCGCCTCCTCCAAGGGCGCGCTGCGGGCGGAGGGGCTCGACCACGAGCTGGCCGCCGAACTCGCCGAACGGCTCACCGCGCTCACCCGGGCCACCCCCGGGGACGCCACGTGAGCACCGGGCCCGAGGAGGAACGGCCCGGGGAGGAGTGGCGGCGGCTCGACCCGCGCACCCTGCTCGTCACCGCCGCCGTCTTCTGCGGGATCGCCGTCGGCGCCGGCGTGCCCCTCGCCGCCGGACTGGCCGGCGGCCGGCCGCTGTGGCAGGCCGTCGCCTGGGTCCTCGCCGGCGCCGCCCTCCTGGTCGGCGGCGGCACCGCCGCCGACTGGGTCCGCTGCCGCCGCACCCGCTACCGGGTCGGCCCCGACCGGGTCGACCTCCACACCGGCCTGCTCCTCCTCAAGCGCCGCTCCCTGGCCCGCGACCGGATCCGCACGGTCGACCTCACGGCCAACCCGCTCCAGCGCGTCCCCGGCCTCGTCAAGGTCCGCATCGGCACCGGCGAGTCCACCGGCGGCGGCGAGTCCACCCTCGCACTCGAACTCGTCACCCGCGCCGAGGGCGAACGGCTCCGCCGCGAACTCCTCGCCCGCCCCGCCGCCCCGGAGGCCGACCCCGCCCACGACGGCACCCTCGCCGTCGTCGACCCCCGCTGGATCCGCTACGCCCCGGTCTCCTTCGTCGCCCCCGCCCTCGGCGGCGCCGCCGCCGGAGCCGTCATGCAGGTCAGCGAGTGGTTCGGCGCCCAGGCCGAGGTCATCGACTGGATAGGGGACCGCTTCCGGGAGGTCTCGCTGCCCTGGATGGTCGTCGACCTGTTCCTCCTCGCCACCGCCGCCGGGGCCGTCGGCGCCCTCGGCCTCTGGGTCGAGATGTGGTGGAACCACCGGCTGGAGCGCGAACCCGGCGGCACCCTGCGGGTCCGCCGCGGCCTGTTCACCGCCCGTTCGGTCACCCTGGAGGAGCGCCGGCTGCGCGGCGTCGAACTCGTCGAGCCCCTCGGCGTCCGGCTCTGCGGGGCCGCCCGGATCGACGCCGTCGCCACCGGCCTCGCCGAGGACGACGACGAGAAGCACGGCGACCTCAAGACCCTGCTGCCGGCCGCGCCCCGGGCGGTCGCCGACCGGGTCGCCGCCGAGGTGCTGCGCGCGACCGAACCGCCCACCTCCGCCCCGCTCGCCGCCCATCCCCGCGCCGCCCGCGCCCGCAGGCTCCGTCGGGCCCTCGGCGCCGTCCTGCTCCCCGCCGCCGTCCTCGCCCTCCTGGGGGCGCTCCTCACCCCGGTGCTGCTGTACGCGGCGGCCGGCTGGACCGCGGTCCTCGCGCCGCTCGCCGTGCTCCTCGCCCGGGACGCGTACCGCTCGCTCGGACACGCCGTCAGCGGGGCCCACCTGGTGACCCGTTCGGGCACCGTGCGGCGGGCCACGGTCGCCCTCCAGCGGACCGGGATCATCGGCTGGACGGTCAAGCAGTCGTACTTCCAGCGCCGCGCCGGGCTCCTCACCCTCACCGCCACCACGGCCGCCGGAGAGGGCGCCTACGACGTCCTGGACGCGGGCGAGTCCCAGGCCCTCGCCCTCGCCGACCGGGCCGTACCGGGGCTGCTCGCGCCCTTCCTCGTACCGGCGGCGGCCCCGGAAACGACGGAGGCCCGGTCCACCGGGGGGTGAACCGGGCCCGAGCGGGGGGCTAGGACAGCTCCGAGGCCGCCGCTCCGTCCATCAGCCACAGCGTGCGCTCGGTGCCGCGGGCGCCGGAGGCCGGGACCCGCGCCTCGTCCGCGCCTTCGGAGAGCGCGAGGGCCGCGGCCTTCGCCTTGTCCTCGCCGGCCGCGAGCAGCCAGACCTCCCGGGCCGCCCGGATCGCCGGGAGGGTCAGGGAGATCCGGGTCGGCGGCGGCTTGGGCGCGTCGTGCACCCCGACCACCGTCCGTCCGGTCTCCCGGACCGCCGGGAGCTCCGGGAAGAGCGAGGCCACGTGGGTGTCCGGGCCGACGCCGAGCATCAGCACGTCGAAGGCCGGCACCCGCGCCCCCGGGCCGGCCGCGGCGGCCAGTTCGGCCGCGTAGGCCGCCGCGGCGGCGTCGGCGTCGTCCCCGTGGGGGCCGTCCGAGGCCGGCATGGCGTGCACCCGGGCCGGGTCCAGCGGGACCCGGTCGAGCAGCGCCTCGCGGGCCTGGGTGACGTTCCGCTCGGGGTCGCCCTCGGGCAGGAACCGCTCGTCGCCCCACCACAGGTCGAGCCGCGACCAGTCGATCGCGTCCCGGGCGGGCGCCGTGCCGAGGGCGGCGAGCAGGCCGTTGCCGTTGCGGCCGCCGGTCAGCACGACCGAGGCGGTGCCCCGGTCGGCCTGGGCGTCCACGACCGCGGTGATCAGCCGGGCCGCGGCGGCCTCGGCCATCAGCTCCTTGGACCCGTGGACCACGAGCCGGGGGGCGCTCATCCGGCCGCCTTCTTCGCCGGGGCCTTCTTGGCGGGAGCCTTCTTCGCGGGCTCGGGGGAGGACTCCGCGGCGGGCTCCGCCGTGACGTCCGGGGCGGGATCCGACGGCGCGGGGGCGGTGACGGCCGCCTCCTCGTCGAGCCGCTCCAGGCCGTACTTCAGCGCGGCCGCGTAGGTGTCGTCCGGGTCGAGCCTGCGCAGCTCCTCGGCGATCAGCTCGGCCGTCTCGCGCCGCTTGAGCGCCACCGCGCGGTGCGGCTGCCCCTCTATGGAGAGGGTCGCGAGCGAACCGTCGGGCCGGTCGAGCACGATCGGCCCGGCGCTGGTCTCCAGCCGTACGGAGGTGAGGCCGGGCCCCGCCGACTTCGAGCGCCGCACCGGCACCTTGAGCCGTTCGGCCAGCCACATGGCGAGCAGTTCGACGCTCGGGTTGAACTCCTCGCCCTCCACGTCGGCCGAGGTCACCTTGCAGTGGACCTGGTCGAGCGCGGCGGCCAGCATCGAGCGCCACGGCGTGATCCGGGTCCACGACAGGTCCGTGTCGCCGGGGGTGTAGGTGTCCGCGCGCGCGGTCAGCTCCTCGATGGGCTGCTCGGCGGCGTACGTGTCGGTCACCCGGCGCTGGGCGAGGGCGCCCAGCGGGTCGTTCGCCGGGTCGGTCGGCGCGTTCACCGGCCACCAGACGACGACGGGGGCGTCCGGGAGGAGCAGCGGCAGCACCACCGACTGGGCCTGGTCGACGACCTCGCCGTACAGCCGGAGGACCACCGTCTCCCCGGAGCCGGCGTCGGCGCCGAGGCGGACCTCGGCGTCGAGCCGGGTGTTGGCCCGGTCCCGCGGCGAGCGCGAGACCCGCTTGATCACCACGAGGGTCCGCGAGGGGTGCTCGCGGGAGGCCTCGCTGGCCGCCTTCAGCGCGTCGTAGGCGTTCTCCTCGTCGGTGACGATCACGAGGGTGAGCACCATGCCGACGGCCGGGGTGCCGATCGCCCGCCGCCCGAGCACCAGCGCCTTGTTGATCTTGGAGGACGTGGTGTCCGTCAGGTCGGTCTTCATGGCCGGCGCCAGCTCCTGCCGTCTCGTGCGAGCATCTCGTCCGCCTCGACGGGACCCCAGGTCCCGGACTCGTACTGGGCGGGCTTGCCGTGCTTGTCCCAGTACTGCTCGATCGGGTCGAGGATCTTCCAGGACAGCTCGACCTCCTCCACGCGCGGGAAGAGGTTGGAGTCGCCGAGGAGGACGTCCAGGATGAGCCGCTCGTAGGCCTCGGGGCTGGACTCGGTGAAGGACTCGCCGTAGGCGAAGTCCATCGACACGTCCCGGATCTCCATCTGGGTGCCCGGCACCTTGGAGCCGAAGCGGACGGTGACGCCCTCGTCCGGCTGGACCCGGATGACGATCGCGTTGCGGCCCAGCTCCTCCGTCGACGTGTGGTCGAAGGGGGAGTGCGGGGCGCGCTGGAAGACCACCGCGATCTCGGTGACCCGGCGGCCCAGGCGCTTGCCGGTGCGCAGGTAGAAGGGGACGCCCGCCCAGCGGCGGTTGTCGATCTCCAGCTTGACCGCCGCGTAGGTGTCGGTCTTCGACTGGGGGTCGATGCCCTCTTCCTGGAGGTAGCCGACGGCCTTGGCGCCGCCCTGCCAGCCGGCCGCGTACTGCCCGCGGACGGTGCTCTTCGCCAGGTCCTTGGGCAGCCGGACGGCGCCCAGCACCTTGGTCTTCTCGGCGGCGAGCGCGTCGGCGTCGAAGGAGGCGGGCTCCTCCATCGCGGTCAGCGCGAGCAGCTGGAGCAGGTGGTTCTGGATGACGTCACGGGCGGCGCCGATGCCGTCGTAGTAGCCGGCGCGGCCGCCGATGCCGATGTCCTCGGCCATGGTGATCTGCACGTGGTCGACGTAGGACCGGTTCCAGATCGGCTCGAAGAGGGTGTTGGCGAAGCGGAGCGCCAGGATGTTCTGGACGGTCTCCTTGCCGAGGTAGTGGTCGATGCGGAAGACCGCCTCGGGCGGGAAGACCTCGTGGACGACCTCGTTGAGCTCCTTGGCGGAGGCCAGGTCGTGGCCGAAGGGCTTCTCGATGACGGCGCGGCGCCAGGAGCCGTTCTTCTGGTCGGCCAGGCCGTGCTTCTTCAGCTGCTGGACGACGAGCGGGAAGAACTTCGGCGGCACGGACAGGTAGAAGGCGAAGTTGCCCCCGGTGCCCTGCGCCTTGTCCAGCTCCTGGATGGTGTCCTTGAGCTGCTCGAAGGCCTCGTCGCTGTCGAAGTCGCCCTGGACGAAGCGCATGCCCTGGATCAGCTGCTGCCAGACCTCCTCGCGGAAGGGGGTGCGGGCGTGCTGCTTGACCGCGTCGTGGACCTCCTGCGCGAAGTCCTCGTCCTGCCACTCCCGGCGGGCGAAGCCGACGAGCGAGAAGCCCGGCGGCAGCAGGCCGCGGTTGGCCAGGTCGTAGACGGCGGGCATCAGCTTCTTACGGGACAAATCGCCCGTGACGCCGAAGATGACCAGGCCCGACGGCCCCGCGATGCGCGGGAGCCGTCGGTCTGCGGCGTCACGGAGCGGGTTGGCTCCGTGGACGGTGCTCACTGTGGTCAGCCCTCCGAGGGGGCGAGGCGCTTGAGCTCCGCCTCGGTCGAACCGAGCAGGTCGTTCCACGCGGCCTCGAACTTCTCGACGCCCTCGTCCTCCAGGAGCTGGACCACGTCGTCGTAGCCGATGCCCAGCTTCGCGACGGCCTCCAGGACCTCGCGGGAGGAGTCGTACGTGCCGCGGACGGTGTCACCGGTGACCTCGCCGTGGTCGGCGGTGGCCTCCAGGGTGGCCTCCGGCATGGTGTTCACCGTGCCGGGGGCGACCAGGTCCACGACGTACAGCGTGTCCTTGTAGGCCGGGTCCTTGACGCCGGTCGAGGCCCACAGCGGACGCTGCTTGTTGGCCTGCGCCTTGTCCAGGGCGGCCCAGCGCTCCGAGGAGAAGACCTCCTCGTACGCCTCGTAGGCCAGGCGCGCGTTGGCGAGCGCGGCCTTGCCCTTGAGCGCCTTGGCCTCGTCGGTGCCGATGCCGTCCAGGCGCTTGTCGATCTCCGTGTCCACGCGGGAGACGAAGAAGGACGCCACCGAGTGGATCTTCGCCAGGTCGAGGCCGCGCTCGCGGGCCTTCTCCAGGCCCGCCAGGTAGGCGTCCATGACCGCGCGGTAGCGCTCCAGCGAGAAGATCAGCGTCACGTTGACGCTGATGCCGAGGCCGATGACCTCGGTGATCGCCGGCAGGCCGGCCTTCGTCGCGGGGATCTTGATGAGGGTGTTGGGCCGGTCCACCAGCCACGCCAGCTGCTTCGCCTCGGCGATCGTGGCGACCGTGTCGTGGGCGAGCCGCGGGTCGACCTCGATCGACACCCGGCCGTCCTGGCCGTCGGTCGCGTCGAAGACCGGACGCAGGATGTCGGCGGCGTCCCGGACGTCCGCCGTCGTGATCATGCGGATGGCCTCGTCCACGGTCACCTTGCGGGCGGCCAGGTCGGCGAGCTGCTGGTCGTAACCGTGTCCCTCGGAGATCGCCTTCTGGAAGATCGAGGGGTTGGTGGTGACGCCGACCACGTGCGACTGGTCGATCAGCTCGGCCAGGTTGCCGGACGTGATCCGCTGACGCGACAGGTCGTCCAGCCAGATCGCGACGCCTTCGTCGGAGAGGCGCTTGAGAGCGTCTGTCATGAGAATTCCATCTCCAAAAGTCGTACGTATCCGCGTCAGCGCGCGGCGGCGGCGATCGATTCCCGGGCGGCGGCGGCGACGGCCTCCGGCGTGAAACCGAACTCACGGAAGAGGACCTTGGCGTCGGCCGAGGCACCGAAGTGCTCCAGCGAGACGATCCGGCCCGCGTCGCCGACGTACCGGTGCCACGTGAGGCCGACACCGGCCTCGACCGCGACGCGCGCCTTCACCGACGGCGGCAGGACCGAGTCCTTGTACGCCTGGTCCTGCTCCTCGAACCACTCCACGGACGGCATCGAGACGACCCGGGTCGGGACGCCCTCCGCCTGGAGGGCCTCACGGGCCTCGACGGCCAGGTGCACCTCGGAACCGGTCGCGATGATCACGACCTCCGGGGCCGTGTTCTGCCCGGAGGGCCCTTCGGCGTCGAAGAGCACGTAGCCGCCCTTGGCCGCGTCCTCGTTCGGCGCGTAGGTCGGCACGCCCTGGCGGGTCAGCGCCAGACCGTGCGGCGCGCCCTCCGGGTACGCGCGGGTGTGCCGCTTCATGATCTCGCGCCAGGCGATCGCCGTCTCGTTGGCGTCGGCCGGGCGGACCACGTTCAGCCCCGGGATCGCGCGCAGCGAGGCCAGGTGCTCCACCGGCTGGTGGGTCGGGCCGTCCTCGCCGAGACCGATCGAGTCGTGCGTCCACACGTAGGTCACCGGCAGGTGCATCAGGGCCGACAGGCGCACCGCGTTGCGCATGTAGTCCGAGAAGACCAGGAAGGTGCCGCCGTAGATGCGGGTGTTGCCGTGCAGCGCGATGCCGTTCATCTCCGCGGCCATGGCGTGCTCGCGGATGCCGAAGTGGATCGTGCGGCCGTACGGGTGGGCCTCCGGCAGCGGGTTGCCCTCGGGGAGGAAGGACGACGCCTTGTCGATCGTCGTGTTGTTCGAGCCCGCGAGGTCGGCCGAGCCGCCCCACAGCTCCGGGACGACCTCGCCCAGCGCCTGGAGCACCTTGCCCGAGGCGGCGCGGGTGGCGACGGACTTGCCCGCCTCGAAGACCGGGAGCTTCTCCTCCCAGCCGGCCGGCAGCTCGTTCGCCTGGATCCGGTCGAACTCGGCGGCGCGCTCCGGGTTGGCCGCACGCCACTCCGAGAGCTGCTTCTCCCAGGCGGAGCGGGCCTCGGCACCGCGGGCGCCCAGCGCGCGGGTGTGGGCGATGACCTCGTCGGAGACCTCGAAGCTCTGCTCCGGGTCGAAGCCCAGGACGCGCTTGGTGGCCGCGACCTCCTCGTCGCCGAGCGCCGAGCCGTGCGCGGCCTCGGTGTTCTGCGCGTTCGGCGCGGGCCAGGCGATGATCGAGCGCATCGCGATGAAGGACGGGCGCTCGGTCTCGGCCTCGGCCGCGCGGATCGCCGCGTACAGCCCGGCCGGGTCCAGGTCGCCGTTCTCCTGAGGCTCCACGCGCTGCACGTGCCAGCCGTACGCCTCGTACCGCTTCAGCGTGTCCTCGGAGACGGCCGTCTCGGTGTCGCCCTCGATCGAGATGTGGTTGTCGTCCCACAGCAGGATCAGGTTGCCGAGCTTCTGGTGGCCCGCGAGCGAGGACGCCTCGGCGGAGATGCCCTCCTGGAGGCAGCCGTCGCCGGCGATCACGTAGACGTTGTGGTCGAAGGGGGAGGTGCCGGGGGCCGCCTCCGGGTCGAACAGGCCGCGCTCGTAGCGGGCGGCCATCGCCATGCCCACCGCGTTCGCCACGCCCTGGCCCAGCGGGCCGGTGGTGGTCTCGACGCCGGCGGTGTGGCCGTACTCCGGGTGGCCCGGGGTCTTCGAGCCCCAGGTGCGGAACGCCTTGAGGTCGTCCAGCTCCAGCCCGAAGCCGCCCAGGTACAGCTGGGTGTACAGGGTCAGGGAGGAGTGGCCCGCGGAGAGCACGAACCGGTCGCGGCCGACCCACTCGGGGTCGGACGGGTCGTGGCGCATCACCTTCTGGAAGAGGGTGTACGCGGCCGGCGCGAGGCTCATCGCCGTACCGGGATGGCCGTTGCCGACCTTCTGTACGGCGTCCGCGGCCAGGATGCGGGCGGTGTCGACGGCCCGCTGGTCCAATTCGGTCCACTGGAGGTCTGTGGTGGTCGGCTTAGTGCTCACCCTGGGTCAGGGCTCCTCTCCACATGTCTGTAGCCGGTGACTGAGGGTGTACCGGCGGTGTCGAGCCTACCCCCGAAAAAGCCCCCTCTTTTCGTGTCCATGCCCCTCAAATGAGCGGACACGCCAAGAGTGCCGGTGGGCGTGGCGCTTCGCCTCCCGAACGGCGCGCCGAACGGTGTCCGTCCCTTGATACGGGAAGGGATTCGCGCTCACGAGTGAGCCCCGCCAACACGACCCCACCCCCGCGAAGACCGGCGTCTGGGCAACGTCTACAGTGGCGTGGTACGCGCAAGTTTCACCCCGTCTTTATCCGGGGAACTTGCTGGGAATTTCTCTGTCAGGGGTGTGCGTGACGGCCGTCGAGTCCCGACCCGCAGGGGTCGTCTTGGCTACCGGCCCGGGGGGCCATCGGCCGTTCGGGGCCCGCGTCAAGGCATTCGTGGCGCTGACCAAGCCGCGGATCATCGAGCTGCTGCTCATCACCACCGTTCCGGTGATGTTCCTCGCCGAGCAGGGCGTGCCGGACCTGTGGCTGGTGCTCGCCACCTGCTTCGGCGGCTACCTCTCGGCGGGCGGCGCCAACGCGCTCAACATGTACATCGACCGCGACATCGACGCGCTGATGGACCGCACCGCGCAGCGCCCGCTGGTCACCGGCATGGTCTCGCCGCGCGAGGGCCTGGTCTTCGGCCTCTCCCTCGCCGTCGTCTCCACCCTCTGGTTCGGCCTGCTGGTCAACTGGCTCTCCGCCTGGCTCTCGCTCGGCGCGCTCCTCTTCTACGTCGTGATCTACACGATGATCCTGAAGCGGCGCACCGCGCAGAACATCGTCTGGGGCGGCATCGCCGGCTGCATGCCCGTCCTCATCGGCTGGTCCTCGGTCACGAACTCGATGTCCTGGGCCGCCGTCATCCTCTTCATGGTCATCTTCTTCTGGACGCCGCCGCACTACTGGCCGCTGTCGATGAAGGTGAAGGAGGACTACGCGCGCGTGGGCGTGCCGATGCTCCCGGTGGTCGCCTCCAACAAGGTCGTCGCCCGGCAGATCGTCCTCTACAGCTGGGTCATGGTGGGGGTCTCGCTGCTGCTCACCCCGCTGGGCTACACCGGCTGGTTCTACACCGCCGTCGCCCTGGCCACCGGCGGCTGGTGGCTGTGGGAGGCGCACGGCCTGCTGAACCGCGCCAAGGCCGAGGTCACCGGGGCGAAGCTCAAGGAGATGCGCCTCTTCCACTGGTCCATCACCTACGTCTCGCTGCTCTTCGTGGCGGTCGCGGTGGACCCCTTCCTGCGCTAGTTCCGGCGCGGCGGTTCTCCGGCTCCGACGGCCGGGTCGTGTGGGCTGTCCCACGCGGCCCGGCCGTCGTCAGTCGATCTACCCCTCGGTAGCATCCTTGTCATGGCAGACACCAAGGAAGACACCACGGCCGCCTCGCCGCGCGAGGCGCGCAAGGCGGCCAAGCTCGCCAAGGAGATCCGCGCCTTCGGCAGGGAGCACGGCGGCGTCGAGGGCCAGCTCGCCCACATCGGCCAGGCCGGCACCCGGATCGTCCTCGTCGGCGAGGACGGCGGCTGGGGCGACCTGGTGGCCCCCACCCACGCGGTCGCCCGGCAGGCCGCCGAGAAGGCCGGGCTGACCCTGCACGACGAGTTCGACGGGGAGTTCGCCGCCAAGGTCGTCACCGGTCCCTACGAGTGGACCCGCATGGCCGGCATCCAGCTCGGCGGCCCCGCCAACGCCTGAACGACCGGCCGACGGCCCGGGCGCAGGCAACAACCTCGCGAGGGGCTCACCCGTTAGGACGTGTGGAGACACGCCCACGCAGGGAGCCCCCCGAGATGATCGACACGCCGCGCCTGGTGGACCAGTACTGCCACGGGGTGCTCCGGACGGAGCTGGGCCTCGGCACCTTCGAGGCCCACCTCGGCCCGGCCGCCGTCCTGCCGGCCTCCGGCACGACCTTCTTCGACACCCAGACGGGCTTCGCCGTACGGCGCTGGTGCCCGCCGCTCCTCGGCCTCGAACCGCACTGCCCGCCCGCCCGCTACCTCGCCCGCCGCCGCGAGCTCGGCGTCGCCGAGACCGGCCGCCGGCTGCTGCGGGCCGCCGGCATCGCCACCTACCTCGTCGACACCGGCCTCCCCGGGGACCTCACCGGGCCCGCCGAGCTGGCCGCCGCCGGTGCGGCCCGCGCCCACGAGATCGTCCGTCTGGAGCCCCTCGCCGAGCAGGTCGCCGACACCTCGGGGACCGTCGACGCCTTCCTCGCCAACCTCACCGAGGCCGTCCAGGAGGCCGCCGTGCGCTCCGTGGCCTTCTCCTCGGTCTCCGCCCCGCGCTGCGGCCTCGCCGCCGACCCCGAGCCCCCCGGGCGCGCCGAGACCCGCCGCGCCGCGGGCCGCTGGCTCGCCGGCCGGCCCGCCGGCGGTCCCCTCGACTCGCCGGTGCTGCTGCGCCGCCTGCTGTGGATCGCGGTGGGCGCGGGCCGCCCGCTCCAGCTCCACACCGGGGACCGGGACCCGGCCGGCCTGCGCGGCTTCGCCGCCGCCACCGCCGGGCTCGGCGCCGACCTCGTCCTGCTGCACGGCCCGCCGCACCACCGGACGGCCGCCCGGATGGCCGGGGCCTTCCCGCACGTCTACGCGGACCTGGGCGCCGCCCTGGCGCACACCGGGGCCCGGGCGGCGGACGTCCTCGCCGAGGTCCTGGAACTGGCCCCCTTCGGCAAGCTGCTCTACTCCAGCGGCGCCCGCGGCCTGCCCGAGCTGCACGTGGTCGCCGCCAGCGCCTTCCGCGCCGCCCTCGGCCGGGTGCTCGGCGCCTGGGTCATGGACGGCGCCTGGTCGCGTACCGACGCCCAGCGGGTCGCCGCGATGATCGCCGCGGACAACGCGACGCGGGTCTACCGGCTGGCATGAGCCGGTGGACCCGCGCCGGGAGTGCGGGAGGGGCGTCAGGCCTTCGCCAGCTCCGGGTTCGCCTGGGCCGGGAGGTCGGCCGCCGGCAGGGGGCGCTCGCGCAGGCTCAGGGCCAGGCGCAGCACCGCGATCCACATCAGCGAGGAGCCGAGCATGTGGGCGGCCACCAGGAGTTCCGGGACGCCGGTGAAGTACTGGACGTAACCGATGCCGCCCTGGAGCAGCAGCACGATCAGCAGGTCGCGGGCGCGGGCGCGGGTGTCGTCCGGGGCGTCGACCACGCGCAGGACCAGCCACATGGCGACGGCGAGGGCGCAGACGGCCCAGGCGGCGATGGCGTGCAGATGGGCGGCGGCCGTCCAGTCCCAGGGCATGCGGGGCACGTCGCTGCTGTCGCCCGCGTGCTTGCCGGCGCCGGTCACCGTGGTGCCGAGCGCGATCAGCAGGCCCGAGACGACGGCGATCGCCCAGGACAGCTTCCGCACCGGGCCCGGCACGCGCGGGCGGGGGGCGGTGTCGCCCTCGCCGGTCCGGTGCCAGGTGATCACGGCGACGGTGAGCAGCGCGTTGGCGGCCAGGAAGTGCCCGGCCACGGTCCATGGGTTGAGGCCCATCCAGACGGTGATGCCGCCGAGGACGGCGTTGCTCATCACGATCCAGAACTGCGCCCAGCCCCAGCGGGTGAGGTTCCGGCGCCACGGCTCGGTCGAACGGGCGGCGATGATGGCCCAGCCGACGGCGGCCGACAGGACGTAGGTCAGCATCCGGTTGCCGAACTCGATGGCTCCGTGGAGGCCCTGTTCGGGGGTGGCGAAGAGGCTGTCGTCCGTGCACTTGGGCCACGTGTCGCAGCCGAGTCCGGAACCGGTCAGCCGGACCGCGCCGCCGGTGACGATGATGAGGACGCTCATCACGACGGCGGAGAGCGCGGCGCGCCGGAGGACCCGGGGGGACGGGGTCCAGCGCTGGGCGATGAAGGCGAGGGGGGTCTGCACGGGCCCTATCGTAGGCGCGGGCTTGTGCACGCTTTCACGAGGGGTGCCTTGTCCGGAAACGTCACCCTCTGGTCCTCCGCGGTCACTCCCAGCGGAAGAACCGCGCCGCCGCCCCGAGGCCCAGGACGGCCCAGACGGCGAGGATCCCGGCATCCGCCCACGGCGTGCCCGCGCCGTCCTGGAGGACGTCCCTGAGGCCGTCGGAGAGGGCCGAGATCGGCAGCAGCGCCAGCACGTCGCCGGCCGCGCCGAACTTCTCCAGCGGGACGATCACCCCGCCGCCGACCAGGAGCAGCAGGAAGACCAGGTTGGCCGCGGCGAGGGTCGCCTCGGCCTTGAGCGTGCCGGCCATCAGGAGCCCGAGCCCCGAGAAGGCGGCGGTGCCGAGGACCAGCAGGAGCAGGACGGCGAGCGGGTTGCCGTGCGGGGACCAGCCCAGGCCGAACGCGATGGCGGTCAGCAGGACGATCTGGAGGACCTCGGTGACCAGGACGGCCAGCGTCTTGGCGGTCATGAGGGCCCGGCGGGGCAGCGGGGAGGCCGCGAGCCGCTTGAGGACGCCGTAGCGCCGCTCGAAGCCGGTGGCGATGGCCTGGCCGGTGAAGGCGGTGGACATCACGGCGAGCGCGAGGACGCCGGGGGCGAGGAAGTCGACCGCCTCGCCCTTCCCGGTGTCGACGATGTCGACCGCCGAGAACAGCACGAGCAGGAGGGAGGGGATGATCACCGTGAGGAGGAGCTGCTCGCCGTTGCGGAGCAGCATCCGCGTCTCCAGGGCGGTCTGCGCCGCGATCATCCGTCCGACGGGGGCGGCCCCCGGCTTCGGCGCGTACGTACCGGTGCTCATGCGCGAAGCTCCTTGCCGGTCAGCTCCAGGAAGACGTCTTCGAGGGTGTGGCGTTCGACCGAGATGCGGTCGGGCATCACGCCGTGCTGCGCGCACCAGGTGGTGACGGTGGCGAGCAGCTGGGGGTCGACGGTGCCGGTGATGCGGTACGTGCCCGGCAGCGGCTCGGCGGCCTCGGTGCCGTCCGGGAGCGCGTGGAGCAGGGAGCCGAGGTCGAGGCCGGGGCGGCCGGTGAAGGCGAGGGTGTTCTCGGCTCCGCCGCGGCAGAGCAGCTCGGGGCTGCCCTGGGCGGCGATCCGGCCGCCGTCGACGATGGCGACGTCGTCGGCGAGCTCCTCGGCCTCCTGCATGAAGTGGGTGGTGAGGACGACGGTGACGCCGTCGGCGCGCAGCTCGCGGACCAGGTCCCAGGTGGCGTGGCGGGCCTGCGGGTCGAGGCCGGCGGTGGGCTCGTCGAGGAAGACGAGCTCGGGGCGTCCGACCACGGCCATGGCGAGGGCGAGCCGCTGCTGCTGGCCGCCGGAGAGCCGCCGGTAGGTCGTACGGCCGCAGGAGCCGAGGCCGAGGCGCTCGATCAGGGCGTCGACGTCGAGCGGGTGGGCGTGCAGCTTCGCCATGTGGCGGAGCATCTCGTCGGCGCGGGCGCCGGAGTACACGCCGCCGGACTGGAGCATCACGCCGACACGGGGGCGCAGGTCGGCGGCGTCGGCGAGCGGGTCGAGGCCGAGGACGCGGACGGTGCCGTCGTCCGGCTTCCGGTAGCCCTCGCAGGTCTCGATCGTGGTGGTCTTGCCGGCGCCGTTGGGGCCCAGGACGGCGGTGACGGTGCCGGTCCGCACGTCGAGGTCGAGGCCGTCGACGGCGGTCTTCGTGCCGTACCGCTTGACCAGGCCGCGGACGCGGACGGCGGTGCCGGCGGACTCGTTTTCCATGCCGGGAAGTCTAAGGACCCGCGGGGACGGGCCGGGCCGCGGCCCCGGGGGAGCGGCCGGCAGCCGGGCGGCGGCGCCGGATGGGCGGGCGCGGACGGGGCAGGAGCCTCCCATGACGGTCTTCGTGGGCACCTCGGGGTGGCAGTACCGGGACTGGCGGGGCACCTTCTACCCGGAGGGCGTGCCGCAGCGGCTCTGGCTGGAGGAGTACGCCCGCCGGTTCGCCACCGTGGAGAACAACGGCTCGTTCTACCGGCTGCCGGAGCGGTCGACCTTCGCCGCCTGGCGGAGGCGGACGCCCGACGGCTTCGTCATGGCGGTCAAGGCGACCCGCCGGCTGACGCACGACAAGCGGCTGCGGGAGCCGGAGGAGCTGGTGGCGGAGCTGATGGGACGGGCGGGGGAGCTGGGGGATCGGCTGGGGCCGGTGCTGCTCCAGTTCCCGCCGTCGCTGCGGGCCGACCCGGGGCTGCTGGACGCGGTCCTCGCCTGCTTCCCGGCGGGGGTGCGGGTGGCCGTCGAGCCGCGGCACGCCTCGTGGTGGACGGACCGGACCGAGGCGGTCCTCACTGAGCGCGGGGCCGCGCTGTGCTGGGCGGACCGGAAGTCCCGGCCGGTGACCCCGCTGTGGCGGACGGCCGACTGGGGCTATCTGCGCCTGCACGAGGGCAGGGCCCGGCCGTGGCCGGCGTACGGCAGGCAGGCGCTGGAGAGCTGGGTGGAACGGCTCGTGGAGGGGCGGCCGCCGGGCGCGGACGCGTACGTCTACTTCAACAACGACCCGGGGGTCGAGGCGCCTCGTGACGCGGCCGTCTTCCGGGACCTGATGAGCGCGGCGGGGCGGCCGGTGGCCGTGCCGGCCGACGCCCCGGCGGAGGGGGAACCGGCTGGTCAGGCCACCCTCGATTCGTCCTACGAATGATCGTTTCCGCAGGTCAGGTAAGCCTTACCTGAGTGATGCACGCCATCGCCACCGTTCCGGGCGCGGCTTGTCACTGCCCGATTAATTACGCAACAATGGCGTTGTGAAAAACCTTGGCGCGGCTCCTGCGGAGGAACTCGCGACCGGTGAGCGGTCCACCCGCAACCGGGTCGCGCGCTCCATCCTGGACCACGGGCCGTCCACCGTCGCCGACCTCGCCGAGCGGCTGGGCCTCACCCAGGCCGCCGTCCGCCGGCACCTCGACGCGCTCGTCGCCGAGCAGGTCGTGGAGGCCCGCGAGAAGCGCGTCTACGGCGCCCGCACCCGCGGCCGCCCGGCCAAGGTCTTCGCCCTCACCGACTGCGGCCGGGACGCCTTCGACCAGTCGTACGACGCCCTCGCCGTCGAGGCGCTCCGCTGGATCGAGCGCAACGCCGGCGGAGAGGCCGCCGTGGCGGCCTTCGCCCGCGACCGGATCGAGGCCCAGGCCGAGGCCTACCGGGAGGCCGTCGAATCGGTCGAGCCCGAGCGGCGGGCCGAGGCGCTGGCCAAGGCCCTGACGGCGGACGGGTACGCTGCCACTGCGCGCAACGCGCCGGTCGGCGAGCAGCTCTGCCAGCACCACTGCCCGGTCGCCCACGTCGCCGAGCAGTACCCACAGCTGTGCGAGGCGGAGACGGAGATCTTCTCCCGCCTCCTGGGAACGCACGTCCAGCGCCTGGCCACGATCGCCCACGGCGACGGCGTCTGCACCACGTTCATCCCGCACAGCACCCCGCAGACCACTGAGACAGCATCCGTAAGCACGGCCGGGAGGAAGCCCGCATGACCACCGAGATCAGCCACCCCGAGCTTGAGGGCCTGGGTCGGTACGAGTACGGCTGGGCCGACTCCGACACCGCCGGTGCCACCGCCAAGCGCGGCCTGAACGAGGACGTCGTCCGCGACATCTCCGCGAAGAAGAACGAGCCCGAGTGGATGCTGAAGCTCCGTCTCAAGGGTCTGCGGCTCTTCGACAAGAAGCCCATGCCGACCTGGGGCTCCGACCTCGGCGGGATCGACTTCGACAACATCAAGTACTTCGTGCGGTCCACCGAGAAGCAGGCCGAGTCCTGGGAGGACCTGCCGGAGGACATCAAGAACACGTACGACAAGCTCGGCATCCCGGAGGCGGAGAAGCAGCGCCTCGTCGCCGGTGTCGCGGCCCAGTACGAGTCCGAGGTCGTCTACCACCAGATCCGCGAGGACCTGGAGGAGCAGGGCGTCATCTTCGTCGACACCGACACCGCGCTGAAGGAGCACGAGGAGCTCTTCAAGGAGTACTTCGGCACCGTCATCCCGGTCGGCGACAACAAGTTCGCCTCGCTGAACACGGCCGTGTGGTCCGGCGGCTCGTTCATCTACGTGCCGAAGGGCGTGCACGTCGAGATCCCGCTCCAGGCCTACTTCCGCATCAACACGGAGAACATGGGCCAGTTCGAGCGGACGCTGATCATCGTCGACGAGGACGCCTACGTCCACTACGTCGAGGGCTGCACCGCCCCGATCTACTCCTCCGACTCGCTGCACTCCGCGGTCGTCGAGATCATCGTGAAGAAGGGCGGCCGCTGCCGCTACACGACCATCCAGAACTGGTCGAACAACGTCTACAACCTGGTGACCAAGCGCGCCGTCGCCTACGAGGGCGCCACCATGGAGTGGGTCGACGGCAACATCGGCTCCAAGGTCACCATGAAGTACCCGGCCGTCTACCTCATGGGCGAGCACGCCAAGGGCGAGACGCTCTCCATCGCCTTCGCGGGCGAGGGCCAGCACCAGGACGCCGGCGCCAAGATGGTCCACATGGCCCCGAACACCTCGTCGTCCATCGTCTCCAAGTCGGTGGCGCGCGGCGGCGGCCGCACCTCCTACCGCGGCCTCATCGAGATCGGCGAGGGCGCCCCCGGCTCCAAGTCCAACGTGCTCTGCGACGCCCTGCTCGTCGACACGATCTCCCGCTCCGACACGTACCCCTACGTGGACGTGCGCGAGGACGACGTGACCATGGGCCACGAGGCCACCGTCTCCAAGGTCTCCGAGGACCAGCTCTTCTACCTGATGCAGCGCGGCCTCACCGAGCAGGAGGCCATGGCGATGATCGTCCGCGGCTTCGTCGAGCCGATCGCCAAGGAGCTGCCGATGGAGTACGCGCTGGAGCTGAACCGGCTGATCGAGCTGCAGATGGAAGGCGCGGTCGGCTAGCGGCCCCCGCCCCCTCCGTACCGCAGCGACTGATTTCTTACGCAGGAAGAGAGCAACACGACAGCCATGGCTGAGGCTCAGAACATCCCCGCGGGCTCCACCACCGCGGGCTCGATCGCGGTGGCCGCCGAGTCCACCGTCGCCACGCGCATGAGCGCCCCGCCGTCCTTCGACGTCGCGGACTTCCCCGTCCCGCACGGCCGCGAGGAGGAGTGGCGCTTCACCCCGCTGGCCCGCCTCCGCGGTCTGCACGACGGCACCGCCGTCGCCACCGGCGAGGGCGTCCGGGTCGAGATCGAGGCCCCCGAGGGCGTCACCGTGGAGACCGTCGGCCGCGACGACGAGCGCCTGCGCAAGGCCGGCAAGCCGGTCGACCGCGTCGCCGCCCAGGCGTACTCCTCCTTCGAGAAGGCGTCGGTCGTCACCGTCGCCAAGGAGGCCGTCCTCGCCGAGCCGATCCGCGTCGCCGTGCACGGCCAGGGCGGCGTCGCCTTCGGCCACCAGGTCATCGAGCTCGGAGCCTTCGCCGAGGCCGTCGTCGTCATCGACCACACCGGTGACGCGGTGCTCGCCGCCAACGTCGACTTCGTGCTCGGCGACGGCGCCAAGCTCACCGTCGTCTCCGTGCAGGACTGGGAGAAGGACGCCGTCCACGTCGCGCAGCACAACGCGCTGCTCGGCCGCGACGCCTCCTTCAAGTCGGTCGTCGTCACCTTCGGCGGTGACCTCGTCCGCCTCCACCCGCGCGTCAGCTACTCCGCCCCCGGCGGCTCGGCCGAGCTCTTCGGCCTGTACTTCACCGACGCGGGCCAGCACCAGGAGCACCGCCTCCTGGTCGACCACAACACCCCGCACTGCACCTCCAACGTGGCCTACAAGGGCGCGCTGCAGGGCCAGGACGCGCACGCGGTCTGGATCGGCGACGTCCTCATCCAGGCCGCCGCCGAGGGCACCGACACCTACGAGCTCAACCGGAACCTGGTCCTCACCGACGGCGCCCGGGTCGACTCCGTGCCGAACCTGGAGATCGAGACCGGCGAGATCGCCGGCGCCGGCCACGCCTCCGCCACCGGCCGCTTCGACGACGAGCAGCTCTTCTACCTGATGGCCCGCGGCATCCCGGAGACCGAGGCCCGCCGCCTCGTCGTCCGCGGCTTCTTCGCCGAGCTGGTCCAGCAGATCGGTCTGCCGGACGTCGAGGAGCGCCTGATCGCCAAGGTCGAGGCCGAGCTGGAGGCCTCCGTCTGATGGCCTTCGTCCGAGTCTGCGCGCTGAGCGAGCTGGAGGCCGACACCCCGAAGCGGGTCGAGGTCGACGGCACGCCGGTGTCGGTCGTCCGCACCGAGGGCGAGGTGTTCGCGATCAACGACATCTGCTCGCACGCCAACGTCTCCCTCTCCGAGGGCGAGGTCGAGGACTGCGCCATCGAGTGCTGGCTGCACGGTTCCAGCTTCGACCTCCGCACCGGCAAGCCGTCCGGCCTTCCCGCGACGCGCCCCGTCCCCGTGTACCCCGTAAAGATCGAAGGGGACGATGTGCTCGTCTCCGTCACCCAGGAGTCCTGAGTCACCCATGGCAACGCTCGAAATCCACGACCTGCACGTCTCCGTCGAGGCGGAGAACGGCCCCCGCGAGATCCTCAAGGGCGTCGACCTGACCATCAAGCAGGGCGAGACCCACGCGGTCATGGGCCCCAACGGCTCCGGCAAGTCGACCCTGGCGTACTCCCTGGCGGGCCACCCCAAGTACACGGTCACCGGCGGCACCGTCACCCTCGACGGCGAGGACGTCCTGGAGATGTCCGTCGACGAGCGCGCCCGTGCCGGCGTCTTCCTCGCGATGCAGTACCCGGTCGAGGTCCCCGGCGTCTCGGTCTCCAACTTCCTGCGCACCTCCGCCACCGCCATCCGCGGCGAGGCCCCCAAGCTCCGCACCTGGGTCAAGGAGGTCCGCGAGGCCATGGAGAAGCTCTCCATGGACCCGGCCTTCGCCGAGCGCAACGTGAACGAGGGCTTCTCCGGCGGCGAGAAGAAGCGCCACGAGATCCTCCAGCTGGAGCTCCTCAAGCCGAAGATCGCGATCCTCGACGAGACCGACTCCGGCCTCGACGTCGACGCCCTCCGCATCGTCTCCGAGGGCGTCAACCGCGTCCGCGAGACCGGCGAGGTCGGCACCCTCCTCATCACCCACTACACGCGCATCCTGCGCTACATCAAGCCCGACTTCGTGCACGTGTTCGCGAACGGCCGCATCGTCGAGTCCGGCGGCGCCGAGCTCGCCGACCAGCTGGAGAACGAGGGCTACGACAAGTACGTGAAGGGTGGCGCATCCGCGTGACTTCCGCCCATCAGGGGCTGACCGGCCTCCTCGACACCGAGGCGATCCGCAAGGACTTCCCGCTCCTGGATCGCACGGTCCACGACGGCAAGAAGATCGTGTACCTGGACTCCGCGGCCACCTCGCAGAAGCCGCGGCAGGTCCTCGACGCGCTCAGCGCCTACTACGAGCGTCACAACGCCAACGTCCACCGCGGCGTCTACACGGTCGCAGAGGAGGCCACCGCGCTGTACGAGGGCGCCCGCGACAAGGTCGCCGCCTTCATCAACGCGCCGAGCCGCAACGAGGTGATCTTCACCAAGAACGCCTCCGAGTCGCTCAACCTCGTGGCCAACATGCTCGGCTGGGCCGAGGACCCCTACCGGGTCGACCACGAGACCGAGATCGCCATCACGGAGATGGAGCACCACTCCAACATCGTCCCGTGGCAGCTGCTCTCGCAGCGCACCGGCGCGAAGCTGAAGTGGTTCGGCCTCACCGACGACGGCCGTCTCGACCTGTCGAACATCGACGAGGTCATCACGGAGAAGACGAAGATCGTCTCCTTCACGCTGGTCTCCAACCTGCTCGGCACGCAGAACCCGGTCGAGACCATCGTCCGGCGCGCCCAGGAGGTCGGTGCGCTCGTCTGCGTCGACGCCTCCCAGGCGGCCCCGCACCAGGTCCTGGACGTGCAGGCGCTCCAGGCCGACTTCGTGGCCTTCACCGGCCACAAGATGTGCGGCCCGACCGGCATCGGCGTGCTGTGGGGACGGCAGGAGCTCCTGGAGGACCTCCCGCCCTTCCTCGGCGGCGGCGAGATGATCGAGACCGTCTCGATGCACTCCTCCACCTACGCGCCGGCCCCGCACAAGTTCGAGGCGGGTACGCCCCCGATCGCCCAGGCCGTCGGCCTCGGCGCGGCCGTGGACTACCTGTCGGCGATCGGCATGGAGAACATCGCGCGCCACGAGCACGCGATCACCGAGTACGCCGTCCGCCGCCTCCAGGAGGTGCCGGACCTGCGGATCATCGGCCCCACCACGGCCGAGGACCGCGGCGCGGCGATCTCCTTCACGCTCGGCGACATCCACCCCCACGACGTGGGGCAGGTGCTGGACGAGCAGGGCATCGCGGTGCGGGTCGGCCACCACTGCGCGCGGCCGGTCTGTCTGCGGTACGGAATTCCTGCGACCACGCGGGCGTCGTTCTACCTGTACTCCACTCCGGCCGAGGTCGACGCCCTGGTCGAGGGGCTGGAGCACGTCCGTAACTTCTTCGGATAGGGCGGCTGAGCTGTGAAGCTGGATTCGATGTACCAGGACGTCATCCTGGACCACTACAAGCACCCGCACGGGCGGGGCTTGCGGGACGGCGACGCCGAGGTGCACCACGTCAACCCGACGTGCGGCGACGAGATCACGCTGCGGGTGAAGTACGACGGCGACCGCATCGAGGACGTCTCGTACGAGGGCCAGGGCTGCTCCATCAGCCAGGCCTCGGCCTCCGTCCTCAACGACCTGCTCGTCGGCAAGGAGCTGGCCGAGGCGCAGAAGATCCAGGAGACCTTCCTGGAGCTGATGCAGTCCAAGGGCCAGGTCGAGCCGGACGACGCCATGGAGGAGGTGCTGGAGGACGCGGTCGCGTTCGCCGGCGTCTCCAAGTACCCGGCCCGGGTGAAGTGCGCGCTGCTCAGCTGGATGGCGTGGAAGGACGCGACCGCCCAGGCCCTGGGCGGAGACGACCAGAAGTCTGTGAGGAAGTCGGCATGACCGAGAACGCCGAGGCCACCATGAAGCCGGCCTCCGAAGAAGAAGTCCGCGAGGCGCTGTACGACGTCGTCGACCCCGAGCTGGGCATCGACGTCGTCAACCTCGGCCTGATCTACGGGATCCACATCGACGACTCCAACGTCGCGACGCTGGACATGACGCTGACCTCGGCGGCCTGTCCGCTGACGGACGTCATCGAGGACCAGGCCCGCTCGGCCACCGACGGCATCGTCAACGAGCTGCGGATCAACTGGGTCTGGATGCCCCCGTGGGGCCCGGACAAGATCACCGACGACGGCCGCGAGCAGCTGCGCGCGCTCGGCTTCAACGTCTGAGCGGTCACCGTACGAGGAGAGGCCCCCGGCATCGCGCCGGGGGCCTCTCCTCGTACGCCGGGAGCCGCGTCAGGCGTGCGCCCGGTCCGCCGCCTGGGCCAGGACCGGGGCCAGGTTCTCCCGGCGGATGCGCTGGTCCACGTAGAGCAGGCCGGAGGCCAGGGGCTGGAGGGGGCCCAGGACGGCCTGGGTCAGCAGCATGAGCAGCGTCGAGACCACCGCGGCGGTGCCCATCGAGAAGAAGACCGTGCCGGGGGTGGCGTGCTGGGCGAGCGGGGCGGCGAAGAGGGACGCCTGGGTCGTCAGGGAGACGACCATCTGCATCACGAAGGTGACGCCGCCGACGATCAGCAGCATCACCAGCGTGTAGCCGAAGATCCGCCACCAGGCGCCGCGGACCAGCTGCGCGGACCGGCGCAGGGCGGTCAGGGTGCCGGCCGACTCGACGACGGCGGCCGTCGGGGCGAGGCTGAACTTCACCCAGAGCCAGAGGGCCGGCGGCGTCGCCGCGAGGGCGAGGAGGAAGAAGAGCACGCCGGTGACGGCCCACCCGGCGGCGCCGGTGCCGTCGTCGGCACCGATGCTCGCGATCATCGCGGCCATCACGAGGAAGAGGCCGACCAGGAAGAGCAGGGCCGGCACCACGGCGGCCGCGGCCGACACCAGGACCGTGCCGAGCACCGCGCCGAGCCGGGACCACGCCCGGCGCCACACCGTCCCGAAGCCGACCCGGCGGCCGAGCACCGCCTCCTGGACCACGACCGCGACGGCGGCGTGCAGCAGGCCGGTCGCCAGCAGCATCCCCACCGCGCAGGCCAGCCAGAGGACGCCGAGCAGGGTGAGGAGCGGCATGAGGTCCGAGAGCGAGACGTCCTCGGCGGCGGAGGAGTGCGCCCACTCGTCGGAGAGACCGGCCCAGGCGGCCGTGCCCACCCCGGCGATCACCGCGGCGGCCAGCGCGTAGGCGACCAGGGTGATGCCGAGCAGCGCCTTCCAATGGCGGCGGTACGCGGCGAAGGCGCCCCCCAGGACGTGGTTCAGGTCGAGGGGCGCCAGGGGTATCACGCCGGGCTTGGGCGGGGGCGGCACCGGAGCGTAGCCGTACCCGTACGGCCCAGGGGCATAAGTCATGCGCCATACGGTAACCGCAGCCGTTGCGTACGCCCGTACGCATCACTGGGTACCCTCGTGCGCATGGGTTACGGACTGCTCGCCGGGGCCATCGCGGCCGAGATCATCGCCACCACCTCCATGAAGTACAGCGAGGGCTTCAGCAGGCTCTGGCCCTCGCTGATCACCGGCGCCGGCTACCTCCTCGCCTTCGCGCTGCTCGCCCAGGCCCTCAAGACCCTCCAGGTCGGCACCGCCTACGCGATCTGGTCCGGGGTCGGCACGGCGGCCGTCGCCGGCATCGGGGTCCTCTTCCTCGGCGAGACGCTGAGCCTCGCCAAGGTCGCCGGGATCGTCCTCATCGTCCTCGGGGTCGCCGTGCTCAACCTGGGCGGGGCGCACTGATGGCGCGGGCCCGGCGGTACGACCCCGAGCGGCGGGAGCGGCTGGTCGAGGCCGCCCTGCGGGTGGTGCGGCGGGACGGGATCGGCGCGGTGAGCCACCGCGCGGTCGCCGCCGAGGCCGACGTGCCGCTCGGCTCCACCACGTACCACTTCGCCTCCCTCGACGAACTCCTCGTCGCCGCCCTGCGCCGGATGAACGCGGATCTCGCCGGGGAGCTGCGGAGCCGGCCCGCCGACGCCGACGGGCTCGCCCGGCTCCTGGGGGAGTGGCTCGGCGGCGGCCGGAGCCGGGCGGAGCGGGCGTACGAGCTCTCCCTCGCCGCCCTGCGCCGGCCCGCGCTCCGGCCGGTCGCCGCCGCGTGGACCGAGGAGGTCGTCACCGCCCTCGCCCCCCGCGCCGGCCGGAGCACCGCCCGCGCCCTGGCCGCCCTGATGGACGGGATCGGCCTCCAGACGCTGCTCACCGGCGCGCCGTACGACGAGGCGCACGCGCGCGAGATGTTCGCCCGGATCCTGAACGAAGGCCCGAAAGAGCAGGCCGGGGGCTCGTCGGATGCTCCGGCCCGTCCGACCGGCACCTGAGACCGGTTGGCCCGCGCGCCGCCCCGCCCGTTAGGTTTTCCGTCATGACCACCACTGCTCCTCGCACCACCGGCGCCGTCGCCGCCGGCCTCGCCACCCTCGCCGGTGACGGCACCGTCCTCGACACCTGGTTCCCCGCCCCCGAGCTCACCGAAGAGCCCGGTCCGGCCGGCACCACGCGGCTCTCCCCGGACGAGGCGGTGAACGCCCTCGGGGAGGGCGCCGCCAAGGCCCTCGGCGTGGACGCCCGCCGCGGCGTCGAGGTGGTCGCCGTCCGCACCGTCATCGCCTCCCTCGACGAGAAGCCGGCCGACGCCCACGACGCCTACCTCCGCCTCCACCTGCTCAGCCACCGGCTGGTGAAGCCGCACGGCCAGAGCCTGGACGGCGTCTTCGGCCTGCTCGCCAACGTCGCCTGGACCTCGCTCGGCCCGGTCGCCGTCGACGACATCGAGAAGGTGCGCCTCAACGCCCGCGCCGAGGGCCTGCACCTCCAGGTGACCTCGATCGACAAGTTCCCCCGCATGACCGACTACGTCGTGCCCACCGGCGTCCGCATCGCCGACGCCGACCGGGTGCGCCTCGGCGCCCACCTCGCCGCCGGCACCACCGTCATGCACGAGGGATTCGTCAACTTCAACGCCGGCACCCTCGGCACCTCCATGGTCGAGGGCCGCATCTCCGCCGGCGTCGTCGTCGGCGACGGCTCCGACATCGGCGGCGGCGCCTCCACCATGGGCACCCTCTCCGGCGGCGGCAACGTCGTCATCTCCATCGGCGAGCGCTGCCTGATCGGCGCCGAGGCGGGCGTCGGCATCGCGCTCGGCGACGAGTGCGTCGTCGAGGCCGGCCTCTACGTCACCGCCGGCACCCGGGTCACCCTGCCGGACGGCCAGATCGTCAAGGCGCGCGACCTCTCCGGCAACTCGAACATCCTCTTCCGCCGCAACTCGGTCACCGGCGCCGTCGAGGCCCGCCCGAACAACGCGGTCTGGAACGGCCTCAACGACATCCTGCACAGCCACAACTGACGGTGCGACCGCCCTCCCGGCCCCGCTCAGACGGCCGGGAGGGCGGTCAGCCGCTCGCCGTGCAGCGCGGCCAGCCGGTCGCCCGCCGCCACCACGTGCCACTGGTCCAGGGCCCCGCTGCCGTCGTTGTACCGCCACCGCAGCTTCCCGTCGCGGGCGTCGAAGGCGAGGATCCCGCCCTTGTCGTCCAGCTCCGTCGCCGCGTAGAGCGTGGTGCCCACCTTGGCGAACTGCCCCGGGTACGCCACGTCGAGCAGGGCCTCCGTGCGCCAGCTCTCCTTGCCCGTGGCCGGGTCGACCGCCCGCAGGACGTGGCCCGAGTCGGAGGCGTACAGCACCCCGTCGAGGACCCCGAGCCCGTGGAAACGGGTGAACTCGTCCGACGCCAGCGACCACTTCTCCGTCCCGTCGGCGAGCGCGAAGGCGCGCAGCCGTCCCGCGTCGGCGACGATCACCAGCCCCTCGTGGACCGCGAGCCGGCCGCTGTTGGAGCGCCCGATCTTCTTCGTCCACCGCTGACGGCCGGTGGCCGTGTCACGGACCGTCACGTTCTCCCGGAAGTCCGTGTAGACGAGGTGGCCGCCGACGGCCTCGGCGGTGATGCCGTACTCCTCCGTCCCGGCGTCGCGCAGCTCCTGCCAGGCCACCTTGCCCGTCGAGGCGTCGATCGCGGCGATGACGTTCCTCTTGACGCTGAAGTCCTTCTCCAGGATGCCCGCGAGGACGTACACCCGCCGCTCGTCGGCGGCGATCGTCCGCGGCTGCGAGAAGCGCTTCCCGAGCCGGCTGCGCCAGGTCTCCCGGCCCGTCGCCGGGTCGAGGCCGACGACGTCCCCGTCGTACTGCGCGCTCGCCAGGTAGAGGGTGCCGCCGCGGACCAGCATCTTCGCGCCCGGCACGGCGACCTCCTCGCGCCGCCAGCGCTCCTCGCCGGTGGCGACGTCCCGCCCGACCAGCGGGTCGCCGGAGACGAGGACGACGTCGCCCGCCACGGCGAGCGCGTCCATCCCGAGGCTGCCCTTCGCGGTCCGCCGCTGCCACAGGGGCTTCGGGGCGGTGCCGGGCGGCGGGGTGGTGAAGGCGTCCCCGCCGCCCGGGGCGGGCTCCGAGGCGGACGGGGTGGCGACGGCGCCCGGGTCCTCGACGGGGCCGCAGCCCCACGCGCCCGCGCCGAGCGCGACGAGCCCGAGTCCGGTGCCCGCCAGCCGCAGCATCCCTCTGCGGGAGACCTCGCGTCCCTCGTTCCGTGCCATGCGTCCGCCCCTGTCCCTCACGTGGTCCGTCTTCCTGTTCGACGGCGGGAGCCTAGCGACCGGGCCGGGACGCACCCGGTTCCGGGACGGGACGGGGACAGGACCGTGAAGCTCGTGACGGCACGGCAACCGAAACGGTCACGGAGCGTTGTCAGGAGGGGAGCGCAGCGCTCCCCCGACAGACGAGGCGAGGAGTCGACATGAGGACCAGGCCCATGGTCGCCGGGATGCTCACCGCGGCGGCGGTACTGCTGCCGGCGGGGGTCGCCCGGGCGGACGAGACGCACACCCACAACGGCCCCACCGTGACCAACGGCCCCAGTCTCACCCTGCACACGGGGCAGATCGACGACCCCCTGGAGGACGTCCTGGAGCACGCGGCGATCCTGGGGCGGACCTACACCACCGACTCCGCCTGAACCAGCTCCGCCAGCAGGGCCCGCAGCCCGTCGGCCGTCTCCCGGCCGGCGGGCCGCAGCGGTTCCCGGAGCGCTCCGCCGAGCAGGGCCTTCGCGGTGACGGTGCCCGGCAGGCCCGCGGCCATCATCCGCTCGACGAGGGGGAGCGTCCGGGCGTGCAGCCGGGCGGCCAGGGCGGTGTCGCCCGCGTCGTACGCGTCGAGGACCGCGCGCAGCTGACGGGGCGCCACGTTGGCCACCGTGCTGACGTAGCCGGCGCCGCCGACCGCGTACAGCGGCAGGTTCAGCTCCTCGCTGCCGGAGTAGTAGGCGAGCGGGGTCTCGGCGATCAGCCGGGCCGCCGTCAGCAGGTCGTACGAGCAGTCCTTCACGGCCGTGATCCGCGGGTGCCCGGCGAGCCGGCGCATGGTGTCGGGCTCGACGCGGGTGCCGGTGCGGCCGGGGATGTCGTAGACCATCACGGGGAGCCCGGTGGCGTCCGCGACCTTGAGGAAGTGGGCGGCGACCGCGTCCTGCGGCGGGCGGCTGTAGTACGGGGTGACCACGAGCAGGCCGTCGGCCCCGGCGTCCTCCGCCTGGCGGGCCAGCTCCGCGGTGTGCCGGGTGTCGGCCGTGCCCACGCCCGCGACGAGCGACGGCGCCGGGCCGACGGCCTCCCGGACTGCCCGGATCAGCGCCGCCTTCTCGGCGTCGGTGGTGGTCGGGGACTCGCCGGTGGTGCCGTTGAGGACCAGGCCGTCGCAGCCCTCCCCGACCAGCCGGGCGGCCAGCTTCCCGGCCGCGTCGAGGTCGAGGACGCCGGAGCCGGTGAAGGGGGTGATCATCGCGCAGAGCGCGCGGCCGAAGGGGTGATGGGTGCTCATGCGGGAAGTCTGGGCGCGATCGACCGTGAAGGTCCACTTAGATCTGCTTGGCCGGAACGTTCAGCCCGGGTGAAGAGACCCCGGGTCACAGGGCCAGCTTGAAGCCCTCGTGGCTCCGGGCGTACCCCAGCGAGGCGTAGAAGCGGTGGGCGTCGGTGCGCTCCTTGTCGCTGGTGAGCTGGACGAGGGCGCAGCCGCGCGCGCGGGCCCGGTCCGCCGCCAGTTCCATCAGCCGGCGGCCGAGCCCGCCGCCGCGCCGGTCGGCCCGGACCCGGACCGCCTCGATCAGCGCCCGCTCGGCGCCGCCCTTGCCGAGCCCCGGGATGTAGGTGGCCTGGAGGCAGCCGAGGACGAGGCCGCCGTCCACCAGGACCAGCATCTCGTTGCGGGGATCGGCCTCGATGGCCGCGAAGGCCCGCTCGTACGCCTGGGTGACCGGGACGGTCGCGGGGTCGACGACCCGTTCCTCGTCGGCCAGGAGGGCGAGGACGGCGGGGAGTTCGGCGCGGGTGGCGGGGCGAAGGATCATGACCGGAATTCTCCCCCACCGAACCCCCTTGACCTCGACCAAGGTCGAGGGTGGAGGGTCGAACCGTCCGCACCGAGCAGGAGGAGACGCCCCGTGAACGCCGTCGCACACCCCGATGCCCGACCCGACCTCCACCGCCCCGGAGTCGGCGCCGTCCTCGTCAGCACCTGGCGGGTCGGCACCCCCGAGCGCCAGCGCGCCGCCGTCGAGGCCATCCGGAAGGCGTGGGAGAGCCGCGCGTGGCCGGACCTCGGCCTGCTCTCG
This sequence comes from Streptomyces sp. NPDC058758, assembly GCF_042746075.1. Taxonomy (NCBI): domain Bacteria; kingdom Bacillati; phylum Actinomycetota; class Actinomycetes; order Kitasatosporales; family Streptomycetaceae; genus Streptomyces; species Streptomyces sp. NPDC058758. The sequence goes on along the minus strand of NZ_JBHYPS010000001.1, from coordinate 85,074 downwards.
TACAGCGTCCTCGCCGGGACCGACGGGGAGACGCTGCTGCACTACTCGCAGTGGACGGAGCAGGAGGCGTACGAGGACTTCGTCCGCACCTACCGCGACGACCGGAACGCCGAGATCGACGCCGCCGTGCCCGGCATCGAGCGGCTGGAGCTCCGCCGCTACGGGCCGGTCCACCGCTCCACCGTCCGCGGCGCGACGGGCACCGGGGAGCTGCCCGGGGTCGTCGTCATCGTCGAGGCCGACTTCGACCCGTCCGGCGCGGACCGCCGGGAGGAGTGGGTGGACCGCGTGTTCGAGGCCCTGGCCGAGGACGCCGCGGCGCGGCCCGCGTCCGGCGGGATCAGCGGTCGGTTCCACCTCTCCGCCGACGGCGGCCGGGTCCTGAACTACGCCGAGTGGGAGAGCGAGCGGGCCCACGCGGACTGGCTGGCGGACGAGGCCCGGACGAGCGAGGCCTGGACGCGGGTGCACCACCACCCGGCGCTCGCCGGCGGCCGCGTACGCAGGTACGCGCCCGCGCTCAGCCTGAGCGCGGGCGCGTAGCGCGGGTTCCCGGTTACGGGCGGAAGCGCAGGACCTGCGGGTCGTGGTCGCTGTCCTGGTCGGCGAACTCGGCGTTGATGTGCACGCTGTCGTACGCGAAGTGGTGCACGCCGGGGCTGGTCAGGATCTGGTCGAGGACCTGGCTGTTGCCCTGGTAGACGTACGAGTAGCGCTCCGAGCGGGGCAGCGACTTCACGGCCGGGTAGAGGGCGTCGCCGTCGGTCAGCGCCTCGGTCGTGCCGGAGAACTCGAAGTCGTTGATGTCGCCGACGACGAGGACGTCCGCCTGCTTGTCGACCGCGACGATCTCCTTCACGAAGGCGTTGACGGCCTGCGCCTGGAGGAGGCGCTTGGCCTCGGAGGAACGGTTCGGCGGCTGGTGGTGGGAGACGATCGACTCGTCGCCGCCCTTCGAGCCGAAGTGGTTGGCGATGACGAAGACCGTGCGGCCGCGGAAGGTGAACTCGCCCGCGAGCGGCTTGCGGCTGGCCTCCCAGGCGGCGTTCGCCGGGTCGATCCGGCCGGGGGAGAGGGTCAGCGCGGCGCGGCCCTTGGTGCCCGTGACACCGGTCGCGGTGGTCGCGTCGCCGCCCGGGCGGTCCACGAAGGAGACCCGCTCGGGGTTGAAGAGGAAGACCTGACGGATGTTGCCGCCGGGCTCGCCGCCGTCCTTGTTGTTCTCCGGGTCGACCGAGCGCCACGCGTACGCCGGGCCGCCGGCCGCCACGATCGCGTCCGTGAACTTCTTCACGGTCTGGCCGGCCGACACCGTGCCGTCGTTCTTGGCGCCGTTGTCGTCCTGGATCTCCTCCAGGGCCAGGATGTCCGGCGAGGCGAGGTTCTCGACGACCGCCTTCGCGAGGGCGTCGAACTTCTCCTGCGGGTCGGTCGGGTCGAGGTTCTCCACGTTGTACGTGGCCACGGCCAGCTCGTTCTTGTGCTGCTTCTCGGTGACCTCGCGCTCCAGGCCCATGTCCTGGAGGGTGCCGAGCGTGCGGGCGGTCAGCGTGTAGCCGCCGAACTGGTTGAAGTCGAGCGGGCCCTCGGTCGTGCCGGTCAGCCAGTCGCCCACGTTCGCCTTCGGGAAGGGCTGCTGGGCGAGCGGGATCAGCGACTGGATCTGGAGCCGGCCGGTGTTCTGGGAGTCGTACGAGCCGTAGACGGTGCCGCCGCGCTCGTTGTCGTTCTCCCACGGCTTCACCGTGACCCACAGCTCGGAGTACGGGTCGGTGGCGCCGACCACCCGGGAGGAGCCGACGCGGACGTTGGTGCCCTCCAGCGACTCGTAGTAGTCCAGGGCGTACGTCCCGGGCTCCAGGGTCAGCCCGTTGATCGAGCCGCCGTTCGCCGGGTCGCCCGCGGGGGCGTACGCGTCCGGCACCGACCAGGGGGCGATGGTGACCGGGGCGGGCAGCTCGTTGCCCTTCGAGACCACGGTGACCTTGGGGCGGGACAGCTGGGTCAGCGACTGGTTGCCGGAGTTCAGGCCGCCGGGGACGTACTCGGTGACCGTGCCGTCGACGCTGACCGCGTCGCCGACCGCGACCGTCGGGTTGGAGCTCGTGAAGACGAACAGGCCCTCGCTGGTGGCGGGGTCGCCGTCGCCCTGCGGGTCCTGCATCCAGAAGCCGCGCGAGGAGCCGTAGGTCCGGACCCCCGTGACGACGCCCGTCACACCGGTGACCTGCTTGCCGGCCAGCGGCGAGACCCGCGTCGTGCCCTGGACGTCGTGGATGCGGACCGCGGCGCTGTCCTCGGCCGCGGCGCTCTGCGAGCCGGCGAGCAGTCCGGCCGCGAGGGCGGCCGCGACCACCGCGGAGACGGCGGCGGTTCTCGGTATGGAGGAAGACATCAGGAGGCTCCGAGGGTGCTTGGAGGAAGGGCAGAGACATCTACGCGCGTCAATCTCTTGTGAGAGCGCCCCACTTGTCAAGGGTCGACGGGTGTACGAAGGCTGACGGTCCCGTGAACCGGCGGGCGGCACCCCGGATGCGTCTACGCTGAGTGCGCCGGTCCTCCCGGCCGCCGCCGGTCGCCACCGGCCGAACGTCCGAGATCCACCCCGCGATCCACACCGATCCACGCACGCGTCGAGGAGATCCCCCACATGGCTGCGGAGCACCCCACCCTTCCCCCCGTTCGGCTCCCCTCGGACGCGGAGCTGGCTCGGGAAGCCCTGGCCGCCCCCCTCCTCGCCCACGCCGTGCGCCTCGCCCGCTGGGCCGGACCCGACACCCGGGTCGGCGCGGGCGGCGAACTCGTCGACGAGCAGCTGCCGGCCGCCGCCGGCGTCCTCGGCCTCGGCGACGACGAGGACGCCGAGTACTGGGCGGGCGACGCCTGGCGGCTCGCCGTCGACACCGGCCTGGTCGACGTCGAGGACGGCGCCGACGACGACACCCCCGGCACCGCCGCCCCCGGCGAGAACCTCGGCGTCGTCACCGGCGGCGCGCCCCGGGACGTGCTCGCCCTCTGGCTCGACGCCTTCGAGGCCGTCTTCGCCGACGCCGTCGCGCCCGTCCTGGACGGCCTGGAGCCGCTCCTCGACGAGGACGGCGGCCTCGACCTCGACACCCTCGACTGGGACCCCGAGGCGGAGGCCGAGTTCCTGGAGGGCGTCCTCGGCAACCTCTACCTGCTGACGGTCAGCGAGGGCGGCCCCGGCGACGGCCCGGTGCCGCTGCCCGCGCTCGCCGCCTCCATGGTCGTCCCCGACGACATGGGCGAGCCCACCGACGACGTCCTGGAGCAGGTCTCCGACGCGATGATGCGGCTCGACGAGCAGTTCCGGCTCCTGGAGCCCATCGGCCTGGTCGAGTACCAGCCCGTCGACGAGGCCCTGATGGCCGAGGAGGGCGAGGAGCCCGCCGAGCCCGTCGACGACGAGGACGTCAGCCGCTACGGCATGGTCCGGCTCACCCCCCTCGGCCTCTTCGGCGTCCGCACCCGCATGGTGGAGGCCGGCGTCGACGCGCCCGCCGTCGGGGACCTCGCCGACAAGGGCGCCGACGCCCTCCTGGCCGGGCTCGCCGGCTACCCCGAGGCCGCCGCCCGCGCCGAGACCGAGGCCTGGCTCGCCGGCCGCGAGCCGGTGCCCGCCGCCGCCGAACTCCTCGCCGCCGCCCGCGGTTCCGACGAGGGGTCCCCGCTCCGCCGCCTCCACTGCCAGCAGGCCCTCGCCCTCGTCGGGCCGGAGGCCGAGCCGGTGGTCCGCGCGGTCCTCGACGACCCCGAGCTGGGCGGCCTCGCCCGGGTCTGGCTCGCCGAGCGCGGCGCCGCGGACGTGCCCGCCCCGCCGGAGTCCATGATCTTCTGGCTCGCCGTGGACACCATCGCCGCCCAGCTCGACGCCGCCGGCGACCTGACGGAGCTCCAGGAGCTCGTCGAGGGGCTGACCAGCCGCCACACCGGCTTCCTGGAGACCGCCTGGCGCGTCGAGCACCCGGCCACGGCCGACGTGCTCGACGCGATGGGCCGGCTCCACCCGGACAAGACGGCCGCCAAGGAGGCCCGCAAGGCCGCCTTCAAGGCCCGCTCGCGCGCCGGCGCGGCCTGATCCCTCCCCTTCCCCGGCGGCCGCCGCGGCGCTCCCTCCCCCGGACCGGGGGAGGCGGTCCGCGGCCGTTCCGCTGGTGTTCAGCCGCCGTTCCCGCGGGCGGGCGATGGTGGGGCGACATCAGGCCATCAGCAGGGGAGAGACCGCACACCATGGCGCTCAACCGCAGAGAGTTCACCCAGAAGTCCGCCGCCGCCGGCTTCGCCCTCACCGGAGCCGTCGGGGTCCTCGCCACCGCCCCCGAGGCCCTCGCGAGCGACGAGCGCGCGCACGGCGGCCCCGGCCACGACGACCACGGGCACGACGGGCACGGCCACGGCCACCACCGACTCGGCTACGGCCCGCTCGTCGCCGACCCCGACGGCATCCTCGCGCTGCCCGAGGGCTTCTCCTACCGCGTCGTCACCCGCACCGGCGTCACCCGCCTGGAGAGCGGCGAGTTCACCCCCTCCAACCACGACGGCGCCGCCACCTTCGCCGGCCCGCGCGGCGCCACGTACATCGTGTACAACCACGAGCTCAAGGGGGCCCGCTCCAAGTGGGAGCACCCCGTCCCGCTCACCGAGGGCCTCGTCTACGACCCTGCCGCGGCCGGCGGCTGCACGGTCGTCGAGGTGCAGCGCGACGGTACCGTCGCCGAGTGGGTCGGCATCGCCGGCACCTCCACCAACTGCGCCGGCGGCCGCACCGCCTGGGGCACCTGGCTGACCTGCGAGGAGAACTCCGACCTCGCCGGCAAGAACGGCATGACCAAGGACCACGGGTACGTCTTCGAGGTCGACCCCCGCGACCGCCGGGCCAACCTCGACCCCAAGCCCCTCAAGTTCTTCGGCCGCTACGACCACGAGGCCGTCGTCGTCGACCCCAAGCGCGGCCACGCCTACCTCACAGAGGACGCCTCCAACCCCAACGGGCTCCTCTTCCGCTGGGTCCCGCCGCAGGGCTTCGAGCACGGCCGCGGCCGCTACCGCCCGCTCGCCGACGACGCCGGCGTCCTCCAGGCCGCCAAGTGCACCGACTCCGCCGGGCGGTTCGTCGACGACCTCTCCCGCGCCACCCGCATCGGCACCGTCTATGGCGTCGACTGGACGGACGTCCCCGACCGCGACGGCCGCACCACGCCGGTCCGCAAGCAGTTCGCCGACGGCCAGGTCACCCGCGCCCGGAAGCTGGAGGGCATGTGGTGGGCCGACGGCGGCGCCTACGTCGTCTCCTCGTACGCCCGGGAGGAGAGCCCCGGAGCGGCCCACGACGGCCAGGTCTGGTTCTACGACCCCAAGCGCCGCACCCTCACCCTCAAGGTGCTGCTCGGCGTGAACGCCGCGCCCGACGAGGACGGCGCCTTCGACGGCCCGGACAACATCACCGTGTCGCCGTACGGCGGGCTTGTCATCGCGGAGGACGGCGAGGGCGTGTCGCACCTCTTCGGCGCCACCGACGCCGGCCGCACCTACCCGATCGCGCGCAACGACCTCAACGACAGCGAGTTCACCGGCGTCGTCTTCTCGCCCGACGGCGACACCCTGTACGCCAGCATCCAGACGCCGGGCATCATGGTCGCGATCACCGGCCCCTGGCGCCGCCAGCCCCGCCGCTGACGCGCCGCCGGCCCGGCCGGCTCCCGCGGGGAAACGGTGAGGATCCGCGTCGGGTTCCCGCCAGGTTCCCCGCTCCCCTGTCGGCTCCATGGACTGACATCTAACCTGTCAGTCCATGGACGACGCTCTGCGGCCCGTGGGCCGGACCCTGTTGCGCGACCGGGCCTACGAGTCGCTGCGCGAGGCGATCGTGCGCGGCGACCTCGCCCCCGGCGCCCTCCTGAAGGACGCCGACCTCGCCGACCGGCTCGGCCTCTCCCGCGCGCCGGTCCGCGACGCCCTCGCCCGGCTCACCGTCGAGGGCCTGGTCGAGACCAAGCCGCAGAGCTACACCCGGGTCACCCGGCCGGTCACCCGGATCGTCCGGGACGCCGCCTCCGTCGTGCGGGTGATGCACGAGCTCGCCGCCCGCACCGCCGTGCCGCTGCTCGGCCCCGAGGCGATCCGCGCGATGCGCGAGGCCAACGAGCGCTTCGCCGCCGCCGTCCGCGCCTCCGACGTCGAGGCCGCCCTCGCCGCCGACGACGAGCTGCACCAGGTCCTCGTCGGCGCCAGCGGCAACCACGCGGCCGCCGCCACCATCGACCGCTACACCCCGCTGATCCGCCGCGTCGAACGCCGGCTCTTCGGGGACTCCGGCAGCTGCGGCTCCGCCGAGCTGCACGCCCGCCTGATCGACGCCTGCGCCGCCGGGGACGCGGAGGAGGCCGTCCGGATCACCAGCGAGATCTGGGCCGCGCTGGAGCAGCTCGCCGACGACGCCACCGAGGTCGCCGAGGTCACCGGGATCCCCGCGCCCGCGGGGCCGTGACCCGCGCCGGTGCCGCGCCACCGCCCTCGGAGCCGTACCCCCGTCCCGTCCGCCACCCCAGGGAGAGCCGCCCGTGCCGATCACCGACTTCGACCGCTATCCGCTCCTCTTCGGACCCTCGCCGGTCCACCCCCTCGAACGGCTCGCCCACCACCTCGGCGGCGCGGCCCTGTGGGCCAAGCGCGAGGACTGCAACTCCGGCGTCGCGTACGGCGGGAACAAGACCCGCAAGCTGGAGTACCTGGTCGCGGACGCCCTCGCGCAGGGCTGCGACACCCTCGTCTCCATCGGCGGCGTGCAGTCCAACCACACCCGTCAGGTCGCCGCCGTCGCCGCCCGCGCCGGGCTCAGGTGCGTGCTGGTGCAGGAGAGCTGGGTCGAGTGGCCCGACTCCGTCTACGACAAGGTCGGCAACATCCTGATCAGCCGGCTGGCCGGCGCCGACGTGCGGCTGGTGCGCGCGGGCTTCGGGATCGGCTTCAAGGAGAGCTGGGAGCAGGCGCTGCGCGAGGTCGAGGAGGGCGGCGGAAAGCCGTACGCGATCCCGGCCGGTGCCTCCGACCACCCGCTCGGCGGCCTCGGCTTCGCGAACTGGGCCTACGAGGTGGCCGAGCAGGAGCGGGAGCTGGGCGTCTTCTTCGACACGGTGGTGGTCTGCTCGGTGACCGGCTCCACCCAGGCCGGCATGGTCGCCGGCTTCGCCGCGCTCGCCGAGGAGGGCGGCAGGCCGCGTCGGATCATCGGGATCGACGCCTCGGCGAAGCCCGCCGAGACCCACGGGCAGATCACCAGGATCGCCCGGAACACCGCCGCGCTCATCGGGGTGGAGCGCGCGCTCACCGGCGCCGACGTGGAGCTGGACGAGCGCTACCACGCCGGCGTCTACGGCATTCCGGACGAGGCCACCCTCGACGCGATGCGGCTGGCCGCCCGCACCGAGGGCATGGTCACCGACCCCGTCTACGAGGGGAAGTCGATGGCCGGGCTGATCGACCTGGTGGACCGGGGCGAGATCGCGTCCGACGCGACCGTGCTCTACGCCCACCTCGGCGGCCAGCCCGCCCTCAACGCCTACAGCGCGCTGTTCTAGCGCGCGGGGGCCGGCCGCTCAGAGCGCCTGGGCGGCCGGCTTCACCATGCCCCGGACGGTCCGGGACTTCACGAAGTCGCCCATCGCCGTCATCTCCCACTCGCCGGAGAACTGCCGGATGAGCTTGGCCATCATCACGCCGGTCTGCGGCTCGGCGGAGGTCAGGTCGAACCGCACCAGCTCCTCGCCGGTCGACGCGTCCAGCAGTCGGCAGTAGGCCTTGGCGACCTCGGTGAACTTCTGTCCGGAGAAGGAGTTCACCGTGAAGACCAGACCGGTGGCGTCGGCCGGCAGCCGGCCCAGGTCGACGGTGATGACCTCGTCGTCGCCGCCGCCCTCGCCCGTCAGGTTGTCGCCCGAGTGCCGGATCGATCCGCCGAGGATGTTCAGCTTGCCGAAGTAGCAGCTGTCCAGGTGGTTGCGCTGGGGGCCGAAGGCGATGACCGAGGCGTCCAGGTCGATGTCCTTGCCCCGGTACGCGGGCTCCCAGCCGAGGCCCATCTTCACCTGGGAGAGCAGCGGGCGGCCGCCCTTGACCAGCGACACCGTCTGGTTCTTCTGGAGGCTGACCCGGCCCTTGTCGAGGTTGATCTTGCCGGTGGGGGCCGGGGCGGCGGGGGCGGCCGGGGCCGCGGCGGCGAGCCGCGGGTCCGCCGGGGGAGCCGGCGGCATCGGCGGGGGAGTGAAGGAGGGCAGCGTCTGCGCGGGCGGCGCGACCGGGGCCGGGGGCGCGGCGGCCGGGGCGGCGGGCTCCTCGTCCACGCTCACGCCGAAGTCGGTCGCGATGCCGGCCAGGCCGTTCGCGTACCCCTGGCCGACGGCGCGGACCTTCCACGCGCCGTTGCGCCGGTAGATCTCGACGACCACCAGGGCCGTCTCGGTGGCCAGTTGCGGCGGGGTGAAGGTGGCGATGACCGCGCCGCTGTCGGCTTCGCGGACGGTCGCGGTGGGCTCGATGCCCTGGAAGGTCTGGCCTGCGGCGTCCGGACTGGCCGTGACCACGATCCTCTCGATGCCGGCGGGCAGGCCGCCGGTGTCCACCAGGATCGCGTCGGGCGCGGTGCCGCCGCCGGAGCGGTAGGTGACGCCGGGGCCGGCGGGCTGGTTGTAGAAGATGAAGTCGTCGTCCGAGCGCACCTTGCCGTCGGCGCCGAGCAGCAGGCCCGAGACGTCGAGCCGCACGGGGGCGGCGACGTCCACCGCCACGCGGGGGGCGGTGAGAGGAAGGTTCGAGCCGGGGGTCATTGCGGTCATGCCAGGCTCAACGATCCGGGTCCCTTTGCCGTTCCCTTACCCGCGGCGGGTTCGGCCACCTTGGTTACGCGGGTGGTTCCGGGCCTGCCGCTCGTTGCCGAAACGGTACGCGCCGGTCCAGCGGGCCATCACCAGCTGGGGGTCGCCGGACTCCGCCTCGGCCAGGAACCTCACCGCCCTGGCGCCGCGCAGCACGCCGGCGGCGCGGCCGTGGTGGGTGAGGACGACGGAGCCGTCCTTGCGCTCCTGGTACGCGAATCCCTGGGGTCGTGGCATGCCGGGCATCCTGCCCGTCCCGGGCAGGTCCGTCATATGAATTATCTTTCGCATCGTGGGTGCTGCGGGTGGGAGCTCTTTCGAGACCGGGGACGTCGACGAGGCGCGCCAGGAACTCGACGCGCGCTACTACGCGAGCCGGATGGACGTCGTCGACGAGCACCGCTCCTTCGCGGCCCGCTTCGACATCGTCGAGTTCGGACCGCTGGTCATCGGCGACCTCAGCTGCGGGGCCGACGTCCGGATGAGCTTCGGCGAACTCGGCGCCTACCACGTCAACGCGCCGCTCAGCGGCACCATGGAGATGCGCCAGGGACGCGGACCCGCCGTGTACGCCTCCGCCCGCGAGGCGCTGCTCCTCGACCCCGCCGGGGACACCTTCCTCGACCGCTGGAGCGGCGACGGGCGGATCCTCTCCGTCAAGGTCGGCGCCGCCGAGCTGCGCGACCGGCTGGAGAGCCTGCTCGGCCGCCCGCCGCACGGCGGCCTCGTCTTCCGCCCCCGCCTCGACATCGCGCGCGGCCCCGGGCTCGGCTGGGTGCGGTTCGCCCGCAGGGTCGCCGCGGAGGCGCTCGCCGGGGAGGGCCTCGCCCACCACGAACTGGTCGCCCGCCCGCTCCAGGAGGCGCTGCTCAACGGGCTGCTGCTGGCCGCCGAGCACCCCTGGCGGGACGAGCTGGCCCACCCCGGCGGGCCGCGCCGGCCGGCGCCGGTCAAGCGGGCCATGGACGCGGTGCGGGAGCGCCCCGAGCACCCCTTCACCACCGGCGAACTCGCCGTCCACGCGCGCGTGAGCGTCCGCCGGCTCCAGGAGTCCTTCCGGGAGTACGTCGGGATGTCGCCGATGGCCTTCGTCCGGGAGGTCCGGCTGGAGCGGGTCCGCGAGGAGCTGCGGGCGGCGGAGCCGGACGAGGTGAGCGTGAGCGAGGTCGCCTGGCGCTGGGGCTTCGCGCACCAGGGGCGGTTCGCCGCGCACTACCGCGAGAAGTTCGGCGAGTCCCCGTCGCGGACGCTGCGGACGGCGCCCTGAGGCGGCTGGCGCCCTGAGGCGGACGGTGCGCCCCGGTGTGCCTCCGTGCCCCCGACGGCCGCGCATTCCGGACAGAGGCCGCGTTACGCGGCTCGCGGCGATCTTGGCGGCGTCCTACGGTGGGGAGGTCCGGCGCTGCCAGCGCGCGCCGTCGAACCGGGCCCGGCCGGCTCCCCCGTATCACCGGCCGGGCCCGCGGACGTCCGCTCCGTCCCCGACCGGCCCCGGCAGCGCCGGCCCCCGCGGCCCCCGGACCCGGCGGCCCGGGCCGCCGGCTCACGCGGTCGGGTGCGGCCAGCGGGGCGGCGTGGGGGTGGTGAAGCCGCCGCCCAGGTAGAGGTCGTCGGGGCTGTCCTTCTCCGGGAGGCCCCGCTCGGCGAGCAGCTTCTCCGCGTACGCCTCCGAGTCGTCCCGCGGGTCGTAGCCGAGGGCGCGGGCGGTCGACAGGTCCCACCACTCGCGGGTGTTGGCGGAGGAGCCGTACACCACGGTGTGCCCGACGGACTCCGCGGTGAGCGCCGCGTGCAGCAGGCGGGCGCAGTCGGCGGGGCTCAGCCAGAGCGAGAGCATCCGGACCGAGGTGGGCTCGGGGAAGCAGGAGCCGATGCGGACGGAGACGGTCTCGACGCCGTGCCGGTCCCAGTAGAGCTGCGCCAGGTCCTCGCCGAAGCACTTGGAGAGGCCGTAGAAGGTGTCGGGGCGGTGCGGGGTGGTGACCGCCACCGGGGGCTCGCCGTCGCGCGGGCGGGGGGTGAAGCCGACGGCGTGGTTGCTGGAGGCGAAGACGACCCGGCGGACGCCCTCCTCGCGGACCGCCTCGTAGAGGTGGTGGAGGCCGGTGACGTTCGCCGCGACGATCGCGTCGAAGTCGGCCTCCAGGGAGATGCCGGCGAGGTGCACGACCGCGTCCACGCCGCGCACCGCCTCGCGCAGGGCCGCGCGGTCGGCGAGGTCGGCGACGATCGCGTCCGGCGCGCCGGGCACGGGGACGGCGTCGAGGAGGCGGAGCGCGTACCCGTGGGCGGGGAGCAGCTCCCGCATGAGGGTGCCGACGCCGCCGGCGGCACCGGTGAGCAGGAGGGTGCGGGGTGCGGGCATCGGGCGGTTCTCCTCGGCTGGGCGCGTCGCCGGTGGGCGGCCATTCACGGACGTGGACACGCTAGGGAGGGGGCGGAGAGGCCGTCAAGGTGCCGTCTCACCGGGTGCGTTCGTCTTGACCGGGGTAGCGGGGGAGAGCTAGCGTGCGAGCGTCGTTCATGGATGTGAACGTCCAGGACCCGTGTGACGCGTACTCCCGGGAGCGCCCGTGACCACCCCCGCCCGCCCCCGTACGGGAGCCTTCCTCTACCCCTGGGACGTCGACGGCGACCCCGCCGCCCCCGCGCTCCTCGCCGGGCTCGGCGTCCAGCAGGTCACCCTCGCCGCCGCGTACCACTCCACCCGGGCGCTCAGCCCCCGCCACCCGGACCGGCGGGTCGTCACCGCCGAGCACGCCGCCGTGCTCTACCCGCCGGACCCCGGCCGCTGGGCCGGCCGCCGGCTCGCCCCGTACCCGGCGGGCGACTGGGCCCCCGGCGACGCCTGGGCGCGGGCCGCGGAGGCGCTCGACGGCACCGGCCTCGCCGTGCACAGCTGGGTCGTCCTCGCCCACAACTCCCGGCTCGGCGCCGACCATCCGGACACCTCCGTCGTCAACGCCCACGGCGACCGCTACCCGTGGGCCCCCTGCATCGCGCACCCCGAGGTCCGTGCCCTCCTGGTGGACCTCGCCGCCGAGGCCGCCGTCCGCCCCGGCGCCACCGGCACCGAGCTGGAGTCCTGCGGCTGGTACGGCTACGCCCACCTGCACGCCCACGACAAGACCGGCGGCGTCCCGTTCGACGACCGCGCCCAGCTGCTGCTGTCGCTCTGCTTCTGCCCGCACTGCCGGCAGGGGTACGCGGACGGGGGCGCCGACCCGGACGCGCTGGCCGCCGCCGTCCGCGCCGCCCTCGCCCCGGTCTGGGCCGGCACCGGACCCGCCGGGGACCTCGGCGCACCGGAGGCGGCCGCCCTCGCCTGGCGGGCCCGGACGGCCCGCTCCCTCCAGGAGGCCGTCGTCGGAGCCGTGCGGGCCGCCGCCCCGCCCGGCTTCCGGATCCTGCTGCACGCCGACCCCGACCCGTACCGCTGCGGCGCCGACGCGGGCACCGACCCCGCGCACGTCCTGGGCCTCGCCGACGGGGTGGTGGCCCGGCCCCACCGGCTCGCCGCCTTCGCCGCGCACCGGCCGGCCGGCGCCGCCCTCGCGGCCAACCTCTCCGTCGTCACCGGCATGGGCGGCACCCCCGGCCGCCTCGCCGAGGACGCCCGGCGCGCCCTCGCCGACGGCGCCACCGAACTCCGGCTCTACCACGCGGGCCTGGCCTCCGACGGCGACCTGGCGGCGGTCCGCACCGCCCTGGCGCGCCTGGGCTAGCCGCTCGCCCCTGTCCCTGCCCCCCCGCCTCCGCTTCCGTCTCCGCCTCCGTTTCCGTCTCCGTGCCCGCCTCCGGCCGTCCGGCGGGGAGGCGGAGGGCCGAGGCGCGGGTGCCGGCCACGCGGGCGCGGGCCGGGGTCTCGTCCGCCGTGCCGTCGCGGACGGTCTCGTGCAGCCGCTCGTGCTCCCCGCGCATCGGGTCGTCGCCGTCCGCCTCGGCGGAGGCGAGCCGCTGAGGGGAGTCGGCGTCGAGCGAGGCCGCCTCGCGCGGCCCGACGCCCGCCACCACCGGGCCCCGGCGCGGCGGGCGGCGCGGAGGCCTTCGCCCCCGGTCGCCGCACGGCCTCGCGCACCGGCGCCCGGGAAACCACCGGTTCCTCGGCGATCTTCCGCTGCGGGGGAGCGCTCCAGCCGGGCGCCCCGGGACGGGGTGGGGTCCTCGCGCTTTGGGGCGGGTGGCGGAATTCCCTGCTCGGAAACCATTGCCTGACATTTGGTATACCAATTATGTTGTCCCGCGTCGCTCTCGCCAGGGCGACCTGAAGGGGTCGGCGGGGGAAGTGACCCTTCTCGTATCCCATCGAGCCGCTCGGAAAACCGCCAAGGAGCCCCATGAACGAGGCCACCGCCCCGCCCCCGACCGCCCGCTGCGCACCGCCCGTCCTCGGCGACGAGCCCACCGCCCTCCTCGGCGCCACCCTCCCCGAGGGGCGCCTCGCCGACGTCCTCCTCCGGGGCGGCCGGATCCACGCCGTCGAGGACCACGACCCCCGCCGCCCCGCCCCGGCCGGTGCCCTCCCGCTCGACGGCGCCCTCCTGCTGCCCGCCCTCGTCGACGGCCACGCCCACCTCGACAAGACCCTCCTCGGCGGCCCCTGGCGTCCCCACCTGGCCACCGCCACCCTCCGCGAGCAGATCGAGGCCGAGCGCGCCGCCCGGCGCGACACCCCCGTGCCGGTACGGGACCGGGCCGCCGCCCTCGCCCGCCGGATGGTCTCCCTCGGCACCGGCCACGTCCGCTCCCACGTCGACGTCGACCCCGACACCGGCCTCGACCACCTGCACGCCGTCCTGGAGGTCCGCGAGGAGTTCCGCGACCGGCTCGGCATCCAGCTCGTCGCCTTCCCGCAGAGCGGGGTCGTCACGGCCCCCGGCGTCGCCGAACTCCTCGACGCCGCCCTGGCCGACGGCGCCGACCTGGTCGGCGGCCTCGACCCGGTCGGCTTCGACGGCGACGCCGCCGGCCAGCTCGACACCGTCTTCTCCCTCGCCGAACGCCACGGCAAGGGCATCGACCTGCACCTCCACGACGGCGGCGAGACCGGCACCGCCCAGCTGAGGGACATCGCCGCCCGCACCGCCGCCGCCGGGCTCGGCGGCCGGGTCGCCGTCAGTCACGCCTACGCCCTCGGAGACGTCGACGACGCCGAACTCGCCCGCACCGCCGCCGCCCTGGCCGCCGCCGGCGTCGCGATCATGACCAACGGGCCCAGCGGCCCCATGCCACCCGTCCCGCGCCTCCACGAGGCGGGCGTCCGGGTCTTCGCCGGCTCCGACAACATCCGCGACACCTGGTGGCCCTACGGCACCGCCGACATGCTGGAGCGGGCCACGATCATCGGCCTGCGCTCCGGCCTGATGACCGACCCCGAACTCCGGCACGCCGCCGCCCTCGTCACCGGCGAGGCCGCCGCCGCCCTCGGCCTGGAGGGGTACGGGCTCCACCCCGGCGCCCGCGCCGACCTCGTCGCCGTCGCCGCCGGCTCCGTCCCCGAGGCCGTCGCCGCCCACCCCCGCCGGCTGCTCGTGCTGCACGCCGGCCGGATCACCGGCCCCGCCCCGGACACCGCCTACGCCGTCCCCGCGCCCCAGCTCCCCCCTGCCGGAGGAACCAGATGACCACCGACACCCTGCCGACCGCGCCGGACGCGGCGGAACCGGCGGGCCGCCTCGCCTCCGGCCGGATCGGCACCTTCGACCTCGTCTTCTTCGTCGTGGCCGCCGCCGCCCCGCTCACCGTCATGGCCGGCGTCGCCCCCTTCGCCATCGGCATCGGCGGCGCGGGCGCCCCGCTCGCCTACCTCGTCTCCGGCATCCTGCTCGCCCTCTTCGCCGCCGGCTTCACCGCGATGAGCCTCTACGTGCGCAACGCCGGCGCCTTCTACGCGTACGTCTCCCACGGCCTCGGGCGCGTCCTCGGCGTCGGCACCGCCTACGTCGCCGTCGTCTCCTACAACCTCGTCACCCCCGGAGTCGCCGCCGCCTTCGGCTACTTCGCCGCCGGATCGGTCAGGGACGCCACCGGCCTCGACGTCCCCTGGTGGCTGCTCTCCGGTGCCTGCGTCCTCGCCGTCGGCGTGCTCGGCTGGCTGAAGGTCACCCTCAGCGCCAAGGTCCTCGGCATCGCCCTCGTCCTGGAGGTGCTCTCCCTCGTCATCATGGACGGCGGCATCCTCGCCGAGCGCGGCACCGCCGCCCTCGACACCGCCTCCTTCGCCCCCTCCACCCTCGCCGCGGGCGGCGCCGCCGGCATGTTCGTCCTGGTCATCGGCGCCTTCACCGGCTTCGAGGCCACCGCGATCTTCGCCGAGGAGGTGCGCGAGCCGCGCCGGACCGTGCCCCGCGCCACCTTCATCGCCATCGGCTTCCTCGCCGTCTTCTACGCCCTCGGCTGCTGGCTGATCATGGGCGCCTTCGGCACCGGCCGGGCCGTCGAACTGGCCCGCGGCGACGGCGGGACGGACCTCACCTTCACGGCCGCCGCGACCTACGCCGGGCCCTGGCTCGCCGACTCCATGCACGCGCTGATCATCGTCAGCGCCTTCGCCGCCACCCTCGCCTTCCACAACGCCGGCGCCCGCTACCTCTACGCCCTCGGCCGCGAGGGCCTGCTGCCCCGCCGGCTCGGCGCGGTCTCCGGGAAGCACGGCTCGCCCGGCGGGGCCGTCGTCGCCCAGACCGGCTTCAACCTGCTGCTGACCGGCGCCGGCGCGCTCCTCGCCGCCGACCCGTACGGCGAGGTCTTCCTCTGGACCAACAGCGTCGGCGTCCTCGGCATCATGGGCATGCAGGCGCTCACCGCGCTCGCCGTCTGGGCCTACTTCCGGCGCGACCGGAAGGGACTCCCGGTGTTCCGGGTGGTCGTGGCGCCGCTCGTCTCCTGCGCCGGACTCGCCCTGCTCACCGTGCTCGCCGTGGTCCACTTCGACCTGCTCACCGGCCGCACCGGTGCCGTGAACACCGCCCTCCTGGTGCCGCTGCCGCTGGTCCTGGCGGCCGGCCTCGCCGTCGCCCTCCGCATCCGGCGCGCCGACCCGGAGCGGTACGCCTCGCTCACCACGGTGGACGTGGAACGCGGCTGAGCGCGCACGCGGGAGGGGGGCGGGTCCTGCCGGAGGACCCGCCCCCCTCCCGTGCGTACGGCTCAGACCAGGCGGCCGTCCCGGGCCACCACCCGGCCCGCCCGGACCACCAGGTCCCGGCGCGGCTGGTCCACCACGACCTGGGGCAGGCACTCGCCCTCGACCAGCATGAAGTCGGCCGGGGAGCCCGGGCGCAGGTCGGCGGCGGGCAGGCCCATCAGCGCCGCGCCGCCGTGGGCGGCGACGTCGAAGCAGGCCTCCAGTTCCTCGTCGAGCCGGGCGTCCAGGGCCCAGCCGGCCAGCCAGGCGCGGTGCAGCATGTCGCCGTTGCCGTACGGGCTCCAGCTGTCGCGGACGCCGTCCGAGCCGAGGCCCACCGTCACCCCGCGCTCGGCGAGCCGCCGGAACGGCAGGACCGTCGTCTCGCCCAGGGCGACCGTGGTCAGCGCGACCCCGGACCCGGCGAGGAGGTCGGCCAGCTCGTCCAGCTCCCGGCCGGCCAGGCCCGCCACGGCGAAGGCGTGCGCCACCGCCACCCTGCCGCCCAGGCCGGCCGCGCGGGTGCGGGCGGCGATGTCCCGGATCACCGCGAGGCCCGGCTCGCCCCGGTCGTGGAGGTGGACGTCGAGCCCGAGGCCGTGCTTCTCGGCGAGGCCGAAGACCAGGCCGAGCTGGTCGCCGTCCCGGTCGCCGGTGGCGTCGAAGCCGGTCGGGTCGATGCCGCCGATGTGGCTGACCAGACCGCTCGCCGCGGCCTCGGCGAGCAGCTCCGCCGCGCCCGGCTCGCGGACCACGCCGTGCTGCGGGAAGGCGACCAGCTCGACGTCGACGATCCCGGCCAGCTTCGCGGCGGCGTCCGCGATGCCCTCGACGCCGGCCAGGCCGTAGGCCGGGGCCACGTCCGCGTGGGCCCGCATCGCGCGGGTGCCCAGGGCCGCCGCGTGGGACATCAGGCGCAGCGCCCGCTCGCCCACCGGGGTGGGCAGGGTGCGGGCCAGGTCCACGTCCCCGGCGACGTACTCCGCGATGCCCTCGGCGGGGCGGCGGCGGTACCAGGGCTCGCCCCAGGAGGTCTTGTCCGGGTGGACGTGCGCGTCGACCAGGGTCGGCAGGGCCAGGCGCCCGCCGCCGTCGACCCGCTCGACGGCGGCGCCCTCGGGGACCTCCGCGACGAGCACCCCGTCGACGGCGATCAGGTCACGGGCGGGGCCGCCGAGGGGCCGTACGTCGTGGAAGAGGGTCGCGGTGCGGGGCGTGGGGCTCACGGAGGTCTCCTTCGGCTCGGGCGGAACCCTTTTGGTATACCATGTGGGGGCCTCGCTCCGAAGCGGCGACGGCCCCCTCACCAGGCCAGCTTCTCCAGCGCGTCCAGGTCGAGCGCCGCCGTCGGCGCGGGCCCCGGACCGGCGACCCCGGGCCCGCCGGGCCCGCCGTCCGGCCCCACCCGCAGCTCCGCCCAGATCGTCTTCCCCCGCCGCCCGTACCGCGTCCCCCAGCGCTCCGCGAACCGCGCCACCAGGTACAGCCCCCGCCCGCCCTCGTCCGTCTCCGCCGCGTGCCGCAGGTGCGGCGAGGTGCTGCTGCCGTCCGACACCTCGCACACCAGCGTCCGGTCGTGGAGCAGCCGCACCCGCACCGGGTCCGCCCCGTACCGCACCGCGTTGGTGACCAGCTCGCTCAGGATCAGCTCCACCGCGAACGCCGCCTCGTCCAGCCCCCACTCGGAGAGCTTGGCCGCCGCCGCGTTCCGCACCGGCGACACCGCCGCCGGGTCCCGCGCCACCTCCCACTCGGCGATCCGGTCCGCCGGCAGCCGCCGGGTCCGCGCCACCAGCAGCGCGATGTCGTCCCGGGGCGCCGGCGACAGCAGGTGGGCGAGCACGTCCGCGCAGATCTGCTCGGGGCTCCGGTCCGGCCGCTCCAGGGAACTGCGCAGCAGCCGCAGCCCCGCCCCCAGGTCCCGCCCGTGGTCCTCCAGCAGGCCGTCCGTGAAGAGCACCAGCGTGCTGCCCTCCGCGAGCCGCAGCTCCGTCGACTCGAACGGCACGTCCCCCAGCCCCAGCCCCAGCGGCAGCCCCGGCGCCAGCGGCGGGAACTCCACCCTCCCCTCCGCGTCCACCACCGCCGGCCCCGGATGCCCGGCGCTCGCCACCGTGCACACCCCGGACGCCGGGTCGTAGATCGCGTACAGGCAGGTCGCGCCGGTGATGGTCTCCTCCCGCCGCCCCCGCCCGCCCTCGCCCGCCGCCGCGGGCTCCCCCTCCTCGTCGATCCGCCCGGTCAGCTCGTCGAGGTGGCCCAGGATCTCGTCGGGCGGCACGTCGAGCGTCGAGAAGTTGTGCACGGCCGTCCGCAGCCGGCCCATCGTCGCCGCCGCGTGCAGCCCGTGCCCCACCACGTCGCCCACCACCAGCGCCACCCGCGCCCCCGGCAGCGGGATCACGTCGAACCAGTCGCCGCCGACCCCTGCCTTCGCCGGCAGGTAGCGGTACGCCACCTCCACCGCGTTCTGCTCGGGCAGCACCCGGGGGAGCAGGCTCCGCTGGAGCGTCACCGCCATCGCGTGCTCCCGGGTGAACCGCCGGGCGTTGTCGATCGCCACCGCCGCCCGCGCCGCCAGCTCCTCCGCGAACTCCCGGTCCTCCTCCCCGAACGGCTCCGGGGTGTCCGACCGCCAGAAGTTCGCCATCCCCAGCACCACGTCCCGGGCCAGCAGCGGCACCGTCACCAGCGAGTGCATCCCGTACGCCAGCGCCCCGGCCGCCCCCTCCGGGTCCTGCGCCCGCCAGCCGTCCGCCGCCGCCAGCTCCGGCTGCACCACCGCGTGCCCCTCGGCCAGCGCCGTCGCCATCGGCGTGCTCGGCACGTGGAAGCGGATCACCTCGCCGACCCCCTGGAGCGGCTGCTCCGCCCGCAGCCCGCTCAGCGCGGTCCTGCGCATCTCCGACAGCGTCGAGTCCTGCGGCGGCTCCTCGCCCCGCAGCACCGGCTCCAGGAGTTCCACCGTCGCGAAGTCCGCGAAGCGCGGCACCGCCACCTCCGCCAGCTCCTCCGCCGTCCGGACCACCTCCAGGGTCGTCCCGATCCGGACCCCCGCCTCGTACAGCAGCTGGAGCCGGCCCCGGGCCACCTCCGCCCGCCCGGAGAGCGCGGCCAGCTCCGTGGTGTCCCGCATCGTCATCACGCTGCCCGAGCCGGAGCCGTCCGGGGTGGTGGGCCGCACGCTGACCGCGAGCAGCCGGTCGCCCGCCCGGTGCACCTCGTCCGTCGCGGTCCGCCCGGACTCCAGGAGCTCGACGGTGCGGGGATCGAGCCCGAGCTCGCCGACCGGCCGCCGCTCGGCGTCCGCCGGCAGGCCGAGCAGCCGCCGCGCCTCGTCGTTGGCGAGCAGCAGCCGCCCGTCCGCGCCGACGATCAGCACGCCCTCGCGGACCGCGTGCAGCACCGCCTCGTGGTGCTCCTTCATCCGGGTCATCTCGGCGGGCCCCAGCCCGTGCGTCTGGCGCCGCAGCCGCCGCGACACCAGCGCCGCGCCGCCCACCGCGAGCAGCAGGGCGCCGCCGCCCGCGGCCAGCAGCACCACCAGCCGGCCCCGCACCGCCTCGCTCAGCGACTGCACCTCGATGCCGCTCGTCACCATGCCGACGATCCGGCCGTCGTCGGCCACCACCGGCACCACGGCCCGCACCGCGTCGTTCGGCGCGCCGCGGAAGGTCTCCGTGTACGACTCGCCGTCCACCACCGCCCGGGAGAGGTCGCCGGTCGCCTTCCGGCCGATCAGCCCGGTCTCCACGTCCGTGTACCGCACCCCGTCGGTGCCGAGCACCGCGACGAAGTCCACGCCGGTCGCCACCCGGGTCTGCTCCGCCCGTTCCTGGAGCGCCGCCGTCGGGTCCGGCGAGGTCAGCGCGTCGTCCACGCCGGGCGCCTTGGCGAAGGCCTCCGCCACCGCCAGCGACCGCACCTCGGCGTCCCGCAGCACGTCCTGCCGGGCCTGCTGGAAGGTGACCAGGACGGCCGCCACGATCACCAGGAGCGCGATCAGCGCCTCCAGGGCGAGGACCTGTCCCGCGAGGCTCCGCAGCCCCGAGCCGCGCCGGGGCCCGCCCCGCCGGGCGCTCATCCGGTGCTCCGGGCGATGAGCAGCGCCACGTCGTCCGGGGCGCCGGGGCGGCGCAGCTCCCGCAGCAGCCGGTCGCAGCTCTCCTCCAGGGACAGCTCCCGGGTCGCGTCGACGAGCGCGACGAGCAGCGCGAGCCGTTCGTCGATGGGGGCGTCCCGGGTCTCGATGAGCCCGTCGGTGTACAGCACCAGCCGGTCGCCGGGCAGGAAGGGCACCCGCGCGGTGCGGAAGGTCCCCCCGCCGACGCCGAGCGGCACCCCGGTGGAGAGGCCGACCAGCTCGGCCGGGCCGTCGGCCGGGAGCCGCACCGGCGGCAGGTGGCCGGCGTTCGAGATCCGGCAGCGGTGCCGCCGCGGGTCGTGCACGGCGAACAGGCAGGTGGCGATGGACTGCTCCAGACCGAGGGTGATCCGGTCCAGGTGCCGCAGCACCTGGCCGGGGGAGAGGTCCAGGTCGGCGAAGGCGCGGGTGGCGGTCCGCAGCCGGCCCATGGTCGCCGCCGCGTCGATGCCGCTGCCCATCACGTCCCCCACCACCAGGGCCGTCTTCCCGCCGGGCACCGCGATCACGTCGTACCAGTCGCCGCCGACCTCGCTGGACGCCTGGGCCGGCTGGTAGCGGGCCGCCGCCTCCAGGCCGGGGCGGACGGGCGGATCGCCCGGCAGCAGGCTGCGCTGGAGCGTGACGGCCGAGTTCCGCACGCTCTGGTACCAGCGGGCGTTGTCGATGCTCACCGCCGCCCGGGCCGCCAGTTCCACGGCGAGCAGCAGGTCCTCCCGGTCGAACGGCAGCGGGTTGTGCCGGTCGCGCTTCAGGTCGAGCGCCCCGAGCACCTCCCCGCGCGCGATCAGCGGCACCGCCAGGTACGAGTGCACCCCGGCCCGCGCCAGCTGCCGGGCGGCTTCGGGGCTCCGCGCGATCCGCGGCAGGTCCTCGGGGCCGACCCGGGCCACCAGGACCGGTCGTCCGGTGCGCACGCAGCGGGTGACCAGCCGGTCCGCGCCGTAGAGCGCGACCGAGCCGGGCGGGTCGGCGGCGGGCAGCGCCTCCGTCTCGTGCCCGGCCTTCACCGCCAGGGCGCGGAAGAGCGCCGGGCCCTGCTCGGGGGTGCCCGGCCGGCGCAGCGCGAGCACCGAGTCGAGGACGTCGACGGCGGCCACGTCGGCGAGGGCCGGCACCACCACCGACGCCAGCTCGTCCGCCGTCCGCTCCACCTCCAGGGTGGTGCCGACCCGGGCGGAGGCGTCCGCGATCAGGGCGAGGCGCCGCCGGGAGCGGTCGGCCTCCGCGTCCGCCCGGTACCGCTCGGTCACGTCGACCACCCAGGCCGCCACCCCGAGGACCCGGCCCCCGGCCGCCTCCAGCCGGTGGAAGGACACCGACCAGGCGTGCTCGCCGCCGCCCGGGTCGGACGGGGTGGTGCCCACCGCCCGGAGGCCGAGCCGGGGTACCCCGCTCTCCAGCACCTGCCGGGCCGCCGCCTCCAGGGGCTCCGCGGCCGCGCAGGGCAGCACCTCGGAGGGCCGGCGCCCCAGGTGCCGGGCGGCCGGGACCCCGTCGAACCGTTCGAGGGCCGGGTTGACCAGGGCGTACCGCAGCTCGGGGTCGAGGACCGCGAGGCCGATCGGGGACTGCTCGACCAGCCGGTCGGAGAGCGCCAGCTCCGTCTCCACCCGGGCGACGGTGGCCCGGTCGGCGGCGATGCCGAGCGCGTACAGGTCGCCCAGGTCGTCGGTCAGCCGCATGTTGCGGAACTCCACCTCGCGGGTCGACCCGTCCTTGTGCCGTACGGGGAAGGTGCCCGCCCAGGTGGTGCCGCGCCCCAGCACCTCGCCGAAGAGCCGCATCGCGTCGGCCCGGTGCTCCTCGCCGACGATCAGCCGGGCCACGTACTGCCCGAGGGCCTCGTCGGCCCGGTAGCCGAAGAGGCTCTCGGCCTGCGGGCTCCACAGCACGATCCGCCCGGCCGCGTCCACCACGACGGCGGCCACCCCGATCACGTCGAGCAGCCCCTGCCCGTCGAAGGAGGCCCCCGTCCCCCGGGAGCCGGGCCCGGAGCCACCGCCCGCCGCCTCCGCGCCACCCGGGGCCCGCGGATCGCCCGGGGCGTCAGGGGCCTGCGGATCGCCCGGGGGCGGCGGGCCGTCCACGGCCTCCGGACCGTCCGTGGCCCGCGGGTCGACCAGGGCGTCCAGGGCATGCGGGCCGCCCGGGGCATGCGGGCCGTCCAGGGCGTCGGGGCCGTCCGCGGCCTGCGCATCGTCCGGGGTCTGCGGGCCGTCGGGGGGCCGCGGGCCGTCCGGGGTCTGCGGGCCGTCGGGGGGCCGCGGGCCGTCCGGGGGCGTCCGGTCGGTCGGGGGGCGCGGGCCGTCGTCGGGCACGGCGGGGCGGCCCTCCTCCGTCCCCGTGCCCGTCTCCGGGAAGGAACCGGCCGTCACACTGCCCTCCTCCCGCCGAGCCCGCCGCCCCTTCCATGCTCCCCGGCCGCCCGCGGGCACGCACTACGAGCGCGTCCGTCCCGGCTCCGCCGGGGCCTCCTCCGGCGCCCCTCCGCCCCCCGCGGGGGCCGGATTCCGGGCCGTGACCGCGGCCCGGACCAGGCCCGCCGCCGCGAGCACGGGCAGCAGCAGCGTCACGTCCACGGCCGTGACCAGGGCCGCGCCCGCCGCCAGCGCCACCGCGTTCGGCACGAAGAGCACGGTGTTCGCGGTCGCCGCGATCCGGCCGACCGCCTCCGCCGGGGCCTCCCGCTGGACCGCCGTCATCGCCGCCACCAGCACCCACGGCATGCCGAGGCCGATCACCGCGCTCGCCGCCAGCGCCACCGCCTCGTACGGCAGCGCCCGCGCCCCGGCCGCCGCCGCGAAGAGGGCGAGCCCGACGGCGGCGAGCAGCCGCTCCGGCATCCGGCGCAGCAGCGGCCCCGCCGTCAGGCCCGCGAGGACCGAACCGGCGCCCTGCACCGCGTAGAGCACCCCGGCGTACGCGGGCGGGCGGCCGAGCCCCTGGTCCACCACCGCGTAGACCGCCGCGCCGTTCACCCCGGCGAGCAGCATGGTGAAGGCCCCGGTGGCGACCAGCGGCCGCAGCACCGGCGAGCCGGCCAGCAGCCGGACGCCCTCGGCGGTCTCCCGCCGCCACGCGCCCCGCCCGCGCGCGGCCGGCGCCGGCCGCGCCTCCCGCACCCGCATCGCGGCGAACGCCGCCGCGGCCAGCGCGAAGGTCGCCGCGTCCAGGAGGGCCACGGGACCGCCCCCGTACCGGGCGAAGAGTCCCGCCGCGACCAGCGGGGCGACCAGCTTCATCGACTCGCCGGCGGTCATCCGCAGGCCGTTGGCCGAACCGAGCCGCTCCTTGGCGAAGCCGGCCGCGAGCAGGGCCTGCTCGGCCGCGTCGTGGACGGCGCCCTGCGCGCCGTACAGCACGAGGACGGCGAAGAGCAGCCACACCCGGTCGGCCGAGGTCACCCAGAGCAGCAGCGGCAGCACCGCGGCCATGGCGAGGTCGAGCGCGATCAGCAGCGGACGGCGGCGCACCCGGTCCGCGAGCGTGCCGAGGAGCGGCCCGAGGAGGGCGGGGGCCCAGAGGGCGAAGGCGGTCAGGGCCGCGAGACCGTCCGAACCCGTCAGCGACTTGACCCAGATCCCGGAGACCAGCCACATCGCCGTGGTCCCGAATCCGGACACGACCACACCCGTCAGATACCAGCGCATGGACGGAGACTCTGGCGTCTGAGGCGGCCCCGGCGGATCGGGCACCTGCCCTATTCCGGCAGCGCGGCCCGCTTCCGCTCGTACCCCAGCGCCGCCCCCGTGACCAGGGCGCCGAGCCCCTCCCACAGGCCCACCCCGAGGAAGCCGGCCGGGGCCCGGCCGGTGACGACGGCGAGGGTGAAGACCGCGCAGGTGAGGAGCCGGAAGGGGACCGTCCAGCGGAAGAAGGCCCGCCAGTCGGCGAGCGCGGCGAGCACGTAGTAGACGCCCATGTTGAGCGCGGCCATGGAGGAGGCGGTGAGGAAGACCAGCGTGTGGTCCCCCTCCGCGCGGCCCCCGTCGGGCACCGGCTCGAAGCCCATCACCGTGAGGAGGGCGTCCGGGGCGACCAGGCCCACCACCCCCAGGGCGGCGGCGAGGAGGCCGAAGACCGCCATGGTCCAGCCGGACAGCGAACGGGGCAGGCGACGCACGACGGTCCTCCGCGGAGCGAGATCGGCAGTTCGAGAAGAGCGCTCTCTGTTCGAGCGTGACCCTGCATATCGCGCGCGAGGCCGCGGGGGCCAATCCGGCCCCCGCGCACGTCACTTCAGCGCGGCCGCCATCATCTTCCGCGCCACCGGCGCCGCCAGGCCGTTGCCGCTGACCTCGGAGCGGGCCGCGCCCGAGTCCTCGATCAGCACGGCCACCGCCACCTGCTTACCGGTCGACGCGTCCTTCGCGTAGGAGGTGAACCAGGCGTACGGCGTCTTGCTGTTGTTCTCGCCGTGCTGCGCCGTGCCCGTCTTGCCGCCGACCTCGGCCCCGGGGACCGCCGCGTTGGAGCCCGTGCCCTGCTCCACGACCGTCACCATCGCGCTGCGCAGCTGCTCGGCGGTGGCGGCGGAGACGACCCGGGTGGCGTCGCCGTCGTCGTGGGTCTCCAGGGCGTCGCCGTCGGCGTCGACCACCTCGGAGACCATGTGCGGGGCGGCCAGCCGCCCGTCGTTGGCGATCACCGCCGAGACCATCGCCATCTGGAGCGGGGTGGCGGTGACGTCGAACTGCCCGATGCCGGTCAGCGCGGTCTGCGCCCGGTCCATCCCGGACGGGTAGACGCTGGGGTAGGCCCGGACCGGCACGTCCAGCTCGTCGTCGTTGAAGCCGAACCTCTCCGCCATCGCCTTCACCTTGTCCTGCCCCAGGTCGGCGGCCATCTTGCCGAAGACGTTGTTGCAGGAGTACCGCAGCGCGGTGCGGATCGTGGCGTTCTCGCAGGGCGCGGAGGCGTTCTCGTTCGGCAGGACGGTCCGGGTGCCGGGCAGGGTGTACGGGTCGGGGCTCTGGGTCCGCACGTCCACCGAGGAGTACAGCCCGTCCTCCAGGGCCGCGGCCGCGACGACCAGCTTGAAGGTGGAGCCGGGCGGCAGCGGCTGCCGCAGCGCCCGGTTGACCAGCGGCTTGTCGGGGTCCTCCGTCAGCCGCTTCCAGGCGTCGCCGTCCGTCGTGCCGGCGATGTCCGAGGGGTCGTAGGAGGGCGTGGAGACCATGCCGAGGATCCGGCCGGAGACCGGGTCGATCGCGACCGCCGCGCCCTTCTTGCTCCCGAGCGCCTCGAAGCCCGCCTTCTGCACGGCCGGGTCGATCGTGGTGACGACCGTGCCCGGGTCCTGCTGCGCGCGGGTGACTGCGTCCACCGGGTTCTTCAGCCGGTCGTCGGTGCCGTCCAGGATCCCGGCGTAGATGCCCTCCAGCTGGGTGGCGCCGTACGCCTGCGAGCTGTAGCCGGTGACCGCCGCGTACAGCTCGCCCTCCGGGTAGGTGCGCGCGTAGTCGAGATCACCGCTCTCGGTGTGCTTCGAGCCGGTGACCGGCGAGCCGGCCACGACGATGTTCCCGAGCGGCTGCGCGTACTGCGCGATGGTCTTCCGCCGGTTCTTGCTGTCGTTCGCGAGCGCCTTGCTCTCGTACGCCTGCACCCAGGTGGCCCGGCCCAGGAGGGCGAGCACGAGGAGCAGCACGAAGACCGAGGTGCGCCTGATGGTCTTGTTCATGGCACCCGGAGGGACGAACGGGGCGGTGGGAGACGTTCCGCTTGTGGCCGGATTCTCAGGAAACGTTCATGCGGCACGCATCCGTTCCGTGGCCCGCCTCACAGTCGCCGGGTGGCCAGCGTCAGCCGGTCGCGCGCGTCGAAGAGGGCGTCCTTGATCAGCTGCTCGTGGCCCGGCGTCAGCCGGGCCGCCGGCACCGAGCAGCTCAGCGCGTCCCTGGCCGGGGTCCGGTAGGGGATCGCCACGGCGAAGCAGCGCAGCCCCAGGGTGTTCTCCTCGCGGTCCACCGCGTACCCCCGCTCGCGCACCTCCGCCAGCTCCTCGATCAGCCGCTCCCGGTCGGTGATCGTGTGCTCGGTCACCGGCGGCAGCGCCTTCGGGAGCAGCTCCCGCACCTGCGCGTCGTCGTGGGTGGCGAGCAGCGCCTTGCCCAGCGCGGTCGAGTGCGCGGGCAGCCGCCGCCCGACCCGGGTGAAGGGCCGCAGGTGGTGCTGGGACTGGCGGGTGGCCAGGTAGACCACGCTGGTGCCGTCGAGCCGGGCCAGGTGGACGGTCTCGGTGGTGTCGTCCGAGAGCCGGTCCAGGGTGACCCGGGAGGCCGCCACGACCTCGTCGCCGTCGATGTACGAGGTCCCCACGAGCAGCGCCCGCACCCCGATGCCGTACCGCGTGCCGGTGGCGTCGGTCTCCACCCAGCCCAGCTCGACCAGGGTGCGCAGCAGCATGTACAGGCTCGACTTGGGGTAGCCCACGGCCTCCTGGACGGCCGCCAGGGTGTGCATCCCCGGCCGGCCGGCGAAGAACTCCAGCAGCTCCACCGTCCGCACCGCGGACTTCACCTGCGCACCGCTCGCGTCGGCACCCGCCATGACCCCGCCCTTCTCCCTGACTTCCGGACGACCTTGTGGGAACGCCCGCGGCGTCAATAGAGTCCACCCCGAAGCGTTCATGCACAAGAACGGCGTTCATCATAGTGAACAGGGGTGTGGCGGTGTCGGCAGCAGCAGTGTGGAGTGTGGACCCCCGGACGGGGAAGCGGCGCGAACAGGTCGCCACGGAGGCCACGGCCGCCGACGTCGACCGCGCGGTCCGCGCGGCCCACGCCACCCGGGAGTCCCTCGCCGACCGCACGGTCCGGGCCGCCTTCCTCAGGGCCGCCGCCGACCTCCTGGAGGCCGCCGCCGACGAGGTCGTCGCCACCGCCGACGCCGAGACCGCCCTCGGCGCCCCCCGGCTCACCGGCGAACTGGCCCGCACCGGCGCCCAGCTGCGCGCCTTCGCCGGGGTCGTCGAGGACGGTGCCTTCCTCGACGTGCGCGTCGACCTGCCCGACCCGTCGGCCGTGCCGCCCCGCCCCGACCTGCGCCGCTGGAAGATCCCGCTCGGCGTCGTCGCCGTCTACGCCGCCAGCAACTTCCCGCTCGCCTTCTCCGTCCCCGGCGGCGACACCGCCAGCGCCCTCGCGGCCGGCTGCCCCGTCGTCGTCAAGGCCCACCCCGACCACCCGGCCACCTCCGAGCTGGCCGCCGGCCTGCTGCGCCGCGCCGCCGCCAAGGCCGGACTCCCCGAGGACGTCGTCGTCCTGGTGCACGGCTTCGACGCGGGCGTCGAGCTGGTACGCCACCCGCTGGTCGCGGCGGCAGGCTTCACCGGCTCCGTGCGCGGCGGCCGGGCGCTCTTCGACGCCGCCGCCGCCCGCCCCGTGCCGATCCCCTTCCACGGCGAACTCGGCTCCCTCAACCCGGTCGTGATCACCCCCGGCGCGGTCGCCGAGCGGGCCGAGGAGACCGGCGCCGGCCTGGCCGGCTCCATGACCCTGGGCGCGGGCCAGTTCTGCACCAAGCCCGGTCTCGTCCTCGCCCCGGCCGGCGCCGACGGCGACCGCTTCCTCGCCGCCCTCGTCGAGGGCGTCGCCCAGGCCGGCCCCGCCGTCCTGCTCGACCACCGGATGCGCGCCGCCTTCGTCGAGGGCGTCACCGCGCGGGCCGCCCTCGACGGCGTCGGCGCCCCCGTCGTCCCCGGCGCGGCCGACGAGCACACCGTCACCGCCGGCGTCCTCACCGTCGATGCGGCCCGGCTCGCCGCCGGCGGCCACGAGCTCCTCCTGGAGGAGTGCTTCGGCCCCGTCACCGTCGTCGCCCGCTACACCGACGAGGCCGAGATCACCGCCGTCCTCGGCCGGCTGCCCGGCAACCTCACCGCCACCCTCCACTGCGACGACGACGACCCCGCCGCCCCCGCCCTGCTGGCCGCGCTCACCCCGCTCGCGGGCCGCGTCCTCGTCGGCGGCTGGCCCACCGGCGTCGCCGTCGCCCCCGCCCAGCACCACGGCGGCCCCTACCCGGCCACCACCTCCACCTCCACCTCGGTCGGCGCCACCGCCATCGAGCGCTGGCTCCGCCCGGTCACCTACCAGTCCACCCCCCAGCACCTCCTCCCGCCGGAGCTGCGCGACGGGAACCCGCTGGGCGTCCCCCGGCACTGACCCTCCGCCGCCGGGGCCCGCCGGGCCCCGCCGGGCCCGGTGGAACCGGCGGGCCCGGCGGGGGAGTTCAGCGGCGGACGCGCGGAAGGCGCAGCGAGGCCAGGCCCGTCAGCGTGAGCAGGGCCGCGCTGATCAGCAGGCTCACGGGCAGCGCCGTGGCGAAGCCCCGGGCCGCCAGCGTGCCGAAGACCGCGACGGCGAGCGCGCCCGCCGTCTGCCGGACCGCGTTCAGCAGGCCCGCCGCCGTCCCGGCCCGCTCCGCCGGCACCGCCTCCATCAGCGCGGCGATCAGCGGCGGCAGCGAGAAGCCCACCCCCAGCGACATCGGCACCAGCAGCAGCGCCTGCGCGGCCGGGGCGGTGTCCGCGTCGACCGCGAGCAGTGCCAGCAGCCCGGCGACGGCGACCGCCTGGCCGAGCAGGGCCGGCACCCGCGCCCCGTACCGCGCCGCCACCTTCGCCGAGAGGAGGTTCACCCCCGCGAGCAGCACCGTCATCGGCAGGAACATCAGCCCCGCCCCCAGCGCCGAGAAGCCCAGCTCCTGCTGGAAGAAGAGCCCGAAGACGAAGACCGTGCCGTAGAAGGCCACGCTGTTCGCGGCGCCCGCCGCCACCGCGACCGCGACCGTCGTGTTCCGGAACAGGCCCAGCGGCACCACCGGATGCCGCCGCCGCGTCTCGACCAGCAGGAAGGCCGCGAAGGACAGCACGGCGAGCCCGAGCGCCCGGCGGCCCTCCGTCCCGCCCTCGATGGCCGCGAAGGCCAGCGCGCCGAGCGCCGTCACCGCCGCCAGCTGGCCGGGCACGTCCAGCGGCGCGGGCCGCCGGGCCGAGGCCGGCACCCGGGCGAGCAGGACCAGCGCGAGCAGCCCGAGCGGCAGGTTGACGAAGAAGACGCCCCGCCAGCTCCACGCCGTCGTCAGCGCCCCGCCCGCCACCGGCCCGAGCGCCACCGCGACCGTGCCGCCCGCCGCCCAGAGCGCCACCGCCCGCGCCCGCCGCCCCGGGTCCGCGTACGCCTCGCGCACCAGGGCCAGCGAGGCCGGCAGCATCACCGCCGCCGCGACCCCCTGCACCGCCCGGGCCGCGAGCAGCCCGGGCAGACCGGGCGCCAGCCCGCACGCGACCGAGGCGAGCGTGAAGACGAGGGCCCCCGCCCCGAAGGCCCGGCTCGCCCCCACCCGGTCGGCCAGGGCGCCGGTGGAGAGCAGCAGCGCCGCGAAGACGAGCGTGTAGGAGTCCACCACCCACTGGAGGCCCGTCATCCCGGTGCCCAGGTCGGCCCCGACGGCCGGCAGCGCCACGTTGACGACGGACGTGTCCAGCGTGATGAGGGCGAAACCGAGCACGGCGGCGCCGAGCGCGGGACCGGGCGAGGCCGGAGCGACCCGCGGGCCGGCGGGGTCGGGGCCGGGGCCGGCGGGAGCGGAGGCGGCGGGTACGGGGCCGTCGGGTGCGGGTGCGGGGGCGGGGGCGGTGGAGGCGGGATCGGTGGGTGCCGGATCGGCGGAGGCGGGATCGGTGCGCGTCGAGGTCATGGCCCCACCCTCGTGACCGGCGGCGCCGTACAGTAGTGGCCCGAATGCCAGATGCCCGGAGGTTCCGGCCATGCCGCCCCAGCAGCCCCCGCCGGAGCCCCCGCACGCCCCGGTGTCCCCGCACCCGGTGGCTCCGGCGGCGCTCTCCTCCCGGCCCACCTGGCCGTCCTCCCGGCAGCCGGCCGGGCCGCCGCCCGCACCGGCCGGGCGGCCCGCCCCCGCCCGGGCCGCCCGCCGGGTCGCCGTCATCGCCGCGCCGCCCGTCTCGATGTTCAACCTCGCCATCCCGGAGATGCTCTTCGACAAGGTCGAGGTCGACGGCGCCCCCGGCTACGAGACCGTCATCTGCGCGCCCGACCCCGGGCCGGTCGCCACCACCGGCGGGCTCGACCTGGTCGTGCCGCACGGCCTCGACGCCGTCGACGCGGCCGACACCGTGGTCCTCGCGGGCAGCGGCTCGTACACCGATCCCGACCCCCGCATCCTCGACGCCCTGCGCCGGGCCGCCGGCCGTGGCGCCCGGATCGCCTCGATCTGCACCGGCGCCTTCGCGCTCGCCGAGGCCGGCCTCCTCGACGGCCGGGCCGCGACCACCTACTGGACCTACCGGCAGCTCCTCGCCGACCGCCACCCCACCGTCGACCTGCGCGGCGACGTGCTCTACGTCCAGGACGGGCCGGTGCTCACCTCCTCCGGCTACGCGGCCGGCATCGACCTCTGCCTGCACGTCATCCGCACCGACCACGGGTCCGCCGTCGCCAACGCGGTGGCCAGGCTCGCCCTCGTCGCGCCGGTCCGCCCCGGTGGCCAGGCCCAGTTCACGGACACCCCGCTGCCGCCGGAGCGCGGGGTCTCCCTCGCCGGCACGCGCGCGTGGGCCATGGAACACCTCGACGCGCCGCTCACCCTCACCGACCTCGCCCGGCACGCCGGCGTCTCGGTCCGCACCCTCTCCCGCCGTTTCCGCGCGGAGACCGGGGTGAGCCCGCTCCAGTGGCTGCTGCACCGGCGGGTCGAGCGCGCCAGGGAGCTCCTGGAGACGACCTCGCTCGGCATGGAGGCGGTCGCCCGGGCGAGCGGCCTCGGGTCGGCGGACTCGCTGCGGCAGCACGTGCACAGCCGTACGGGCCTGACGCCGAGCGCGTACCGGAGCTCCTTCGGCCGGGTGGCCCGGGGCCCCGCGGCGGGCCGCCCGGTCTGATCCGGTCCCGGCCGGCCGCCGCCGGTGCCGTGCTCCGGCTCACACCGGGCGGCCAAACGGAATGAAATCCGGTCCGCCCGGCGTTCGCACGAGGACGGATCATCCCCGACGTCCGTCATCCCCCGGAGAAGGAAACCCATGCGCGTAGAGATCTGGTCGGACATCGCCTGCCCCTGGTGCTACATCGGGAAGGCCCGTTTCGAGAAGGGCCTGGCCGCCTTCGCCCACCGCGACGACGTCGAGGTCGTGCACCGGTCCTTCGAGCTGGACCCGCACCGCGCCAAGGGGGACACCGCCCCCGTCCTGGAGATGCTGGCGAAGAAGTACGGGCGGACGCTCGACGAGGCGCGGGCCATGGAGGCCCACGTGGCGTCCAACGCGCACGCCGAGGGCCTCGACTACCGCGCCGACGGCCGGGACCACGGCAACACCTTCGACATCCACCGGCTGCTGCACCTGGCCAAGGAGCGCGGCCGGCAGAACGAGCTGCTCGACCTCGCCTACCGGGCGAACTTCGCCGAGGAGCGGTCCGTCTTCGACCCCGAGACCCTGGTGACCCTCGCCGTGGAGGCCGGGCTCGACGAGGCGGAGGTCCGGGGCGTCCTCGCCGACGAGACCGCCTATGCCGACGCGGTGCGGGCCGACGAGCGCGAGGCCTCCGAACTCGGCGCCAACGGCGTGCCGTTCTTCGTCCTCGACCGCCGCTACGGCGTCTCCGGCGGGCAGCCCGCCGAGGTCTTCACCCAGGCCCTGGAGCAGGCGTGGCAGGGCCGCGCCCTCCAGCCGGTCGGCGGCGCCGGCCCGGACGCGGAGGCGTGCGGCCCGGACGGCTGCGAAGTCCCGCCGCGCGGCTGACGCCCGTCCGTCCGTCGTGCGGCTGACCCCCGTCCGCCGGTCGGCGGCGCCGGCCCGGACGCGGAGGCGTGCGGCCCGGACGGCTGCGAAGTCCCGCCGCGCGGCTGACCCCCGTCCGCCCGCCGCGTGGCTGACCCCCGTCCGCCCGCCGCGCGGCTGACCCCCGTCCGCCCGCCGCGCGGCTGACGCCCGCCCGGCGCCCGGCCGCGGGAGGCCGGGCGCCGGACCCCCCCGGACGGGAGCCCCGTCTTCCGAGCCTCCCGCCTTCCGCGCGTCCCGTCTCCTCGGCGCACCGCTCCGACCTGCGGCGATAAGCGGCGCTTGGGGATTCCCCATGATCGGCGGGCATTGACGGGGGGTCGAGCGGAGCCCAGGCTGGGGCCATGGACTCCCTCGACCAGCCGCTCGGCGGCGCCGAGTTCGCCCCCGCGCGGACCTACCTGAACACCTCCGCCTGCGGTCTGCTGCCGCGCCGCACCGTCGAGGCGGTCACCCTCCTCGCCGAGGAGACCGCGCAGGGGCGTCCCGGCGGCGCCGGCAGTTTCGACGTCGTCGGCGAGGCCCGTGCCGCCTTCGCCCGGCTCGCCTCCGTCGCGCCCGAGCGGGTCGCGGTCGGCAGTTCGGTCGCCGTGCACTGCGGGATGATCGCCCAGTCGATGCCCTCCGGCGCCGAGATCCTCTTCCCCGAGGGCGACTTCTCCTCCGTCATCACGCCCTTCACGGTCCGCGGCGACCTCAAGACCCGGTTCGTGCCGCTGGAGCGGCTCGCCGAGTCAGTCGGCCCGGAGACCGCGCTGGTCGCCTTCTCCGCCGTGCAGTCGGCGGACGGCCGCACCGCCGACCTCGCCGCCGTACGGGCCGCCGCCGCGGCCCACGGGGCCCGCACCCTCCTCGACGCCACCCAGTCCGCGGGCTGGCTGCCGCTGTCGGCGGGGGAGTGGGACTACACGGTCGCCGGCGCCTACAAGTACCTGCTCTGCCCGCGCGGCGCTTCCTTCCTCACGGTCACCGAGGAGGCCCAGGACAGTCTGTCGCCGATCCACGCGGGCTGGGTCACCGGCGAGGAGCTGTGGGTCAACAGCTACGGCCCGGTGCGCGAACTCGCCTGCTCCGCCCGCCGGTTCGACGAGCCGGCCGCCTTCCTCTCGTACCACGGGGCCGCCCGCTCGCTGGCGCTCCTGGAGGAGGTCGGCATCGAGCGGATCGAGGCCCACGACAAGGGGCTCGCCGCCCGCTTCCGGTCCGGGCTGCTCTCCCTCGGGCACGAGCCGGTCATGGACGACTCCACGGTCGTCGCCGTGCCGGGGCTGGGCCACCGCGCGGACGCCCTGCGGGCCGCGGACGTCCTGCTGTCGGAGCGCGCCGGAAACCTGCGGGCCTCCTTCCACCTGTACAACACGGCGGCGGACGTGGACCGCGCCCTGGACGTCCTCGCGGGCTGACCCCGCCGGACCGGGCCCACCCCGCCGGACCGGCGGCTCAGCGGTTCCGCAGCTCAACAGCTCAACAGTTCAGCGTCGGGCAGTCGCCCGCCTCGCCCGCCTCCGCGCGCAGGTTCTCCGCCAGGACCCCGAGGAGGCGGGCGAGTTCCGTCCGCTCTGCCGGTCCCAGACCGGCGAGCGAGCTCTCCTCCAGGTCGGACCAGGCGTCCTCGACGCCGGCCCGCAGCGCCTGCCCCCGCTCCGTCGCCTCGACGAGCACCGCCCGCCGGTCGGCGGGGTCGGGGGAGCGGCTCACGTATCCGCACTGCTCCAGCCGCTGGAGCATCTTCGTCACGGTCGAGGGGTCCAGGCCGAGGGACTGGATCAGCTCCGACTGGCGGACCGCCCCGCAGTCCCAGAGCCGCATCATCATCAGCTCCTGGCCCGGGTAGAGGCCCAGCTCGCGCAGTCGCCGCCCCATCGCGATCCGGTGCGTCCGGGAGACCCGGGCCAGGGTCAGGCCGACCGGGCCGCCGTGCGCGGCGGACGGCGGCTGCTCGGTACAGGCGGGCTCGACTGTGGTCATCGGGGGCTCCTCGGGGCGGTTCCTCGTCCCCCAGGTTACCGTGACCCGGATTTTTGCTTGGCTGGCCAATCAATGGGTTACAGTGGCGGCGGGCCACATACTTGGCCGACCACATATTTTCCGGGAGACCGCCATGACCACCGCATTCGACCCCGTCGACCTCGCAGGCACCCGGCTCGCCAACCGCATCGCCATGGCCCCCATGACCCGCAGCCGCGCCGACGGCACCCTGCGCACCCCCACGGCGCTGACCGCCGAGTACTACGCCCAGCGCGCCTCCGCCGGCCTGATCATCACCGAGGGCGTCCAGCCGGTCCCCGAGGGCCAGGGCTACCCCGACACCCCCGGCCTGCACAGCCGCGAGCAGATCGCCGCCTGGCGCGAGGTCACCGACGCCGTCCACGAGCGCGGCGGCCGGATCTTCGCCCAGCTCATGCACGCCGGCCGGATCGGCCACCCGGACCTCCTCGACGGCGGCCTCCACCCCGTCGGCCCCTCGCCCGTCGCCGCCGCCGGCCAGGTCTACACCCACGAGGGCCCCAAGGACTTCCCCGCCCCGCGCGAACTCACCGGCGACCAGGTCCACGAGGCGATCGCCGGCTTCGCCGCCGCCGCGCGCAACGCCGTCGAGGCCGGCTTCGACGGCGTCGAGATCCACGGCGCCAACGGCTACCTGATCCAGCAGTTCCTCGCCACCGGCTCCAACCACCGCACCGACGAGTGGGGCGGCCCCGTCGAGAACCGCATCCGCTTCGCCGTCGAGGTCGTCCGCGCCGTCGCCGCCGAGATCGGCCCCGACCGCACCGGCCTGCGCATCTCCCCGGCCAACTCCCTCAACGACATCGCCGAGACCGAGACCGAGGAGCTCTACCTCGCGCTGCTCGCCGCCATCGAGCCCGTCGGCATCGCCTACCTCCACGTCCTGGAGACCGGCCCCGAGCGCCGCCCGCTCGTCCTCGACCTGCGCAAGCGCTTCGCCGGCACCTTCATCCTCAACCCGGCCACCGAGGGCCCGACCGGCGCCGAGTCCCTCGCCCTGATCGAGGACGGCGTCGCCGACCTCGTCGCCTACGGCGCGCTCTTCATCTCCAACCCCGACCTGCCCGCCCGCCTGCGCGCCGGCGGCCCCTTCGCGGAGCCCGACCGCACGACCTTCTTCGGCGGCGACCACCGCGGCTACACCGACTACCCGGCGCTGTAACCGGCCGGGGCGAACGAGGAGGGCGGGGCCCGGCACCCACCGGCCCCCGCCCTCCGCCGCGTCCGCCTACCAGGCCGCGGTGACCGCCCGGCGCGCGCCCTCCAGGTCCACCGTCCGGCCCGCCTCGCCGAGCACCGCGCCCAGCGCGGCCAGCGAGGACTGCACGGCGTTCGGGGTCGCGTCCGCCCCGTAGTGGTTCACCCGGACCATCTCCTTCGCCAGCGCCCCGCCGCCCGCGATCAGCGGCAGCGACGGGTCGGCGGAGAGCGCCTTCGCCACCAGCTCCGAGGCGTCCAGCTCCGCCGGGACCCGCAGCGTCGTCGCCACCGGCGCCGCGTCCGCCGCCTCGTACACGTACGGCTCCAGACCGCCGCCCAGCGCCAGCGCGCCCGCGCGGGTCGCCGCCGCGGCCGAGGCGTGCCGGGCCATCAGCGCGTCCAGGCCCTCGGCCTCGATCCGCTCCACGCACGCCTCCAGGGCCAGCATCTCCAGCTGTGCCGGGGCGTGCAGGAGCGCCTTGCGACCGCCGTCGATCCAGCGCTCCTTCCAGTCGAGGAGGGAGAGGTACGAGCGGCGCGGCGCGGCCGGGTTGGCGGCGAACCGCTCCCAGGCCCGCTCGCTCACCGACACCGCCGAGACGCCGGCCGGGCCGCCCATCGCCTTCTGCGCGCCGATGATGCACATGTCCACGCCCCAGGCGTCCGGCAGCACCGGTTCGGCGCCGATGGAGGCCACCGCGTCCAGGTAGAACAGCGCGCCGTGGGCGCGGACGACCTCGCCGATCTCCGCGACCGGGTTGGTGTTGCCGGTGGCGGCCTCCGCGTGCACCAGCGAGACGAAGTCGATCTCCGGGTGCTCGGCCAGCGCCCGCTCCACCTGCCCGGCGGTGACCGCCGTGTGGAAGGGGACGGCGAGGTCGACCACGGTGGCGCCGCAGTCGCGCAGCCAGTTGCCGAAGGTCTGCCCGTACGGGCCGGTGACCACGTTCAGCGCGGTGGAACCGGCCCGCGCCCCGCTGCGGATGCACCCTTCGAGCGGCAGCAGCGCCTCGCCCTGGGTGATCACCACGTCCTGCTCGGTGGAGAGCAGCGCGGCGACCCGCCGCTCGATGGACGCGAAGTGCGCGGCGGTCATCGGGGCCAGGTCGAGCAGCGGGTGTGTCACGGTCACGGTGGTGCCTTCTCGGGTCGGTGGTACGGGCCCGGCCAGCGTACGCCCACCGCTCCGGCGGCCCCTCGTACAGTGCAGCCATGAGCGATCACGAGGTGTTGCACGTGAAGGGGCGGGTGCTCGTCGGCCCCGAGGACGTACGGGACGAACTCTGGTGCGTGGCCGGGCGGATCACCTTCGAGCGGCCCGCGGGCGAGGCCGTGACGGTGTCGGGGTGGGCGCTGCCCGGACTGGTCGACGCGCACTGCCACGTCGGCCTGGACCGGCACGGGCCGGTGGACGAGGCCACCGCCGAGAAGCAGGCCCTCACCGACCGGGACGCCGGCACCCTGCTGATCCGGGACGCCGGCTCGCCCTCCGACACCCGCTGGATCGACGACCGCGAGGACCTGCCGAAGATCATCCGGGCCGGCCGGCACATCGCCCGCACCCGCCGCTACATCCGCAACTACGCCCATGAGATCGAGCCCGCCGACCTGGTGGAGTACGTGGGCCGGGAGGCGCGGCGGGGTGACGGCTGGGTCAAGCTGGTCGGCGACTGGATCGACCGCGAGGTCGGCGACCTCGCGCCGTCCTGGCCGCGCCCCGAGGTGGAGGCGGCGATCGCGGAGGCGCACCGGCTCGGCGCCCGGGTCACCGCCCACTGCTTCGCCGAGGACTCGCTGCGCGACCTGGTCGAGGCGGGCATCGACTGCGTCGAGCACGCCACGGGCCTGACCGAGGAGACCATCCCGCTCTTCGCGGAGCGCGGGGTCGCCATCGTGCCGACGCTGGTCAACATCGCGACCTTCCCGCACCTCGCGGACGGCGGCGAGGCCAAGTTCCCCCGCTGGTCGGCCCACATGCGCCGGCTGCACGCGCGCCGGTACGACACCGTCCGCGCCGCCTGGGACGCGGGCGTGCCGGTCTTCGTCGGCACCGACGCGGGCGGCTCCCTCCCCCACGGCCTGGTCGCCGAGGAGGTCGAGGAGCTGACGAAGGCCGGCATCCCGCCGCTCGACGCGCTCTCGGCCACCACCTGGGGGGCGAGGGCCTGGCTGGGCCGCCCCGCCCTGGAGGAGGGCGCCCCCGCCGACCTGGTGGTCTACGACCAGGACCCGCGCGCGGACGTCCGCGTCCTCGCGGCGCCGCGCCGGGTCGTGGTCGGCGGCCGGGTCCTGGCCTGACGAGGCCCTCGGACGGCCCGCGCGGAAAGGCCGGCCCGGCGCGGAAGGGCCGGCCCGGCCCTCGCCCGGGAGGGGGGCTCAGACGGCCCGGCGCAGGAAGGCCAGCCGGGCCTTCTTCTCCGGGATGAAGACCTCCGGCAGGTCGACCTCGGGGAGGACGACCTCCGGGCCCAGCTCGAAGCCGGCCCGCGCCATGCGGGCGACGGCCTTCTCGTTCGCCGCGTCCGGCTCGACCACGATCCGCAGGTGGTCGCGGTGGCAGAAGGCGACGAGCGCGGAGAGCAGACCGGCGGTGAAGCCGGGCGCGGGGGCGGTGCTCGGGGCGACGAAGAGGTGGCAGCCGATGTCGCCCTCCTCGACCTCGTAGCACTCGCTCACCCGGTCGGCGGCGGGCTCGTACGTCTGGAAGATCGCGACCGGCTCCCCGTCGAGCTCCACCAGGAAGCCGTGGTGGGTGGTGAGCGAGTCCAGGTGCGCGTAGACGTCCCGGACCTGCTCGACGGTGGTGCCGTTCATGCCCCAGAAGCGTCCCCGCTCCTCGTTGACCCAGGCGTGGATGAGCGGGGCGTCCGCGTCCGGGGCGATGGGCCGGACGGTGACGGTGCCGAGGCCCTCGACGGTCTGGACGTGTACGGGGGTGGTCATCCCTGCTCCTTGGTGAGGCGGTTCCAGTCGGTGGTGACGGGGGCGAGTTCGCCCCGCAGCCACAGGGGGAGTTGGTCTTCGTGGTGCGGGTCCCCGGCCACCCCGGAGGCGCCGAACGGCACGATCCAGCCGCTGCGTTCGCGGTCGGCGAGGTCCCACACGTACCGGGCGGCCGAGGCCCGGGCGCTGCGGTCGGTGTAGCCGGGGGCGCTGGAGGTGGAGAGCACGCAGTCGTGGTCGCCGCCGAGTCCCGGCCACCGGTCGTCGTCGGGGTGGGGGAGGGCCTGCCAGGGCGCGAGCCGGTGGGTGGCGCCCCAGGCGGCGGGCGGCTCGCCCGCACCGGTCTCCTCCAGCGCCTCGCCGACGATCCGCCGCACGTCGGCGGCGGGTACGGGGCCGGTCACCAGCAGCGTCTCCAGGGCGAGGCCGACCCGCGGGCCGAGGTACAGCCAGGGGTGGAACACCTCGGGGTACGGGCCGGGGTCGCGCAGGCCCGCGAAGGCCTCGTGCGCGGCGAGCCGGCGCACCACCGCGCCCCGCACGGCGGCGTAGAGCCCGGCGCCGAGGCTGTCGGCCTCCATCCGCCGGTCCCAGGCGAGCAGCCGCCTCCGGACGTCCGCGGCGGCGGGGGAGAGGTCCCCGGCGGCCCCGACGGCGGCGAGCAGCCGGGCCGCCGCGCGGTTGTCGGTGTCGCGGTGGACGGCGGCGGTCGCCCCGGGGGTCCAGTCGGTGGAGCCGTCCAGGAGGGCGGCGATCCGGTCGGCCCGGTGCGGGGGCGCGAACTCGACGCCGAGCGGGGCGGCGAGCCCCCGGGCGTTGGCCATCACCGCGTACCCGCCCTCCACCTCGGCGCGGGGCAGCGGTGCCGGCTCCGCCGCCCAGGCGTGGGCCGGCTCCCAGGCCGGCACGGGCCGCAGGGAGTTGGCCCGGTCGCGGATCGGGACGTGTCCGGCGACCCGGTGCAGCAGGCCGCCCTCGGTGTCGGCGGCGAGCACCACGTTCACCGGCTCCACCCAGCCGTCGAGCGCCGCGTCGACCTCGCCGGCGGTACGGGCGGCGAGCAGGCGCGGCAGGACCTCGAAGCCCAGCAGGCCGGTGACCCGGGGCACGTACCGCAGGCTCAGCCCCTCCCACTCGGCGCCCGTCTCCTGCGGTCCTTCGCCCACGACGACCGGGCCCCGCGCGGTCTCGACCACCTCGACGACCGCCGGCTCACCGCCCAGGACGCCGACCGTCTCGGTGTGCGCGGCGGCCGGGCGCCAGCCCTCGGGGCCGTACGCCTCCACGCCGCCGTCCCCGGTGCGCCGCAGCCGCTCGCGGTAGAGGTCCTGGTAGTCGGCCATCGCGTTGGTGATGGCCCAGGCGACGTGCCCGGTGTGCCCGAAGTGGGCGAGGCCGGGCACGCCGGGCACGGCGAGGCCGACGACGTCGTACCGCGGGCAGGAGAGCCGGATCTGCTGGTAGACGCCCGGCGCCTCGATGAACCGGTGCGGGTCGCCGGCCACCAGGGCGGCGCCGCTCGCGGTCCGCTCCCCGGCCACCAGCCAGCCGTTGGAGCCGGCCGTGGCCGGTCCGTCGGCGGCGAACAGCTCGGTCCACTCCTCGCCCAGGCCGGTCGCCACCCGCTCGCGCCACAGCTTCGTCGGGAACCCGGCGAAGAGGATGTGGGTGGAGAGCCAGACCGCCAGCGGCGTCCACGCCTCCCAGCGGCCGGCCGCGAGGCCGGTGGCGGCGAACTCGGGGGCGCGGCGGGCCCCTTCGGCCAGGCCGTCGTTCACCCCGTCCACGTACGCCCGCACCCAGTCCGCGGTCTCCGGGTCGCTCTCCTCCAGGCGCTCCAGGCAGCGGCGCGCGGTGTCGGCGAGCCGCGCCCGGCGGACGAAGACGTCCCAGCCGGCCTCGGCCGCGCCGAGGAAGGCGGCCGTGGTGCCCTGCGCCCGGTGGCGCTCGACCTCCAGCTGCCAGGCGCGGTCCCGCGCGGTGGTCCGGCCCTGTGCGAAGGCCAGTTCCGCCGGGTCGGCGGCGCGCAGATGGGGGACGCCGTACACGTCCCGGTAGACCTCGATGCTCACCCGTGCCGATCCCGTCCGTGTGCTTCCAGATGTCGTTAGGTTAGGCTGGCCTAAATTAATCGCCGACCCAAGGTAACCCATGGGTCCGGGGGAGGAGCACGCGGTGGGGCACGGGTGGCAGGGCGCGGTCCTGAAGCTGATGGGCGCCAAGGACTTCACGTTCACCGTCACGGGGGCCGAGCGGGTCACCGACGACTACCGGAGGGTCCACTTCACGGACGGCGGGCTGCTCGCCGCCGCCGGGGTCCACCCGACGATGTGGGTCCGCGTCTGGTTCGCGAACGCGGGCAAGCCGCACCAGCGGGCCTACACCCTGGTCGACCCCGACCGGGAGGCGGGCACCTTCAGCCTGGAGTTCGCCCTCCACGACGGCCCGGCCAGCCACTGGGCGCGCGACTGCTCCCCCGGCGACACCGTCGAGGCCACCCTCCAGGGCACCGGCTTCGAGACCCCCGAACCCCGGCCGGGGCGGCTCCTCGTGGTCGGCGACCCGGCCTCGCTGCCGGCCGTGAACTCGCTGCTCGACGCCCATCCGGACCTCCCGGCCACCATCTGGTTCGAGACCCGGCACGCCTCCGACGAGGAGCTGCCCTTCCGCACCGACCCCGACCGCCACGAGCTGCGCCGGGTGCCCCGGCAGCGCTCCGGCGCCGCCCTCGTGGAGCGGGTCAGGGCCGAACTGCCCGCGCTCGCCGGGCCGGAGGCGTACGTGTGGATCGCCTGCGACACCGCGACCACCCGCGCCCTCGCCGCGTACGTCCGCAAGGAGCTGGCGCTGCCCAGGGAGCGGGTGCACGCGCTCGGCTACTGGCGCCCGAGCTGAACCGTTCCGCCCGGGCGTGACGTTGACGATCCGTGACCCCTCGGGGGCGCGGATCGTTTTCTCTGCCCGCGCGGGTCCTCGCGTGATCGTGCCCCACCCCTTCGGAGGTAACACGCGGGACGAGGGGGAACGGTTGTGCCGAATTAAATCGAATATGAACACGGAAACCCCCCTTTGGAGTGAACTCACGTCAGGCGACTGTCGGTTCACTCTCCGTGCGTAAAGATTCCGGTGTCTCAAGTCGCCGCCGCCGCGCAGACCCACCGTCCCCGTGGTGAGCGGCCGGCGACGCCATGCCTTCTGTGGGGGTTCCACCATCTTGAACAGCAACACCTTCCGCGCGCCCGTCCGCCGCACCGCCGCCGCGGCGGCCGTGGTCGCCCTGGCCGCCGGCCCCGTGCTCCTCGCGGCCCCCGCCGCGCAGGCGACCGACGGAGAGCACCGCGAAGGCCGTGCCACCGCCGCCGTGCTGCGCACCGGACTCGACGTCTCCCTCCTCGGCGAGACCGTGAAGATCCCGGTCCGCGCGAGCCTCAACGAGGTCGAGGCGCCCGAGAGCGAGAGCGAGACCGCGCTCAGCGTGAAGGTGGAGGGGGCGGAGGGCGGCAAGCCCGTCGACATCCTCACCGCCGACGTCGCCACCTCGACCGCCACCGTCGACGAGCGCAAGGCGGAGGGGTACGTCAACCTCGCCAAGGCCCGGGTCCATGTGCCCGGCCTGCCCTCCCTCGCGATCATCGAGGTCGAGGAGGTCACCTCCAAGGCCGTCTGCGAGACCGGGAAGAAGCCGGTCGCCGACTCCAACGTCCTCGGGTACGTCCGCGCCCTCGGCAAGAAGGTCACGCTCACCGCCGGCGGCCGCACCGAGCTCGACGTGCCCGCGGTCGGCCGCGTCACGCTGGACCTCTCCCGCACCGACACCACCAGCCGCACCGCCGCCGCCACGGCCCTGGAACTCGACGTGGAGGTCAACCCGCTCAACCTCGGCGTCGCCAAGGTCAAGGGCACCGTCACCCTCGCCCAGGCCACCTGCGAGACCCCCGACGGCCCGGCCCCGACCGAGAAGCCCACGGAGAAGCCCACCGGGAAGCCGACCCAGGAGCCGACCGGGAAGCCCACCCAGGAGCCGACCGGGAAGCCCTCGCCGCAGCCCACCGAGTCCGGGGACGACGGCGGGATCACGACGAACAACGGCGGCTCCACCCCGACGCAGAACCTCGCCGAGACCGGCGGCAGCTCCGCCACCCCGTACATCGCGGGCGGCGCCCTCGCCCTCGTCCTGGCAGGCGGCGGAGCCGTCGCCCTGACCCGCGCCCGCGCCCGGGGCTGACCGCCCGAGGGCGAAGGCGCGCAGGGGGAACCGGCCCGGGGCGGACGGTGTGACGACACCGCCCGTCCCGGGCCGCCCCGCCTCCCGGGGCGGACGGCGGCTCAGCCGCCCAGCAACAGCGCCTGGTCCAGCGCCTGGAGGAAACGATTCGTCGTCGCCCGGTCCCGGACCGCGAGCCGCAGCCAGTGGCGGTCCAGACCCGGGAACGTGTCCCCGCGCCGCGCCGCGAACCCCAGCAGCCGCAGCCGCTCCCGTATCGCGTCCGCCCCCTCGATCCGGACCAGCACGAACGGCCCCTCGGCCGCCGCCACCGTCCGCACCTCGTCGAACTCCGCCAGCCCCGCCAGCAGGTGCGCCCGCTCCGTCCCGATCCGGTGCGCCGCGTGCTCCGCCTCCGCCAGCGCGGCCCGTGTCATGCACGCCTCCGCCGCCACCAGCGCCGGCGTCGACACCGGCCACAGCGGCTGCGCCCGCTCCAGGAGCCCGATCGTGTCCGGCTCCGCCAGCACGTAGCCGATCCGCAGCCCCGCGAGGCCCCAGGTCTTCGTCAGGCTCCGCAGCACCACCAGGCCCGGCACGTCCGTCCGTCCGGCCAGCGCCTCCCGCTCGCCCGGCACCGCGTCCATGAACGCCTCGTCCACGACCAGGTACCGCCCCGGCCGCGCCAGCGCCGCGATCGTCTCCGCCGGGTGCAGCACCGACGTCGGGTTGGTGGGATTGCCGACCACCACCAGGTCCGCGTCCTCCGGCACCGCCGCCGGATCCAGCCGGAAGCCGTCCTCCTCGCGCAGCAGCACCCGGCCCACCTCGTGCCCGGCGTCCCGCAGCGCCGCCTCCGGCTCGGTGAACTGCGGGTGCACCACCACCGGCCGGCGCACCGGCAGCGCCCGCGCCAGCAGCACGAAGGCCTCCGCCGCGCCCGAGGTCAGCAGCACCCGCCCCGTCGGCAGGTCGTGCCGCTCGGCCACCGCCGCACGGGCCGAGCGCCCGTCCGGGTAGTGCGCCAGGTCCGCCAGGGAATGCGCGATGCGCTCCCGCAGCCAGTCCGGCGGGGTCGCCGTCCGGACATTGACCGCGAGGTCGACGAGTTTCTCGTCCCGGACCTCGGCGTCACCGTGATGACGCAGGTCGTGGGCGTGGGTGCCCGTGTGGGGGCCGTCCGTGTGGGTGTCCATGTCCGCCGTCGTGTGGGGGGTGGGGGTGTGGGGTGAGTCAGGCTCGCCAGCGATGTACCCGCACGTCAAGGGCGACAACCGTGCGACGGACGTCACTTCGTCCGGACAGGAGGCCGCTTTGTCCTGACATGACGGGACGAAACCGGCGATCGCACACGTCACGCGACGCCCCTTCCGCTTCGGCACCAGCAGCACCGCCCCCGGCCCCGCCGCCCGCAGCGCCGCCGCCTCCGCCACCGACGCCGTCCCCGTCGCCGCCAGCGGCACCGCCGAGGGATGCGGCACGGCGACCCCGGCCAGCTCCTCCGCGGGGAACCCCGTCACCGGCACCCCGAGCCGCCGTGCCGCCTCCGCGACGCCCGGCTCCGCCGCGCGCGCCTCCAGCGTCGCCACCCCGCGCACCCGCACGCACCCCGGCCCCGCCGCCTCCGCGAGCGCCGACCGGACCAGCGCCAGGACCTCACCGGCCGTCGCCCCCGACCGGACCCCGACGCCGACGTGCACACCCGGGGCCCGATCCGATAGC
The DNA here is from genome assembly GCF_042746075.1 of Streptomyces sp. NPDC058758. Lineage (NCBI taxonomy): Bacteria > Bacillati > Actinomycetota > Actinomycetes > Kitasatosporales > Streptomycetaceae > Streptomyces > Streptomyces sp. NPDC058758. The sequence continues at coordinate 41,034 of NZ_JBHYPS010000001.1, read as the reverse complement.
AAGGGGCCATGGCTGTGGTCGTCGCGCTCGGCGCGTTCCTGATGACGCTCTTCGGCGGCTGGGTCGCGCAGCGCGTCACCGACCGCCGGCACCTCGTCCTCGGCCTCGCCGGCGGGCTGATGCTCGGCGTCGTCGGACTCGACCTGCTGCCCGAGGCGCTGGAGGCCGCGGGGGCGGAGGTCTTCGGCGTCCCCGAGGCCCTGCTGCTCTTCGTCGGCGGCTTCCTCTTCGCCCACGTGGTGGAGCGGCTCCTCGCCACCCGCCGCGCGGCACACGGCGCCGAGGCGGGGGAGCGCACCCCTCAGGTCGGGCTCGTCGCGGCCGGCGCCATGGTGCTGCACAGCCTCATGGACGGCATCGCGCTCGGCGCCGCCTTCCAGGTCGGCGGCGGCATGGGGGCCACCGTCGCGCTCGCCGTCGTCACCCACGACTTCGCGGACGGCTTCAACACGTACACGCTCACCAGCCTGTACGGGAACGAGCGCCGCAAGGCCCTCGCCATGCTCTTCGCCGACGCCCTCGCGCCGATCGCCGGCGCCGCCCTCGCCACGTTCCTCACCCTTCCGGAGGAACTGCTCGGCGGATATCTCGGCTTCTTCGGCGGCGCCCTGCTCTACCTCGCCGCCGCCGAGATCCTGCCCGAGGCCCACCACGAGCACCCGGCCCGCTCCACCCTGCTCTGCACGGTCGCGGGCGTCGGCTTCATCTGGCTCGTGGTGGGCCTCTCGGGCGGCTGACCTCACGCGCAGTGCCCGACCAGGCGCGCGGCGACCCCGGGGGAGCCCGCCCAGTGCGTGTGCACGTAGCTGGCGTGCACCCCGCCCCGCACGAAGCCCTCCACCCGGGTCTCCGGCTGCCGCAGCCCCCAGGCGGCGAGCGGGCCGGCGCCCGGCTCGATCACCGTCCGGTGGAACTCGTGCCCGCGCATCCGGGTCCCGGCGGGTGCGAGCACGCTGTCGTTCACCGCCACCGCGTCCCGGTACCCGAGCGTCAGCCGCTCCGTCATCCGCGCGTCCGCGTCCAGCACCCCGCACATCGGGGTCCCGTCCAGCGACCGCGCCAGGTACAGCAGCCCGGCGCACTCGGCGGCCACCGGCGCCCCGGACGCCGCCAGTTCGGCCACCGCGGCGCGCAGCGGCTCGTTGGCGGCCAGCTCGGCCGCGTACACCTCGGGGAACCCGCCGCCTATGACCAGCCCGGACGTGCCCTCGGGCAGCGTCTCGTCGCGCAGCGGATCGAAGGTGACGACCTCCGCCCCGGCGGCCCGCAGCAGCTCGGCGTGCTCGGCGTACGAGAACGTGAACGCGGCCCCGCCGGCGACGGCGACCACCGGCCGGCGCCCCGCCGGGGACGGCGCGGCGGGCGGCGCCCACGCCTCGGCGTCCAGCGGCGGCGCCGACCGGGCGAGGGCCAGCAGCCCCTCCAGGTCGCACCCGCTCCGCACCTGCTCCGCCTGCGCGGCCACCGCCTCCACGGCCTGCGCCTGCCGCTCGGCGACCGGGACCAGCCCCAGGTGCCGCGACGGCGTCGCCACGGCGGGCGCCCGCCGCAGCACCCCGAGGACGGGCACCCCGGACTCCTCCAGCGCCTCCCGCAGCAGCTGCTCGTGCCGGTCGCTCGCGACCTTGTTGAGGATCACGCCGCCGAGCCGCACCTCCGGGTCCCAGGAGGCGAAGCCGTGCACCAGCGCCGCCACCGACCGCGACTGCGAGGACGCGTCGACGACCAGCACCACCGGCGCCCGCAGCAGCTTCGCGACCTGCGCCGTGGAGGCCAGTTCGCCCTGGCCCGCGGCGCCGTCGTACAGCCCCATCACGCCCTCGACCACGGCCAGGTCGCAGCCGCGCGAGCCGTGCGCGAAGAGCGGCGCGACCAGCTCCGTCCCGCACATGTACGCGTCGAGGTTGCGGCCCGGGCGGCCGGTGGCGAGCGCGTGGTAGCCCGGGTCGATGTAGTCGGGCCCCACCTTGTGCGGGGAGACGGACAGGCCGCGGGAGGCGAACGCGGCCATCAGGCCGGTCGCCACCGTGGTCTTGCCCGCGCCCGACGACGGCGCCGCGATGACGAGACGTGCTACCACTCGATGCCCCGCTGGCCCTTCTGACCGGCGTCCATCGGGTGCTTCACCTTGGACATGTCGGTGACGAGGTCGGCGAAGTCCACCAGCTCCTGCGGCGCGTTGCGCCCGGTGATGACGACGTGCTGCTGCCCCGGACGGTCCCGCAGCACCTCCACGACCTCCTTCACGTCGATCCAGCCCCAGTGGAGCAGGTACGCGAACTCGTCGAGGACGTAGAACTTGTAGCGCTCCTCGGCCAGGTCCCGCTTGACCTGCTCCCAGCCCTCGCGCGCCTTGTCCTCGTGCGACTGCTCGCCCTCGGCGACCTCGCGCTGGATCCAGGACCAGCCCTCGCCCATCTTGTTCCAGGTGACGGTGCCGCCCTTGCCGGTCTCGCCGAGCGCCTTGAGGGCGTTCTCCTCGCCGACCTTCCACTTGGCGGACTTCACGAACTGGAACACCCCGATCGGCCAGCCCTGGTTCCAGGCGCGCAGCGCCATCCCGAAGGCGGCCGTCGACTTCCCCTTGCCGACGCCCGTGTGCACCATCACCAGTGCCCGGTTGCGGCGCTGACGGGTCGTGAGGCCGTCGTCGGGCACGACGGTCGGCTGTCCCTGCGGCATTAAGCGGCCCTCCTGACAGAGCGGTTGACTTGTGCTTCTCGTACGAGCCCGGCGATCGCGTCGGCGCGCAGTTCGTCCAGGGTGACGGCGGTGCCGCCCAGGTCACGGGCGAGGTCCCCGGCGAGACCGAGCCGCACCGGGCCCGCCTCGCAGTCCACGACGACGCTCGCCGTGCCGTCGGCGGCGTGCAGCCGCGCGGCCCGGGCGGCGAGCCCCACCGGGTCGGGACCGCCGCCGGTCGCCCGCCCGTCGGTCACGACCACGAGCAGCGGCCGGCGCGAGGGGTCCCGCAGCCGCTCCACCCGCAGCACGTCGTGCGCCTTCAGCAGCCCGGCGGCCAGCGGCGTGCGCCCTCCGGTCGGCAGCTCCTCCAGGCGGGCGGCGGCCGCGTCCACGGAGGACGTCGGCGGCAGCGCCAGCTCGGCGGCCCGCCCCCGGAAGGTCACCAGGCCCACCTTGTCCCGCCGCTGGTAGGCGTCGAGCAGCAGCGACAGCACGGCGCCCTTCACGGCGCCCATCCGCCTGCGCGCCGCCATCGACCCGGAGGCGTCCACGACGAACAGCACCAGGTTCCCCTCGCGCCCCTCCCGCACCGCCTGCCGCAGATCGTCCCGGCGCACCACGAGCCCCGGCCCCGACCGCCCGCGCGCCCGCTGGTGCGGCGCGGCGGCCCGTACGGTCGCGGACAGGTGCAGCTTGGTCAGCGCGCCCTCGGGGCGGGTCGCCCCGGTGGTCCGGCCGTTCTGGGTCCGGGCCCGGGAGCGCCGCCCGGCCGCGCCCGCGCCGAGCCCGGGCACGGTGAGCACCTTCGTGCGGAACGGCTCGCCGGCCTTCACGGCGGCCCGCTCGCCGGCCGCGCCCCGGGGCGCGGTCTCGGGCGCGGTCTCGGGTTCGGGCGCCTGCTCGGGCGTCTGGGAGGGCCCCTGTTCCGGTACGCCGCCGGTCTCGGGCGCGGGCCCCTCACCGCCCTGCGGCGGCACCCCGCCGCCACCGCCGGGCCCGCCGTCCCCCGGCCCGTCCGTCCCCGGGTCCGGGTCCGGGTCGTCCTCGGGCTCGTCCCCCTTGAACCGCTCCAGGGTCTCGTCGAGCTTGTCCTCGTCCATCCCCGGCGCGTCGAAGGGATTGCGCCGCCGCCGGTGCGGCAGGGCGAGCAGCGCGGCCTGCCGCACGTCCTCGCCCGTCACCTCCTCCCGGCCCGCCCACGCGGCGAGCGCGGTCGCGGTCCGGGCCATGACGATGTCGGCGCGCATGCCGTCGACCTCGAACGCGGCGCAGGTGGCGGCGATCTGGAGCAGCACGGCGTCCCCGAGGGCCACCTTCGGCAGCAGCTCCCGCGCGGCGACGATCCGCGCGCGCAGCGCGGCCTCCTCGCCGGCCCACCGCTCGGCGAAGCCGGCCGGGTCGTCCTCGAACGCCAGCCTGCGCCGCACCACTTCGACCCGCTCCTCGGGCACCCGCGAGGCGGCCACCTCCACGGTCAGGCCGAACCGGTCGAGCAGCTGCGGCCGCAGCTCGCCCTCCTCGGGGTTCATGGTCCCCACGAGCAGGAAGCGGGCCGCGTGCCGCACGGAGACGCCCTCGCGCTCGACGTGCGAGGCGCCCATGGCGGCGGCGTCGAGGAGGTGGTCGATCAGGTGGTCGGAGAGCAGGTTGACCTCGTCGACGTAGAGGATCCCCCGGTGGGCGGCGGCCAGCAGCCCCGGCTCGAACGCCTTCACGCCGTCGGCGAGCGCCCTCTCGATGTCGAGCGACCCGACCAGCCGGTCCTCGGAGGCCCCGACGGGCAGCTCGACCATCCGCGCGGGCCGCGCCTCGGCCTCGCCGTCCCCGTGCGGCCCGTCCGGGCAGTCCGGGTCGGGCGCGGCCGGGTCGCAGCCGAACCGGCACCCGGCGACGACGGCCACCTCGGGCAGCAGCTCGGCGAGCGCGCGCACGGCGGTGGACTTGGCGGTCCCCTTCTCGCCCCGCACGAGCACGCCGCCCACGCTCGGGCTGACGGCGTTCAGCAGCAGCGCGAGCCGCAGGTCGTCCATGCCGACGACGGCGGTGAACGGAAAGCGGGTGCTCATCGCGTGTTCCTCTCCAGAAGATGACGGTCGGCCGCCGAAGGCGGGCGACCGCCCGCGGGTCGTCGCACGGGGCGCGCACGGCCCCGGAGCCCCACCGGACCGGCGGCCGCCGACGGCGGGCAGGCGCCCGCCCGGGCCGCCCGCGGGCGGCAGCGCCACCCGCACCGGTGGGGCGGGCGGGAACCCCGGACCGGCCGGAGGCCGGGCGCGGCCACCCGCGCGGCCAGCCCGCGCGGCGCCCCCGCCCCGCGCCCGCTCACGGCGCCCCCGGCGGCACGAACGGAAGCCCCTTCGGCGCGCCCTCCTCGACGAGGCGCAGCAGCGCGTCCGTGTCGGCGTGCTCCTCGATCAGGTCGCCGAGGCGGTCCAGCTGCTCCTCGCGCAGGGTGCCGAAGGAGGTGTCGGGCGCGGGCACGAAGGCCCGTCCGGCGGCCGCCGCGACCTCCCGGAGGAAGGCCCGGCGGAAGCCGTCGCTCTCCAGCGAGCCGTGCCAGTGGGTGCCCCAGACGGCGCCGACCCGGCACCCGTCGAGGAACGGCTCCCCGCCGAGCACCTCGGCCACGCCGTGGTGGATCTCGTACCCCTCGACCCGCTCCCCGAGCGCCTCGCCGACCGGCCGCGCCAGGGTCTTCTCGCGGGCGAAGCGGACCCGCACGGGCAGCAGCCCGAGCCCCTCGACGGCGCCCGCCTTCGACTCGACCTCGTCCTCGATGTGCTCGCCGAGCGCCTGGAAGCCGCCGCAGATCCCGAGCACCGGGCGCCCCTCGGCGGCCCGCCGGGCCAGCGCGCCGGCGAGGCCGCGCTCGCGCAGCCACGCCAGCGCCCCGACCGTCCCGCGCGTGCCGGGCACGACCACCAGGTCCGCGTCGGCCAGCTCCTCGGGCCGGTCCACGAACCGCACGATCACGCCCGGTTCGGCGGCCAGCGCGTCGACGTCGGTGAAGTTCGACATCAGCGGGACGGCGCAGACCGCGACCCGCAGCACGTCCGCGCCGACGGGCGGCGCGACGACGGACTCGCGGACGGTGCCCCGCAGGGAGACCCGCAGCCCGTCCTCCTCGTCGATGCCGAGCCCGTGCGCGTACGGCAGCACGCCGTACGTCCGGCGGCCGGTGAGCCCGTGCAGCATGTCCAGGCCCGGTTCCAGGAGCGTCACGTCGCCGCGGAACTTGTTCACCAGGTAGCCCGCGATCAGCTCCTGGTCCTCGGGCGCGAGCAGCGCCGTGGTGCCGAAGAACTGGGCGAAGACCCCGCCCCGGTCGATGTCGCCGACCACCACGACGGGCAGCCGCGCGGCCCGCGCGATGCCCATGTTGACGATGTCGGTCCGGCGCAGGTTGATCTCGGCCGGACTGCCGGCGCCCTCGCAGATCACCGCGTCGTGGGTGGCCCGCAGCTCCTCCAGGCAGGCGAGGACCGGCTCGAAGAGGGTCCGCTGCCGCCCGCCGTGGTAGCCGCGGGCGCTCATCTCGCCGACCGGCCTGCCCATCAGCACGACCTGGCTGGACCGGTCGCCGCCCGGCTTGAGCAGCACCGGGTTCATCAGCGCGGTCGGCTCGACGCGCGCGGCCTGCGCCTGCATGGCCTGCGCGCGCCCGATCTCGGCGCCCTCCCGCGTCACGAAGGAGTTGAGGGACATGTTCTGCCCCTTGAACGGCGCCACCTTGACGCCCTGCCGGACCAGCCAGCGGCAGATGCCCGCCGTGACGACGCTCTTGCCCGCGTCCGAGGTCGTCCCGGCGACGAGCAGCCCCCCACCCCTCACTTCGTCCTCCGCTTCACCGCGTCCTTGGAGACGCCGTCCGTCAGGATCCGGCCGCCCGCGCAGGCGGCCAGGGTCAGCCAGGTCACCCGGCGGGAGAGCCGGACCGCCCGGTCGATGTCGGCGACCTCGACGGGCCGCCCGCCGGCGTTGAGGACGGGCCGGTGCTCGACCCGCCCGCCGTACGAGAGCGTCCCCCCGAGCCGTACCCCGAGCGCGCCCGCGAACGCGGCCTCGACGGGCCCGGCGTTGGGGCTCGGGTGCTTCCCCGCGTCCGCCCGCCAGGCCCGTACGGCTCCGCGCCGGTCGCCGCCCGCGAGGACGGCGAGGGCGGCGGTGAGCCGGGCGCCGGGCCAGCCGGCCAGGTCGTCGAGGCGGGCGGAGGCCCAGCCGTAGCGGCGGTGGCGGGGGGACTTGTGGCCGACCATGGCGTCCAGGGTGTTGACGGCCCGGAAGCCGAGCAGCCCCGGCACGCCCGCGACGGCGCCCCACACGAGGGCGCCGACGACGGCGTCGGAGGTGTTCTCGGCGACGGACTCGACGACCGCGCGGGCCATCGCGGGCCCGTCCAGGGCCTGCGGGTCGCGCCCGACCAGGTGCGGCATCCGCTCCCGGGCGACCTCCAGGTCGCCGGCGGCGAGCGCCCCGCCGATGGCCCGGGCCTCCCGGCCCAGGGTCGTACCGCCGACGACGGCCCACACGGCGGCGGCGGTCAGCGCGACGGAGGCGGTGCGGCTGCCGCGGACCGCGCGGGCCGCCAGCGCCCCGGCGGCGACGGCGCCGCCCGCGCAGACGGCGGTGTGCAGGGCGCCGCGGCCCCGGTGGTCGCGCCAGAGGCGCTTCTCGACGGCGGCGGCGGCGCGTCCGAAGGCGGCGACGGGGTGGCCGCGGCGGGGGTCGCCGAGGACCAGGTCGACGGCGAGGCCGGCGGCCGCTCCGTACGCGAAGACTGCGGTGGCTCGGGAAGCCACGGGGGTGCGGCCGGGCATGGCGGCGTGTCCTCACTCAGGGTCCGCGCCCTGGGTCGACGTGACCGGCGGCGAGAGTTCCTGACTCCCGGATCCGGCGGTTCGCCGGGCCCGGTCACAGTGGCGGGACCGCGCCGGAATCGCACCGGGCTTCCTCTCCATTGCCGCCGTATTGGCCCCGGCAGTCCACCACGCCCCGCGAACGGCCGTCAACTCACCCTTGACCTGCGACGGGTCACTGTGCGGAGCGCCACAGACACGAGGGCCGGGCCCGCCCTCGCGCGAGGTGCGGACCCGGCCCTCCGGGTGCCGTGGGTCAGACGACGATGAGGTAGATGCCGTACGCGACGGCCGCCGCGCACAGCGCGAAGCAGGCGTAGGCGCCGGTGCGGGCGAGGACGGCGGAGCCGCCCGAGGCCGCGGCCCGCTCCTGCTTGCCGAGGCCGACGATCCCGAGGGTGAAGAGGCCCACGAGGGCGACGGTCGCCACGAGGCTGACTCCGAAGACGGAGCCGAGAGCTGCCCAGTCGATCTTCATGGCTTGGGTTCCCGTTTCCTTAGGGGGCTCAGACCGCGGCGGCGGGGGCCGGGGGAGCGGCGGGGTCGTTCGGACCCGGCGCGTGGATGGTGGTCTTGAGGCCGTCGTCCGCGACGGCGGCGACGGAGCCGGCCGGCGGCGGGGTGACGGCCGCGATGGCCGTGGTCACGACGCCGGGGGTGCCGGAGTCGGAGTCGTCGCCCAGGTCGTCGGCGGTGACGTTGTGGTGGTCGACCGGCTGGCGGCGGGAGAGCGCCCAGATCACGGCCGAGCCGCCGATCAGGAGGGCCGCGGTGACGGCGATGCCCCAGGTGCCCTGCTTGGTGAGGAACTCGGCGGCGGCGCCGACGAGGCCGGCGGCCGGGAGGGTCAGGCCCCAGGCGACGAACATCCGGGTGGCGGTCGACCAGCGGACGACGCCGCCCTTGCGGCCGAGGCCGGCGCCCATCACGGCACCCGAGCAGGACTGGGTGGTGGAGAGGGAGAAGCCGAGGTGCGAGGAGGCCAGGATGACCGTCGCGGCGCTGGTCTGGGCGGCGAAGCCCTGCTGCGGCTGGAGGTCGGTGAGGCCCTTGCCCATGGTGCGGATGATGCGCCAGCCGCCGAGGTAGGTGCCGAGCGCGATCGCCAGGCCGGCCGAGACGATGACCCACAGCGGGGGGTTCGAGCCGGGGGCCACGACGCCCTGGGTGACCAGGGCGAGGGTGATGATGCCCATCGTCTTCTGGGCGTCGTTGGTGCCGTGGGCGAGGGAGACGAGACCGGCGGAGGCGATCTGGCCGGCCCGGTAGCCCTTGGCGGTCGCCTTGGCCTCCGGGTTCGCCTTGATCTTGTACGTCAGCTTGGTCGCGGCCATCGCGGCGAGGCCGGCGACGATCGGCGCCGCCACGGCCGGGATGAGGACCTTGGTGACGATGGTCGAGCCGTTCACGGCCGACCAGCCGGCCGACATGACCGCGGCGCCGATGAGGCCGCCGAAGAGGGCGTGGGAGGAGCTGGACGGCAGGCCCAGGAGCCAGGTCAGCAGATTCCACAGGATGGCGCCGACGAGGGCCGCGAAGATCACTTCCGTGCGGATGCCCTCTTCGTTGATGATCCCGCCGGAGATCGTCTTGGCGACCTCGACGGACAGGAACGCGCCGACCAGGTTCAGCACGGCGGACATGGCCACCGCCGTCTTGGGCTTGAGGGCACCGGTCGAGATGGTGGTGGCCATCGCGTTGGCGGTGTCGTGGAAACCGTTCGTGAAATCGAACACGAGAGCTGTCACGACCACAATGGCGAGCAGCAGCGTGATGTGTTCCATTTACCCAGGCAATCGTTTGACGTCAGTGGCTGGACGAACGTAGGCAACCTGAGTGAACGGAAGGTGAACTGGGCAGGGCATCACGGTGTCTCGATCCGGTGCCGTGAGATTCCGCTTGGCCGCCGGGAGCCCCCGTGTCCACCATCCGGTCACCCCGCGACCACGGGTAATCCCGGACCCCACGGGGCGCACCGGACCCCGGTCCCTCCCCGCCCGGCCGGCGCGTTCCACCCCCTGGACGGATTCATCCGCACGGGGACCCGCCGGAGAGACCCTCGTCACCCTCCCGGGGCACCCGCCCGGCTCCGTCCGGTGGCAGTCTCCCCACCCCCGTGACGACACTGGGAGCGTGCGCCCGGCTACAGCGACGGCAGCGGCCGTCACCACCCTGATCGGTGTCGGTGCGGCCGCCGTGGCGGCCGGCCGCCACGCCGGCGGCGTCGCCCTCAAAGCGGCGTCCGGACGGCCCCTCCCCGGCGACCCCAAGCTCACCGTGCACGCCACGGGACCCGAGCGGGTCACCCTCACCCGCAGCCTCGCCTCGCTGCGCCCCGGCACCTACGGGATGACGGCGCCCGGCGTGCACGCGGTCACCGGCCCGGTCCTCGACCGCGTCCCGCACACCGCCGACACCGTCGTCCGCCGCCTCGAACGCGTCGAACTCGGCGCGCTCGGCCCCGGCAGCCGGGTCCGCCTGACCCCGCAGCTGCACACCGGCACCCCGGAGACGGCCCTCGGCCTGCCCCACGAGGACGTCGAGATCCCCGGCGAGCTCGGCCCGCTCCCCGCCTGGCTCGTCACCGGGCCCCGCGCCACCTGGGTCGTCGCCCTGCACGGCCTCGGCGCCGGCCGCGAGCACGCGCTGAACCTCGTCCCCTTCTACGCCCGCCGCCGCGTCCCCGTCCTCGTCCCCGCCTACCGCGGCGACCGGGGCGCCCCCGAACCGGCCGACGGCCTCTCCCAGCTCGGCGACACCGAGTGGCGCGACGTCGACGCCGTCCTGCGCTACGCGGTCCGCCGCGGCGCCTCCAAGATCGTCCTGCACGGCTGGGGCACCGGCGCCACGATGGCGCTGCGCGCCGCGGCGGAGTCCGGCGTGCGCGACCGCATCGCCGGCCTGGTGCTCGACTCGCCGGTCCTCGACTGGGAGGCCACCGTCCGCAACCTCGCCGCCGCCCGGGGCGTGCCCGCCCCGCTGGTCCCGCTCGCCGTCCGCGCGGCCCTCGGCCGCACCGGCCCGCACCCCGACCACACGGCGGGCCTCGGCGTCCCGGTCCTGCTGGCGCACGGCCCCGACGACACCATCTCCCCCTGGGAGCCCTCCGTCGAACTGGCCGCCCGCCGGCCCGACCTGGTCACCCTCCTCCCCGTCCGCCGGGCCCCCCACACCGCCATGTGGAACGCCGACCCCCTCCGCTACGAGGAAGCCCTCCGCCGCTACCTCACCCCCCTGATGTAGCCGCCGCGCGCGGGGGGCCGGGACGCGCCGGGACGGCGTCGCGCATTCCGATTGGGCTTTCGGGCCGTCAGCGGGAAGACTGCCCCCGTGACGTCTCGAAAGCCCGATGAACCATTGGCGCGCAACTCCAGACTCCGACTCGTCCGTCCGCGGTCGCTGGCCACCGCCCGACGGGCCGCGACGACGCGGCGCACCCGGCCTGCCCCGAGGCCGCCCGAGGGCACCCCGCCCCGCGCGGAACTGGCCCGCCAGGCCAGGCTCGTCCTCGCCGACGCCGTGCGGATCGCCCGCTGGGCCGCCACCCCGCAGGGCCCGCGGACGGGCCCGCGCGCGGCCGACCGGCCCGCCTCCGCTTCCGCTCCGCTCGACGGCCCGGCCGCCGTCGAACGGGCCGCCGCCGAGCTCGGCCTGACGCCGGCTCGGGTCCGCGCCGGCTGGGACCGGGCCCGGCTCGCCGGCCTGGTCGAGCTGCACGGCGCCACCGTCCGCCCCGGCTGGCGGCTCCAGGCCTGGGACCGCGACGACTCCGCGGTGCTCCGCGGCTGGGTCGCGCTCCTCGACGCCTGGTCGCTGGTCCACCCGGCCCCCCGGGGCGTGGCGCCCGGCGCGGTCGCCGAGGTCGTGGAGGCGGTGCCGCAGGTCCTGTCGCTGCTCCAGCTCTCCCACGGCCCCGTCCTCGTCCCCGCCCTGCTCGACCTCCTGGGGCAGCGCGTCGACGAACTCCGCGAGGAGCGCTGCGAGGTGCCCGGCGACGGCGTCCCGGCCCAGCCCCCCACCCCCGCCGAGCGCCTGCCCGCCCTCCTCGACTGGGCCCTGGAGGGCCTCGCCGAGGTCGGCGCGCTCACCCTGGACAGGGGGACCGGCCCGGAGGGACGTCACGCGACCCTGACCCCGCTCGGCAACTGGGCGGTGTGGGTCAAGCTGGAGCAGATCTGCGTGGCCGCGCAGAGCCCCGCCGGCAACATCGAGCAGTCCGCCGCCGACATGCTCCGCGGCTGCGCCCGGCTCACCCCGGGCCCGGCCCGTGACGAGTACCGCGCGTGGCTCGCCGCCCGCACGCTGGCCGGCGCGATCGCCGAGCTGCTCGCCGCCGCGCGCGGCGAGGACGCCCTGCTGCGCGGCCTCGCCTTCGAGGCGCTGCGGGTGGTCGGCGCCCCCGCCGAGGCGGAGGTCCGCGCCGCGGTCGCCGAGCCCTCGCTGCGCCCCTACGCGCTGCTGTGGCTCGCCGAGTACGAGGGCACCGACCCCGACGACGCCCCCGAGGTCCTCACCCGCGAGGAGGCGACCTGGCTCTGGGTGGACACCGCGGCCGCCGTCGCCGACCACGGCGAGAGCGAACTGCTGGTGCGGCACCTGGACTCGGCCGTGCAGGGGACCGTGCCCGCGCTGCTGGACGAGGTCAGGGCCGTCGGCCATCCGAGGACGGTGCAGGTGCTGGTCGCGCTGGCCGCCGCCCACCCGGACCCGGCGCTGGCGAAGGCCGTCCGGCGGGCCGCCTTCCAGGTCCACACCGGCGGCGCCTGACCCCGGCCCGCCCGCCCCGGGTCCGCCGCGTCAGTCCGCCGGGCCCGGGGCGTACGCGCCGAAGCCCCCCGCGTCACCCTCGGCGTCCTTCGCCACGGAGCCCCGGGAGCCGTACTCCCGGTCGGCGGACGGCGTCGGGATCTCCCCGCCGTGCGCGACGGCCCGGGCGTGGTGCCCGTCCACGTCCCGGACGCGGACGTGGACGCCCACCGGGCCGCCCGCGCCCATCGCCTTGTCGCGGGCGTCGCCTGAGCCGGAGCGGAGGCCGGGCCTCAGCGGAAGGTGTTGCACCGGGCCATGTCCCCGGTCCGGTAGCCGGTGGAGAACCACTGGCGGCGCTGCTCGGCCGAGCCGTGGGTCCAGCTCTCCGGGGTCACCCGGCCCTGGAAGCGCTCCTGGATCCGGTCGTCGCCCACCGCCGCCGCCGCGTCCAGGCCGTCGCGGATGTCCGCGTCGTCGAGCCGGGTGAGCAGCGGCCGTCCGGTGGCGTCGTCCGGGGCGGTCGTGGCGTGCCGGGCCCACACGCCCGCGTAGCAGTCGGCCTGGAGCTCGACGCGGACGGCGTTGGAGCCGGCCCCGGTCCGCCCGTCCTGGGAGCGGCTGAGCGTCCCCATCAGGTTCTGGATGTGGTGCCCGTACTCGTGGGCCACCACGTACGCCTGGGCGAAGGGGCCGCCGCCGGCGCCGAACGTGGTCCGCAGCTCATCGAAGAAGCCCAGGTCCAGGTAGACCTGCCGGTCGCCGGGGCAGTAGAACGGGCCAACTGCGGAGCTCGCCGCGCCGCAGGCGGTGTTCACCTGCCCGCTGAAGAGGACGGTGGAGGCGGGAGAGTAGGTGCCGCCCCGGCGGCCGTACTCGCTGCGCCAGTAGTCCTGGAGGCTGTTGACCACGGCCACGGTCCGGCAGTCCTCGCGGCTGTTGGCGTCCGCGCCGGTCCGGCACGCCTGGTTCACCTGGGCCGCGGAGGAGGCGCTGGCGGCGGGCTGGTCCTCGCCGCCGGAGGAGAGTCCGAGCTGGTCGGGACCGACGCCGAAGAGGATGCCGAGGACCAGGGCGATGAGGCCGGCGATCCCGCCGCCGACGGTCGCCCTCCCGCCGGGGACGCGGCTGCCGCGGACGTCCTTCACCTCGGAGGTGTCCAGACGGGCGTCGTCGTCGAACTGCACGGTCCACCTCCGCGTCACCGCGGCGGCCCGACCGCCGCCCTCCGCCGAGTATCAGCCGGTCTTCCGTACTCCGCCCCTTTTGTTCCCTCTGTCAAGCACTGAGAGAAACGTCCCTATCCCGCCCGGGCCGCCCGTGTGGCCGAAAACCAGTTGCAGACGCCCGATAGACTGGCCGCATGGACATTCTCCCCTGGGACATCCTCCCCTGGGTGCATTAGCGGCGTCGCAGCCCGTCACCTGTCGTCATCCGCCGTCTTCCCATCGCCCTGGAGTCCGTCCGTGATCACCGCTTCCGGCATCGAGCTGCGCGCCGGCGCCCGCATCCTCATCGAGAACGCTTCCTTCCGCGTCGCCAAGGGCGACCGCATCGGCCTCGTCGGCCGCAACGGAGCGGGCAAGACCACCCTCACCAAGTGCCTGGCCGGCGAGGGCCAGCCCGCCGGCGGCACCATCGCCCGCTCCGGCGAGGTCGGCTACCTCCCGCAGGACCCGCGCACCGGCGACCTCGACGTCCTCGCCCGCGACCGCTTCCTCTCCGCCCGCGGCCTCGACGTGCTGCTGCGCAAGATGCGGATGAACGAGGAGCGGATCGCGACCGGCTCCGGCGCCACCCGCGAGAAGGCCCTCAAGCAGTACGAGCGCCAGGAGACCGAGTTCCTCACCAAGGGCGGGTACGCCGCCGAGGCCGAGGCCGCCACCATCGCGGCCGCCCTCGGGCTGCCCGACCGGGTCCTCGGCCAGCCGCTGCACACCCTCTCCGGCGGTCAGCGCCGCCGGATCGAGCTGGCCCGGATCCTCTTCTCGGACGCCGACACGCTCCTCCTCGACGAGCCGACGAACCACCTCGACGCCGACTCGATCGTCTGGCTGCGCGACTACCTGAAGACCTACCGCGGCGGCTTCATCGTCATCTCCCACGACGTCGACCTGGTCGAGACCGTCGTCAACAAGGTCTTCTACCTGGACGCCAACCGCTCCACGATCGACGTCTACAACATGGGCTGGAAGCTCTACCAGCAGCAGCGCGAGGCCGACGAGAAGCGCCGCAAGCGCGAGCGCCAGAACGCCGAGAAGAAGGCCGCCGCGCTCAACTCGCAGGCCGACAAGATGCGCGCCAAGGCCACCAAGACGGTCGCCGCGCAGAACATGGCCAAGCGCGCCGAGCGCCTGCTCTCCGGCCTGGAGGCGGTCCGCGCCTCCGACAAGGTCGCCAAGCTGCGCTTCCCGGAGCCCGCGCCCTGCGGCAAGACCCCGCTCACCGCGGAGGGCCTGTCCAAGTCGTACGGCTCCCTGGAGATCTTCACCGACGTCGACCTGGCCATCGACAAGGGCTCCCGCGTCGTCATCCTCGGCCTCAACGGCGCCGGCAAGACCACCCTGCTCCGCCTCCTCGGCGGCGTGGAGAAGCCCGACACCGGCGAGGTCACCCCCGGCCACGGCCTCAAGCTCGGCTACTACGCCCAGGAGCACGAGACCCTGGACCCGGAGCGCACGGTCCTGGAGAACATGCGCTCCGCCGCGCCCGACCTCGACCTGGTCGAGGTCCGCAAGACGCTCGGCTCCTTCCTCTTCTCCGGCGACGACGTCGACAAGCCGGCCGGGGTGCTCTCCGGCGGCGAGAAGACCCGCCTGGCGCTCGCGACCCTGGTCGTCTCCTCGGCCAACGTGCTCCTGCTCGACGAGCCCACCAACAACCTCGACCCCGCCAGCCGCGAGGAAATCCTCGGCGCGCTGCGCACCTACAAGGGCGCGGTCGTCCTGGTCACCCACGACGAGGGCGCCGTCGAGGCGCTGGACCCGGAGCGGATCATCCTGCTGCCGGACGGCGTGGAGGACCTGTGGGGCCCGGACTACGCGGACCTGGTCGCCCTGGCCTGAGCCCCGACTGGATCATTCGGCTCATCACCGGATCCGTCATCTGAGTGAGAAGGTCTCGTACCCCCGGCGCGGGCCCCTGCTGAATCCTTCCGGCAGGGCCCGCGTCGCACGTTTGTTCCCGCGGCGTCGCTGACCTGGCGATCCCTTGATCCACTCCCGTGAGGGGCGGGTTCCAGCCGCGCGGAATGACGGCTTCCGATCGTGAGGACGCCGTACTCGTCCGCAAACCCGGCAGGACGGACCTTGTCGAATGGGTGGCCAGGACGACGGGGAGGGGTGATCATGAGAAGTCCAGAGCGCACTTCCCATGAGGAGGCACGGGTGGCCGAGACTCTGAAGAAGGGCAGCCGGGTGACCGGCGCCGCGCGCGACAAGCTCGCGGCAGACCTGAAGAAGAAGTACGACTCCGGTGCGAGCATCCGGGCGCTGGCCGAGGAAACGGGCCGCTCCTACGGATTCGTCCACCGGATGCTCAGCGAATCCGGAGTCACGCTGCGTGGTCGCGGCGGAGCGACACGGGGCAAGAAGGCGGCCTCGGCCTGACGCCGGGGGCGGCTCGACCGGTCCACCGGGACCTTCCCGGTGGGCACCCGGTCGGTCCTGCGACCGCCCGGGTGGTTACTGTGCAGTCACTTAGCATCGGATGCAGTGCTGCATTGGAACCGGAGGCGCCCCATGACCACGCCCGACGACTCCCAGCTCGTCTTCGACAAGGACGGTGTACGGCTCACCGTCGAGGACGCCGTTGCCACGGTGACCCTGACCAACCCGGCGAAGCGCAACGCCCAGTCTCCCGCTCTGTGGCGGGCGTTGACGGAAGCCGGCCGGTCTCTTCCGGGCAGCGTGCGGATCGTCGTCCTGCGCGGTGAGGGCCAGTCCTTCTCCGCCGGACTCGACCGACAGGCCTTCACGCCCGAGGGCTTCGACGGAGAGCCGTCCTTCCTCGACCTCGCCCGGGGTTCCGACGCGGACCTCGACGCGGTCATCGCCGAGTACCAGGAGGCGTTCACCTGGTGGCGCCGCAGCGACCTCGTGTCCATCGCGGCGGTCCAGGGCCACGCCATCGGTGCCGGCTTCCAGCTCGCCCTCGCCTGCGACCTGCGGGTCGTCGCCGAGGACGTGCAGTTCGCCATGCGCGAGACCAGCCTGGGCCTCGTCCCCGACCTCACCGGGACGCACCCGCTCGTCTCCCTCGTGGGCTACGCCCGCGCGCTGGAGATCTGCGCCACCGGCCGCTTCGTCCACGCGGAGGAGGCCGAGCGCATCGGGCTGGCCAACATCGCCGTGCCCGCCGCCGAACTCGACGCCGCGGTACGGGACCTCAGCGCCGCCCTGCTCGCCGCGCCGCGCGACGCGGTCGTCGAGACCAAGGCGCTGCTCCAGGGTGCCGCCGGCCGCTCCTACGAGGAGCAGCGCGTCGCCGAGCGCGCCGCCCAGGCCCGCCGGCTGCGCGACCTCGCGGGCCTCGGCGACTGACACCCGCCCGCGAGGGCCCCTCAGCGCACCTCCGTGACCAGGACGGTGACCGCGGCGCCCGCAGGGGCCGCCGCGGCCGCCGCCGCGTGCGCGGCCCGCGCCACCTCGGCCGGCGGATGCTCCGCCGCCACGGCGAACTCCACCCGCACCTCCTCGCGGACCCGGTGCACCGGCGGACCCAGCGCGTCCGTCACCGCCGCCACGCCCGGCACCAGCAGCACCGCGAGCGCCACCGGATCGTCCGTCGCCGGCGCGGCCCGGCCGGACGGCGCCGGAGCCGGCTCCGGCGCGGGCGCCTCCTCCAGCAGCTCCGTCACCCGCAGGTCGGCCTCCGTCACCGCCAGGCCCAGCTCCGCCGCGGCCGCGAGGAGCACCGCCCGCACCTCCTCCGCCGTCTCCGGCAGCGGCCGCCCGGCCGCCACCACCGCGAACTCCGCGTCGATCCGCAGCGGCCCCGGCGCCAGCCCGCCCGGCGGCACCGGGAACGGCGGATCCGGCACGCTCGCCTCCGCCGCCGCGCCGACCCGCAGCGCGCCCGGCACCACCCCCCGCACTCCCGAGGCCGCGCGGCCCAGCACCTCCCGGGCCGCCCGCTCCGCCAGCCAGGCTCCCGCCACCGTGCCGAGCGGCAGCAGCCTGCCCGGCGCCAGGCGGTCGCGTACCGCCGCTTTCCAACCGTCACTCGTGGTCATTGCCCCAGACTGCCGTATCCCCGGAGCGGCATCGGGTAACCGCCCTTAATGTGGGCGAAGAACCCCGAAATATCCCAGAAGGGGCTGAATCTGATGACGGACAGTGAACGCGCTCCGGAGAGCACGCCGATCACCAAGAAGGGCGGCGGCACGGCCGCCACCCGGGGCCGGACCACCATCGCCGACGGCGTGGTGGAGAAGATCGCCGGCATGGCCGCCCGCGACGTCGTCGGCGTCCACGCCATGGGCAGCGGGTTGTCCCGCACCCTCGGCGCCGTCCGGGACCGCGTCCCCGGCGGGGGCGGCGGCAAGGCGGGCGTCACCCGGGGAGTCAAGGCGGAGGTCGGCGAGGTGCAGACCGCGCTCGACCTGGAGATCGTGGTCGACTACGGCGTCTCCATCGCCGACGTCGCCGGAGCGGTCCGCGAGAACGTGATCGCGGCCGTGGAACGGATGACCGGTCTGGAGGTCGTCGAGGTCAACATCGCGGTCAGCGACGTGAAGCTGCCCGACGAAGAGGAAGACGAGCCCGAGTCCCGGCTCCAGTAGCCGGCCGGCACGGACACACGGACCGCAGGGCCAGGAAAGGGGTTCAGCATGAGCATGGCGGTGGTCGGCCTGCTGGCCGGCATGGGTCTCGGCTTCGCCGGATACTTCGGCGGTTTCGGGGCGTTTCTGCTGGTCGCGGCCTTGGGCGCGGTCGGCTTCGTGGCCGGGCGCTTCCTCGACGGCGATCTCGAACCCGGCGATCTGCTCCGGGGCCGCGACCGCGGCGAACGGCGCCGGTGACGGCGGGTGACCACCGACGTCACGGAACGCCCGCCGGTGCGCGAACGGGGCGCGACCACGATCGCCGACCGGGTCGTCGCCAAGATCTCCGCGCGAGCCGCCCGGGAGGCCCTGGGCGGCGTGCCGGCGGGCGGCAACCGGCCGCACGCCTCGGTCGTCGTCCACCGGGACGCCGCCCGCATCTCCATCAGTCTCGAACTCTGCTATCCCGCCGACGTCGGGCGCCGCTGCGGGGCCGTGCGCGCCCGGGTCCGCAGCCGAGTGGAGGAACTGGTCGGCATGGAGGTCCACGAGGTCTCCGTGCACGTCGAGCGCCTCCACTCCGCGCGCACCGCGCCGGCCGGGAGGAAGGGCCGCCTGGCATGACGACACCCGAACGGCCCACCGTCCCCCCGCAGACCGCCGGGGCCGACGGCGGGGGAGGGACGGACGGAGCGGGCGACGGCGTCCCCGTCCTCGCCGGCTCCACGGCACCCCCGGGGCGGGTCCGCCGCTTCTGGGCCGTCCGGCGGATCCCCGCCGGACTGCTCGCCGCCGTCGTCCTCGGCGGCACCGGACTGCTGCTGTACGACGTGGCCGCCGTCCGGGCCGGCCGGAGCGCCATGAGCTGGCGGCGCGAACTGGCCGACGAGCTCGCGACCCGGCCCCTCGACGACGCCGTGGTCCTCGCGGCGGCCGGACTCGCCGTCCTGCTCGGCGTCTGGCTGCTGGTCCTGGCGTCCACCCCCGGCCTGCGCTCGGTGCTCCCGATGCGCCGCGCCCATCCCGACGTCCGGGCCGGGCTCGACCGGGAGGCCGCCGCCCTCGCCCTGCGCGACCGGGCCATGGAGGTCTCGGGCGTGCAGTCCGTGAAGGTCCGGGTCGGCCGCGCCAAGGTCGCCGCCCGGGCCGTCTCCCACTTCCGCCCGCTCGACGACGTCCGCGCCGACGTCGAGCGCGTCCTCACCGGCGGCGTCGAGGACCTCGGGCTCGCCCGGCCCCTCGCGCTGACCGTCCGGGTGGACCGCCCGTCCAAGAAGGGGTGAAACCCGTGAACGCACCGGTCACCGCCGTCCTCCGGCGCGTCAACCGCACCCTGCTCGGCCTCGCCGGGCTGCTCCTCGTCCTCGCCGGCGGGGCCGTCCTCGCCGCCGGCCTCGACCTGCCCGTGCCGTCCTGGTGGCCCTGGTCGGGCCCCGGCGACGTGCTCCTGTCCGCCGCCCGGCGGCAGCGGTGGCGGGCCGAGGGCTGGTGGTGGCCGACCGTCATCGCCGTCCTCGGCGTCGTCGTCCTGCTCGCCCTCTGGTGGCTGCTCGCCCAGTTCCGCCGGGCCCGGCTCGCCGAACTCCTCGTCGACACCGGCGACGGCGACGCCGCCGTGCTGCGCGGCCGGGCCCTGGAGAGCGTCCTGGAGGCGGACGCCGCCGCGCAGGAGGGCGTGGCCCGGGCGCGCGTCGCCCTCACCGGCCGGCGCACCGCCCCCCGCACCCGCATCGCGCTCCTCCTGGAACCGCACGCCTCCCCGGGCGAGGCCCTGGCCGGGCTCGGCGGCGAGACCCTGGACCGCGCCCGCGCCTCGGCGGGGCTGGCGGAGCTGCCCACCGAGGCCCGGCTGCGGGCGGTCAAGCACCGGGCCCGCCGGGTGACCTGAGGCGGCGTCCGGTCAGAAGCCGTGACGGGCGCCGCCGTCCACCGGCAGCATCAGGCCCGTCAGGTACGACGCGGCCGGGGAGAGCACGAAGGCGGCGGTGCGGCCGAACTCCTCAGGGGTCCCGTAGCGGCGCAGCGGGATCGCCAGCTCGTTGGCGGCCCGGGAGGCCTCCGCGTCGCCGGAGAGGGCGTCGAGCTGCCGCACCCGGTCGGTGTCGATGCGGCTCGGCAGCAGGCCGACCACCCGGATCCCGCGCGGACCCAGGTCGTTGGCGAGGGACTTGGCGAAGCCCGCGAGTCCGGGGCGGAGCCCGTTCGAGATCGTCAGGCCCGCGATCGGCTCGTGCACCGACCCCGACAGGACGAAGCCGATCACCCCGCCCTCGCCCAGCGCCTCGGCCGCCGCCCGGGCGAGCCGCACCGCGCCGAGGAAGACGGTCCCGAAGGCCGCCGCCCACTCCTCGTCGGAGTTGTCCGCCGCGAAGCCCGGCGCCGGGCCGCCGACGCTGATCAGGATGCCGTCGAAGCCGCCGAACCGGGCGCGGGCCTCCGCGATCAGCCGCCCCGGGGTCTCCGGGTCGTCGTTGTCGGCGGCGAGCCCCGCCGCGCCCTCGCCCAGCTCCGCGACCGCCGCGGCGACGGTCGCCTCCTCGCGCCCGGTGACCAGCACCCGGGCGCCCTCGGCGAGCAGCGCCTCCGCGGAGGCCCGGCCGAGCCCCCGGGTCGCGCCCGTGACGACGTACACGCGGTCCTTCAGTCCAAGATCCATGGACCTATCCTGCCGTCTCCTCCCCGCCCAGGGCGAGCGCCGTCCCGACCAGCCCGATGTGGCTGAAGGCCTGCGGGAAGTTGCCCAGCTGCCGGCCCGTCGCCGGGTCGTACTCCTCCGCGAGCAGCCCCACGTCGTTGGTCAGCCCCACGAGCCGCTCGAACAGCGCCCGGGCCTCGTCCGCGCGCCCGGTCATCCGCAGCGCGTCGGCGAGCCAGAAGGAGCAGACGAGGAAGGTGCCCTCCCGTCCGGGCAGCCCGTCGACCGCGCCCGAGTCGGGGGTGTAGCGCCGGACGAAGCCCCGGTGGGTCAGCCCGTCCCGCACCGCGTCCACCGTGCCGACCACCCGGGGGTCGTCCGGCGGCAGGAAGCCCACCCGGGGGATCAGCAGGGTGGCGGCGTCGAGCTCCCGGGAGCCGTACGACTGGGTGAAGGTGTTCCGCCCGGGGTCGTACGCCCGGGCGCACACCTCCGCGTGGATCTCGTCCCGCAGCGCCCGCCAGCGGCCCGGCTCCCCGGGCAGCGAGGGGTCGGCCTCCAGGGCGCGCACCGCGCGGTCGGCCGCGACCCAGGCCATCACCTTGGAGTGGGTGAAGTGGCGGCGGGGGCCGCGGACCTCCCACAGCCCCTCGTCGGGCTCGCGCCAGTGCGACTCCAGGAAGCCGAGCAGGCTCAGCTGGAGGTTCCAGGCGTGCCGCTCGGCCGGGATGCCCGCCTGGCTCGCGAGGTGCAGGGTGTCCATGACCTCGCCGTACACGTCGAGCTGGAACTGCTCGACGGCGGCGTTCCCGGTCCGGACGGGGCGCGAGTCGGCGTAGCCGCGGAGCCAGGGCAGCGCGGTCTCGGCGAGCCGTCGCTCGCCGGCCGGCCCGTACATGATCTGGAGGTCGGCGGGGTCGCCGGCGACCGAGCGGAGCAGCCAGTCGCGCCAGGCGGCGGCCTCGTCGGCGTATCCGGCGGCGAGCAGCGCGCCGAGGGTGAGGGAGGAGTCGCGCAGCCAGCAGGCCCGGTAGTCCCAGTTCCGCACCCCCCCGATCTCCTCCGGCAGCGAGGTGGTGGGGGCGGCGACGATCCCGCCGGTGGGGGCGTAGGTGAGCGCCTTGAGGGTGATGAGGGAGCGGATCACGGCGGAGCGGTACGGCCCCCGGTAGGCGCACCGGGCGGTCCACTCCCGCCAGTCGGCGAGCGACTGTTCCAGGGCCTCGAAGGGGTCGACGAGCGGGGGCCGCCGTTCGTGGGAGGGGTGCCAGGTGAGGACGAAGGCGACGCGCTCCCCGGCGGCCACGGTGAAGGCGGAGCAGGTGGCGAACTGCTGGCCCCAGGTCTTCACGGGCGGCTCGCTGCGCAGCCAGACGGCGTCCGGCCCCGCGACGGCGACCCGGTGCCCCTCGGAGCGCCGCACCCACGGCACGATCGAGCCGTAGTCGAAGCGGAGGCGGAGCACGGAGCTCATCTCGACGCGGCCGCTGACGCCCTCGACGATCCGGACGACGTCCGGCGCGCGGTCCCGCTGGGGCATGAAGTCGGTGACCTTGACGGTGCCGGTGCGGGTCTCCCAGAAGGTCTCCAGGACCAGGGAGTCCTCGGCGTAGCGGCGGGAGGAGCAGCCGGTCGCGCCCTTGGGGGCGATCCGCCAGTGTCCGTTGTCCTCGTCGCCGAGGAGGGCGGCGAAGCACGCGGCGGAGTCGAAGCGGGGCAGGCAGAGCCAGTCGACCGACCCGTCGCGGCCGACGAGGGCGGCGGTCTGGAGATCGCCGATCAGGGCGTAGTCGTCGATGCGTCGGGTCACGCTCTGGGCTGTTCCCGCCGACGGCGGCGGTCAATCAGCGGGGCGAGGTGGTCCGGATCGCGCCACCGTCCTCTTGCGCGGCCTCCGGGGCGGCGTCGCCCGGCCCGCCGGTGCCCCCGCCCTCGCCCCCGTCCTCCGCGGCGGCGGCCGCGCGGTCGCGCCGCTCGCGCCGGACGAGGACGAACCAGCCGACCGGCACGCCGGCCGCGAAGAGCCACCACTGGACCGCGTACGCCATGTGGGCGCCGATCGAGTCGTGGTCGGGCTCGGGGATCTGCTCGGGGGAGCCGCCGGCCGGGGCGGGCTCCGTCTGCTCGACGTAGCCGCCCAGCACCTCGCGGCCGATCAGTTCGGCCTGCTGGCCGCTGCTGATGAGCATCACCTGGCGGTCCGGCAGGCCCTTGAGGTCCTTGATGCCGCTGGCGCCGGTGGTCTCGTCGGCCTTGAGCCGGCCGACGACGGTGACCTCGCCCTTCGGGGCGGGCGGGACGTCGGGGTAGTCGCGCTGGTCGGCCGCGCCGGGCACCCAGCCCCGGTTGACCAGGACGACCTTGCCGTCCTTCAGGACCAGCGGGGTGAGCACGTGCGCCCCGACCCGGTCGTCGGAGGAGGTGCGGCGGCGGACGACGACCTCGTGGGCGGTGTCGAAGGTGCCGGTGGCGGTGACCCGGCGCCAGTAGTCGGCGCGGGGGACGACGTGGCCGGGGGAGGTGAGCTCCTCCACCGGGACCGGCGCGGCCTCCAGGTTGTCCGCGATCAGGGTGTTCTGGGCGACCCGGCGTTCGTGCCGGTGGAACTGCCAGAAGCCCAGCTCGATCATCACGGGGATGAGGACGAGGGCGACGAGGGTGAGGATCACCCACTGCCGGGACAACAGGAAGCGGTACACCCCACGACCGTACGACACGGGCGTGAGGTGTCCGCACACCGGGTCGGGTGACCGGGCCACCCGTTCAGGAATCGTTTCCTCAGGTGTCGGGCCGGGTCACACCCGGTCGACGATGCCCGCCTTCCCCTCGGCGCGGGCGCAGTGGGCGCCGCAGTACCAGTTCCCCTCGACCTCGACGCCCTGTCCGATGATCTGGACCCGGCAGTGCTCGCAGATGGGCGCCATGCGGTGGATGGCGCAGGAGAAGCAGTCGAAGACGTGCACCGCGCCCTGCGCGTGCACCTCGAAGGACATGCCGTAATCGTTTCCGCAGACCTCACAACGTGCCATGCGCCACAGGGTGGGGCCCCGGGCCCGCCCGCGCCGCGCGGCACGCCCGCCGGGAGGCGGGTGTCACCCGTCTGCCGGGGCCACGTCCCGCAGCAGATGGGCGTAGGCGGCCTCGTCGACGACGGGGGTGCCGAAGGCCCTCGCCTTGGCCGTCTTGGAGGTGCCGGCGTCCGGGTCGTTGGTCACCAGCAGGCTGGTGAGCCGGGAGACCGAGGTGGCGACGTGCAGCCCGGCCTCGACCGTGCGGTCCTCCAGGAGCTCCCGGTCGACGGAGGTGTCGCCGGAGAAGGCCACCCGCATGCCCTGCTTGAGCGGCTTGTCGCTCTCGTAGCGGCCGGGGTTGGGGTAGGGGCAGGCCGGCCGCTTCCGGGAGGGGCGCCAGCCGCCCGCCCCGTAGGAGTTCTGCCGGCCGACGAGCGGGCGGGCCGGCGCCGACGCCCACTCGGTGAGCGGGCGGCACTCCAGGAGCGGCAGCCGCACGCCCCGCTCCGCCGCCGCGTGGAGGCTGGGGCGGAAGGCCTCGGCGAGCACGCGCGCGTCGTCGAGCGCGTCGTGCGCCCGCTCCTGCACCACTCCGAAGTGGGCGGCGAGGGAGGCCAGCTTGTGGTTGGGCAGCGGCAGCGCCAGCTCCTTGGAGAGCGCGATGGTGCAGAGCCGGTGCTTCACCGGCGCGGTCCGCTCGGCGCGCGCGTACTCGCGGGCGATCATCTGCCAGTCGAACATGGCGTTGTGCGCGACGAGGACGCGCCCGTCGAGGCGGGCCGAGAACTCCTCGGCGATCTGGGCGAAGAGCGGCGCTCCCGCGAGGACGTCGCTGGTGAGGCCGTGGATCCAGACCGGGCCGGGGTCCCGCTCCGGGTTCACCAGCGTGTACCAGTGGTCCTCCACGTCGCCCTGCGCGTCGAGGCGGTAGACGGCGGCGGACACGATCCGGTCGTCGCGGGCGAGACCGGTGGTCTCCACGTCGACCACCGCGTACCCCTGGGGGTAGGCGGCCGGCCACGTCGCTGCAGTCGTACGGTCGTCGAGCATGGTCATTGAGAATACGGCCCGCGACCGACAGTGCCGCCCTCGGTGCCCCCTATGTCCGTGATGTCCCTCACTGTGGGGGGTGGGGAGCCCGCCAGGAGGCCCTCGACCAGGGCGCGGACGGAGACCGCGAAGAGCCGCTCCGGCTCGGGCGGGGCCGCCAGGGCGCGGGCGAGGAGCGGGTCGGCGCCGCCGGCCCCGGCGCCCCACAGCTCCTCCTCGGCCGGCGACTGGACCGGCGCCCGCTCGCGGTTGCGCTCCAGGAGCACGTACCCGACGACCTGGAAGGTGACCGCCCGGACCAGCTCGGCCGCCCGCTCGCCGCGCAGCCCCGCCGCGTGCGCCTCCCGCACCAGGGCCCGCTGGGCCGGCAGGAACATGCGCTCCGTCAGGCCCCGCTCGTGGACCATCGCCACCAGGTGCGGACGCTCGCGCAGCGCCCGGCGCAGGGCGTGCGCCACCGAGCCGATCCGCTCCACCGGGTCCTTCCCGTGCGGCCGGATCGCGCCGAGGTCGGCCACCGTCCGCTCGGCCAGCGCGTCGAGCAGCGACTCGCGGTTGCCCACGTGCCAGTAGATCGAGGTGACCGCCGTGCCGAGGGCGGCGGCGAGGCCGCGCATGGTGAGCCCGTCCGGCCCGTGCGCCCGCACCAGGGCCGCCGCGGCGTCCAGGACCTCCTCGCGGCTGAGCGCCGGGCGTGCCATGCGGCCCCCCTTTCCTGATGCGCCGTCAATTCACCGTGCGCACGCGTCTTTACCCTTCATCGGCGGCGGTGTAACAGTGTTACAGGCCGCCGGTCCGCTCGTCCGGGACGGCCGGCGGCCGTATCCGTCATCCGTCCGGAAGGGTGGTACGACATGGCACGAGTACGGTACGGGGCGCGCACCGAGGCGGAGGGCGCCGCCGCCCGCGCCGCCGCCGCGAGGCTCCCCGACATCTGGTCCACCGGGGTGGTCGCCCTCTGGGAGACCGATCCCGACGCGGTGGCGGCGGTCCTGCCGCCCCCGCTGAAGCCCACCGGGCGCCCCCTCGTCCGGGTCACCATCAGCAAGGTCGACCTGCCCGGCTACCCGCTGGGCGCCGGCTCGCTCTCCGTGGCCGCCGCCCACGGCGCGGTCGAGGGCTGGTACCCGCTGGTCATGCCGATGACCCACGAGCGGGCCCTGATCGGCGGGCGCGAGGTCTTCGGCGAGCCGAAGAAGCTCGGCGAGGTCGTCGTCGAGCGCGACGGCCTGGTGGTCGGCGCCCGGCTCGCCCGGCACGGCATCGCCTTCGTCGAGGTGCGCGGCGCGGTCTCCGGCCCGCTGCCGCTGCCCGGACCGGTCGAGAAGACCGACTTCTACTTCAAGTTCCTGCCCGGCGTGGACGGCTCCGGCTTCGACGCCGACCCCGTCCTCGTCCACTGCGTCCGCAACGAGAGGGTCCGCAGGCTGGAGCGGGTCACTGGCGACGTCGTCCTGCGCGAGTCGATGTACGACCCGGTCGCCGACCTCCCGGTCCGCCGGCTCGTCGAGATCACCCTCGGCGAGAAGACCTCCGACCAGCGCGGCCGGGTCGCCGAGCGGGTCTCCGCCGAGGCCCTGCTGCCCTACGTCCACCAGCGCTACGACGATCCCGCGCAGATCCTCGACGGCCCCCCGGAAGGAAGCGTCTGATGGAACTCCGGGAGGGGCAGGTCGCCGTCGTCACGGGTGCGGCGAGCGGCATCGGCCGGGCCATGGCCCGCCGCTTCGCCGCCGAGGGGCTCGCGGTCGTCCTCGGCGACGTCGAGGAGGGGCCGCTCGCCGAGGCCGCCGACGAGCTGGCCGCGGACGGGGCGCGGGTCCTCGCCCGCACGGTCGACGTCTCCGACCCGGAGGCGGTGCGGGCCCTCGCCGACGCCGCCTTCGACGCCTTCGGAGCCGTCCACGTCCTCTGCAACAACGCGGGCGTCGGCTCCGGCGCCGAGGGCCGCATGTGGGAGCACGAGCCCAACGACTGGAAGTGGGCCTTCTCCGTCAACGTCTGGGGCGTCTTCCACGGCGTCCAGGCCTTCGTCCCCCGCATGCTCGCGAGCGGCGAACCCGGCCACGTCGTCAACACCTCCTCCGGCGACGGCGGCATCGCCCCGCTGCCCACCGCCTCCGTCTACGCGGTCACCAAGGCGGCCGTCGTCACCCTGACCGAGTCCCTCTACGCCCACCTGCGGGCCGAGCACGCGCGCGTGGGCGCCTCCGTGCTCTTCCCCGGGCCCCACATGCTCCGCACCGGCCTGTGGGAGTCGCACCGCAACCGGCCCGAGCGGTACGCCAAGGAGCGCCCGCGCCGGACCCCGTACCGCTCGCTCGACCAGTGGGAGGCCGCCATGAAGGAGGCCGGCCACGAGATCGCCTTCACCCCGGTGGAGGAGGTCGCCGAGCACGTCGTCGAGGGGATCAGGGCCGACCGGTTCTGGATGCTCCCGGCGAGCGAGCACAGCGACCGGCAGATCAGGGCGCGCGCCCGGTCGATGCTCGACCGCGCGAACCCGTCGTACCTGGAGAGCTTCATCCTCGACTGACCCGACCGAGGGGCATGGCCATGAGCTGTGAGGACCCGTACCTGATCATCTCGTCCGACTGTCACGCCGGGCTCCCCACCGAGGAGTACCGGCCCTATCTGGAGTCCCGCTTCCACGGCGCCTTCGACGACTTCCTCGCCGGACGCCAGGCCCGCCGCGAGGCCATGACCCGCCTCGGGGTCCGCAACGAGGACTTCGCGGCCAAGTGGTTCAGCGACCACGAGGAGGGCCTGCGCGGCGGCTGGGACCACGCGCAGCGGATCAAGGAGCTGGACGGCGACGGCGTCGCCGCCGAGGTCGTCTTCCCCGACGCGGACGCCGTCGACAGCCAGACCGCCGCCCCCTTCGGCGTCGGCCTCGGCCTCTCCGGCGACCAGGACCCCGAGCTGGGCATGGCGGGGGCCAGGGCGCACAACCGCTGGCTCGCCGAGTTCGTCGCCCACGACCCGGCCCGGCACTGCGGCGTCGCCCTCCTCCCCGTCACCGCCGACGTCCGCGAGGTCGTCGCCGAGATCCACCGGGCCAGGGAGTCCGGGCTCGGCGCCCTGATGATCCCGTCCATGTGGGTCGACAAGGCGCCCTACCACGACCGGCGGTACGACCCGGTGTGGGCGGCCGCCGCCGAGACCGGGATGCCCGTCGTCACCCACTCCGGGGCCGCGCCCCGCGAGGAGTACGGCGACCACCTCGGCATCTACGTCTCCGAGGTCACCTGGTGGCCGGCCCGGCCCCTGTGGTTCCTCCTCTGGTCCGGGGTCTTCGAGCGCCACCCCGGGCTGCGGTTCGGCGTCGCCGAGTCCGGCTGCTGGTGGCTGCCGAACCTGCTGTGGTTCATGGACCGGCTCTACCTCGGCGCCCACGGTGGCAAGAAGCTCTCGCCCTTCGCCGAGCTGGGGCGCCCCCCGAGCGAGTACCTGGACCGGCAGGTCTTCGTCTGCGCCACCAACACCAAGCGGCGCGAGCTGGCGCAGCGGTACGAGATCGGCGTCGACAACATCCTGTGGGGCTCGGACTTCCCGCACCCCGAGGGCACCTGGCCGGACACCCGGAACTGGCTGCGGAACACCTTCCACGACATCCCGGTGGGGGAGACCCGGCGGATGCTGGGCCTGGCCGCCGCCGAGGTCTTCGGATTCGATCTCCGGAAGCTGGAGCCGATCGCCCGGCGGATCGGCCCCACCCCCGCGGACCTCGGCCAGCCCGCCGACCAGAGCGCCGTCGAGGCCTCCTGGGCCCGCTCCCGCGAGACCGGCCGGCACTGGCTCACCGGCGGCGACTTCCCGGTCACGGGACCGGCCGCGGAGGTGGCCCCGTGACCGACCCCGCCGCGGCCCCCGCCGACCGCTACACCGTGATCTCCGCCGACTGCCACGCCGGCGCCGACCTCCTCGACTACAGGCCGTACCTGGAGAAGCGCTTCCACGACGACTTCGACGCCTGGGCCGCCACGTACGTCAACCCCTACGAGGACCTCCTGGCCGACACCGCCGACCGCAACTGGAACTCCGGCCGGCGGCTGCGCGAGCTGGAGGAGGACGGCATCGTCGCCGAGGTCGTCTTCCCCAACACCATCCCGCCCTTCTTCCCCTCCGCCTCCCTGATGGCCCCCGCCCCCACCCCGGAGGAGTTCGAGCGGCGCTGGGCGGGCCTGCGCGCCCACAACCGCTGGCTCGCCGACTTCTGCGCCGAGGCCCCCGGCCGGCGGGCGGGCGTCGCGCAGATCCTCCTCAACGACGTCGACGAGGCCGTCCGCGAGATCCGCCGCACCCACGCGGCGGGCCTCACCGGCGGCGTCCTGCTCCCCGGCACCCCGCCGGGCAGCGGCCTGCCGGAGCTGTACGCGGAGGCGTACGACCCGATCTGGGCCGTCTGCGAGGAGCTGGGCGTCCCCGTCAACCACCACGGCGGCTCCGCCTCCCCGCCGCTCGGCGACGAACCCGCCGCCCGGGCCGTCTTCATGGTGGAGACCACCTGGTTCTCCCACCGGGCCCTGTGGCACCTGGTGTTCGGCGGCGCCTTCCGCCGCCACCCGGGCCTCAGGCTGGTCCTCACCGAGCAGGGCTCCGGCTGGATCCCCGGGGTGGTGGAGATGCTGGACTACTACCACGGGCGCCTCGTCGCGGCGGCGAGCCGGGCGGCCACCGCCGAGTCGAAGTTCGGCGCGGGCCTCGCGGACTCCATGGGCCGCAGCCCCGGCGAGGTCTGGCGGGAGAACTGCTTCGTCGGCGCCAGCTTCATGCGCCCGCACGAGGTGCCGCTGCGGGACCGGATCGGCCTCGACAAGATCATGTGGGGCAGCGACTACCCGCACGACGAGGGCACCGCCCCGTACTCCCGCGAAGGGCTCCGCCTCGCCTACGCGGGCCTGCCGCGCGCGGAGGTGGCGGCGATGGTCGGCGGCAACGCGGCCCGCGTCTACGGCTTCGACCTGGCCCTCCTCGACCGGCTCGCGGCCGTCCACGGGCCGTCCGTCGAGGAGATCGCCACCCCCCTGGAGAAGGTCCCGGAGGGCGCCACCAGCCCGGCCTTCGCCCCGGGCGGGTCGGTCCGCGTCTGGTGACCCGGGGGGTGCGACCCTCCTGAGGTGACCGCACCCCCCGCGCCCGAGGCCCACGGCGGGGCCCTCGGGTCCCGCCTCAACTGGCTCCGTGCCGCCGTGCTCGGGGCCAACGACGGCATCGTCTCCACCGCCGGCCTGGTGGTCGGCGTCGCCGGCGCCACCGAGTCCCAGGCCGCCCTGCTCACGGCCGGACTCTCCGGACTCCTGGCGGGCTCCCTCTCCATGGCGGTGGGGGAGTACGTCTCGGTCTCCGTCCAGCGCGACTCCGAGACCGCCGCCCTCGCCACCGAGAAGCAGGAGCTCCACGAGAGCCCCGAGGCCGAACTCGACGAGCTCACCCACCTCCTCACCGCCCGCGGCCTCACCCCGGACGTGGCCCGCGAGGCCGCCGTGCAGCTCACCGAACGCGACGCCCTCAAGGCCCACGCGCGCGTGGAGCTGGGCATCGACCCCGACGACCTCACCAACCCCTGGCACGCCGCCTGGGCCAGCTTCCTCGCCTTCACCGCCGGCGCGCTCCTCCCGCTCCTCGCGATCGTCCTGCCGCCCGCCTCCGTCCGCCTCTGGATCACCGTCGCCTCGGTCCTCGCCGCCCTCACCCTCACCGGCTGGTCGTCCGCCCGCCTCGCCGCGGCCCCCGCCCCCCGGGCCACCCTCCGCACCGTCGCGGGCGGCGCCCTGGCCATGGCCGTCACCTACGCGGCGGGCTCCCTCCTGGACGCGGCCGGGGTGTGACCGGAGGGCGGCGCTTGTCGGAAGCCGCCAAAGGCTGCTGACAAGTCGTCTCGCATACTTGTTGGTAACAACGTCTAGCCGTGCGGCGCGGCCGAGCCCTACCGTCGACGCCATGCCCAACCTGCCCGATGTCGTGCTCTGGTCCATACCGGCGTTCGTGCTGCTCACCGTCGTGGAGGTGGTCGGCGTCCGGCTGCGTCCCGACGAGGACGCCGCCGGATACGAGGCGAAGGACGCCGTCACCAGCGTCGGCATGGGGCTCGGCAGCCTCGCCTTCGACGCCCTGTGGAAGATCCCGATCGTCGCGATCTACACCGCGGTGTACGAGCTGACGCCGCTGCGGGTGCCCGTGCTGTGGTGGACGGTCCCGCTGATGCTGCTCGCGCAGGACTTCCTCTACTACTGGCAGCACCGCGGCCACCACGTCATCCGGATCCTCTGGGCCTGCCACGTCGTCCACCACAGCAGCCGCAGGTTCAACCTCACCACCGCGCTGCGCCAGCCCTGGACCAGCGTCACCGGCTGGCCGTTCTACCTGCCGATGATCGCCCTCGGCGTGCACCCGGCCGCCGTCGCCTTCTGCTACTCGGTCAACCTCGTCTACCAGTTCTGGATCCACACCGAGCGCGTCGGCAAGCTGCCCCGGCCCTTCGAGTACGTCCTCAACACCCCCTCCCACCACCGCGTCCACCACGCCTCCCAGGGCGGCTACCTGGACCGCAACTTCGGCGGGATCCTGATCGTCTGGGACCGGATGTTCGGCTCCTGGGTCGGCGAGACCGAGCGGCCCGTCTACGGCCTCACCAAGAACATCGAGACCTACAACCCGCTCCGCGTCGCCACCCACGAGTACGCCGCCATCGCCCGCGACGTCCGCGCCGCCGGCGACTGGCGCGAGCGCGCCGGACGCGTCTTCCGCGGCCCCGGCTGGCAGCCCCGGCCCCGCACCGCCCCGCACCCCGACGACCGGACCGCCCCGGAGCCCGCCGCGTGAACACCCTGTCCCGGAGCCTGCTCGGCGCCTTCGTCCTCGCCGCCGTCGTCGACCTCGGCTCGCTCCTCGCCGGCGCGGACACCGGCCACCTGGTCGCCAAGCCGCTCCTGATGCCGCTGCTCGCCGCGTACGCCGCCACCCGCGGCGCTCCCCGGCTGCTGGTCGCCGCCCTCCTCCTCGGCTGGGGCGGGGACGTCTTCCTCCTGTTCGACGCCGACTGGGCCTTCCTCGTCGGCATGGGCTCCTTCGCCCTCGGCCACGTCTGCTACCTCACCCTCTTCGGCCGGCGCCGCACCTCCCCGGCCCTCGGCGCGCTCTACGCCCTCGCCCTCGCCGGCACCGTCGTCGCCCTCTGGCCCGACCTCCCCGCCGACCTGCGGATCCCCGTCGCCGGCTACTCCCTGCTGCTCACCGCGATGGCCTACCGGGCGAGCGCGCTCGGCGTCCTCGCCGGCACCGGCGGCGCGCTGTTCCTGCTCTCCGACACCCTCATCGCCACCGGCATCGCCGACTGGCCCCAGCTGCCGGTCCCCGACTTCTGGGTCATGCTGACCTACATCGCCGCCCAGTACCTGCTGACGGCGGGTGCCCTGCAAGCGATGTACGGTGAACGTCGTACGACTAGCTGACCCGGACGAGGAACCATGCGCGCCACCACCATTCACGCCCCCTTCGACATGCGCGTGGAGGAGGTGCCCGACCCGGTCGTGCAGGACCCCACCGACGTCGTCGTGCGGGTCCTGCGCGCCTGCATCTGCGGCAGCGACCTGTGGGCCTACCGCGGCGAGTCCGCCCGGCAGCCCGGCCAGCGCATCGGCCACGAGTTCCTCGGCGTCGTCGAGGCGGCCGGCTCCGAGGTCCGCGGCTTCCGCGCCGGCGACCTCGTCGTCGCCCCCTTCGTCTGGTCCGACGGCACCTGCGACTACTGCGCCGAGGGCCTCCAGACCTCCTGCCCCCGCGGCGGCTTCTGGGGCTCCGCGGGCTCCGACGGCGGCCAGGGCGAGGCCGTCCGCGTCCCCTTCGGCGACGGCACCCTCGTCAAGCTCCCCGCCGACGCCGCCTCCGACGACCGGCTGCTCACCGCCCTGCTCGCCCTCTCCGACGTCATGGGCACCGGCCACCACGCCGCCCTCGGCGCCGGCGTCCGCCCCGGCTCCACCGTCGCCGTCGTCGGCGACGGCGCCGTCGGCCTCTGCGGCGTCCTCGCCGCCAGGCGGCTCGGTGCCGAGCGGATCATCGCCCTCGGCCGCCACACCGCCCGCACCGACATCGCCCGCACCTTCGGCGCCACCGACGTCGTCGCCGAGCGCGGCGAGGCCGCCGAGGCCGCGGTCCGCGAGCTCACCGGCGGCCAGGGCGCCCACGGCGTCATCGAGGCCGTCGGCACCGAGCAGTCCATGCGCACCGCCGTGAACATCACCCGAGACGGCGGCTCCATCGGCTACGTCGGCGTCCCGCACGGCTCCGGCACCGGCCTGGACCTCTCCGTCATGTTCGACCGGAACATCGCCCTGCGCGGCGGCGTCGCCCCCGTCCGCGCCTACCTCCCCGAGCTGCTCGCCGACGTCCTCGACGGCACCATCGACCCCTCCCCGGTCTTCGACCTGACCGTGGGCCTCGACGGCGTTCCCGGCGGCTACAAGGCCATGGACGAGCGCACCGCCCTCAAGGTCCTCGTCAAGCCGTAGCCCACGCCGGGGCGTCCGCCCCCGCGACGCCCGGCGGGCGCGACCAGCCCGCCGGGCCGCCCTCGTACGCCACCGGCGACACCGCGTGCCGCAGCCGCCCGAGCGGGCCCTCCGACTCCGCGAGGTACCGCCCGGGGTCGTACCGGGGGAGCCCGTGCGCCAGCCAGTGCCCGGTCTGCGCCAGCGCGAGCCGGACCAGCCGGCTGCCGCCCTCCCGCTCCTGCTCCGTCAGCGACCGCAGCACCGCCGCCGCCAGCAGGTACCCCGTCCCGTGGTCCAGGGCCTGCGCGGGCAGCGCCCCCGGCTCCTCGGCCGAACCCTCCTCCACCGCGATCCCGGTCGCCACCTGCACCAGGCTGTCGAAGCCCCGCCGGCCGCCCCACGGCCCGTAGTCGCCCCACGCCGACAGCCGCGCCGTCACCAGGCCCGGCCGCTCCAGGGCGTAGCGCTCCAGGGCCCCCGGCCGGTAGCCGGTCACCAGCACGTCCGCCGCGTCCAGCAGCTCGTCGAAGGTCCGCCGGTCCGCGGGCCGCTCCAGGTCCAGGGCCGCCGTCCGCTTCCCGACGTCCGTGTCCGCGTGCTGGTCCGCCAGCTCCGGACTGCCCGGCGGGTCGATCCGCAGCACGTCCGCGCCGAGCAGCGCCAGCGTCCGGGTCGCCACCGGTCCCGCGATCACCCGGGTCAGGTCGAGCACCCGCGGCGGTCCGGTGCGCCGCCGGGGCGGGGCCTCGTCGAGCCGCTCCCGGCTCAGCACCGGCCGCGCCGCCACCTCCCGGCCCTGCTCGTGGGCGGCCCACTCCCGGGGCGTCCGCAGCGCCACCGCGAGGCCCCCGGCGCCGTACACCGCCGTCTCCACGTCGACGGCCCTCCGCGCGCCGATCGCCTCCGCGACCGCCTCCACCGAGTCGGCCGCGCCCAGCGCCGCGAGCAGCGCGGCCCTGTGGTGCGGGTAGTTGGCGTGGGTGCGGACCCAGCCGTCGGACGCCCGCCAGAACCGCGACAGCGGCGCGAAGCTCACCGGCGCCCGCCCGTCCACCCGCAGGTGACGCTCGCTCACGAAGGCGGTGGCCACGGCCCCGTCGTCCACCCGCACCGGCCCCGCCGCGCCCGCGTGTTCCACGGCCGCGAGCCCGCAGACGGCGACCGTCGCCCGGGCCAGGTCCATCACCGGCAGCCGTGCCGGGAGCAGTCCCGACACCCCGCCGTACTCCACCCGGTCGAGCAGGGCGGGATCGCCGCCGAGGACCGACCACAGTGCTTCCGTACCGCTCCGAACCGTGCTCTCCATGCCCGCACTATGGCACCCCGTGCCACCCTGCGGACATGCGAAGGGCCCCGGTGCGGCAGACCGCACCGGGGCCCCGGGAACGCTAGGGCGTCACCACGTGCGGACGGCGTCCAGCGCGTCCACCAGACCGGCTCCGTAGAAGCCGTTCTTCTGCTTGCCGCCCTCGCAGACGGCGTCGATCTTGCCGTCGCCCTCGATGTCGTACGGGTTGGTGCAGGAGCGCTCGTCGGCCTGCGCGTACAGCAGCGCCTTGAGCGCGGCCGGGCTCGCCTTCGGGTGCGTCGACTTCAGCAGCGCGAGCACACCGGCGGCGTGCGGGGACGCCATCGACGTGCCGGCCTTGTAGTTGTAGCCGCCGTTGACCGTGGTCGACAGGATGCGGCCGTTGACCGCCGGGGCGTCCGGGGTCTGGTACTCGGTGCGGTCGCCGCCGGGGGCGGCGATGTCGATGACGCCGAGACCGTAGTTCGAGTAGGACGCCTTCAGGTCCTTCGCGCCGGTCGCGGAGACCGTCACGACGCCCGGCAGCTGGGCCGGGTAGTCGAAGCACTCGCTCGGGTCGATGACCCGGTCGCCCGGCACGGTGTCGTTCGGGCTGGAGTTGTCGACGATCTCGTCGGCGGCGAGGTCGAACTTGGAGTTGCCGGCCGCGGCCACGTTGACCGTGCCCTTCTTCTCCGCGTACCGGGTGGCCCGGGTGACCGCCTCGACGAGGGCCTTCTGGTCCTCGTCCGTCTTGCAGGCGAACATCCACGGGTCGGTGTAGTAGCTGTTGTTGGTGATGTCGACGCCGTGCTCGGCCGCCCACACGAAGCCGCAGACCACGGCCTCGGTGTAGAAGAAGCCGTCCGGGGTGGACACCTTGATGCCGGAGACCTTCACGCCCGGCGCGACGCCGGTGATGCCGACGCCGTTCTTCGCGGCGGCGATCGTGCCGGCCACGTGGGTGCCGTGGTCCGACTCGCCCGGGTTGGGACGCCACGAGCCGGGGGTGGTGTCCGGCTTGCCGGAGACGCAGTTGGCGGAGGCCGCGGCGTCGAAGTTCGGCGCCAGGTCCGGGTGGGTGTCGTCCACGCCGGTGTCGATGACGCCGACGGTGACCCGGCTGCTGCCGAGGGTCTTCTGGTGCGCCTTGTCGGCCTTGATGGCCGGGAGGTCCCACTGCAGGGGCTCCAGCGGGTCCTGCTCGCCGGAGGCGGTCGCCGCGGCGGCGGTGGCCTCGGCCGCGGTCAGCTCCTCGGTGGCACCGCCGACCGAGTCGTCGCCCTGCACGGTCAGCGGGGCGGTGCGGGTCGCACCCGCCGACACCACGCCGCGGGCCTTGCGGATCGTCTCCGCGAACGCGGGGTTCTGCGAGTGGACGACGATGACGCCTATCTGGTCGTACGCGATGACGACCTCGCCGCCGGCGGCGGCTATCGCCTTCTTCACCGAGGAGGCCGTCCAGCGGCCCCCCTCGATGTTGACGACGTACGAGAGCTTCTCGCCCGTCGCCGCGACGGTGGCGGCCGCCGGGGCATCGCTCAGTTCCGCGGCGGAGGCGGCGCCGGAGGGAAGGAAGCCGAGCGAAGCGGTGAGCGCGAGACCAGCAGGCAGAGCGAGTACTCGGCCGCGCCTCGATCCCAGATGAGCCATGGGTTCTCCACATCATCCGTATGTACTGCTCGCGCGCGGGGTTGCGCGCGGGCAGGTGCATGACGAGTGAAGCTATCGCTGATCTTCTCCGCTCATCAATGAGTTGAGAAGACTTGATGAAGATTCCCCCGAAGAATTCCCCTCCGCTGAACCACTTCGCATCGGGCTCCGTGCCGTTGAGCAGGGGAGGGGCTCCGGCAGGCGCCCCGTTCCCGCACCCCCAGGTGAGGCCCCCTTGACCATGCCGTCCGTCCCCGCGTCACGAGGAGATTCCGTGGCTACCGAAGCACCGCCGCCGCCGAGAAAGGGCACCGAGACCGACACCGGTCCCGCCCGGCCCACCACGGAGCAGTTCGTCGAGGTCCAGCAGAGCGAGGAGTTCGGCGAGCTGCGCCGCACCTACCGCTCCTTCGCCTTCCCCCTGACGGTCGCCTTCATCACCTGGTACCTGCTCTACGTCCTGCTCTCGAACTACGCGGGCGGCTTCATGGGCATCCGCCTGTTCGGCAACATCAACGTGGCGCTCGTCCTGGGCCTCGGCCAGTTCGCCACCACCTTCCTCATCGCCTGGCTCTACTCGCGCCACGCCGCCCGCAGCCTCGACCCCAAGGGCGAGGCCATCAAGGCCCGTATGGAGGGCGACGCATGAGCACCCTCGCCACCGCCCCGGTCCTGCTCGCCGCCGACAACGCCACCACCGAGCACCGGCCGCTGATCATCGCCCTCTTCGCGGCCTTCGTGATCGCCACCCTGGCCATCACCGTCTGGGCCGGCCGGCAGACCCGCAGCGCCGCCGACTTCTACGCCGGCGGCGGCCAGTTCACCGGCTTCCAGAACGGCCTCGCGATCTCCGGCGACTACATGTCCGCCGCGTCCTTCCTCGGCATCAGCGGCGCCATCGCCCTCTACGGCTACGACGGCTTCCTGTACTCGATCGGCTTCCTGGTCGCCTGGCTCGTCGCCCTGCTCCTGGTCGCCGAACCGCTGCGCAACTCCGGCCGCTTCACCATGGGCGACGTCCTCGCCTACCGGATGCGCCAGCGGCCGGTCCGCACCGCCGCGGGCACCTCCACCATCGTCGTCTCGATCTTCTACCTGCTCGCGCAGATGGCGGGCGCGGGCGTGCTCGTCTCGCTGCTGCTCGGCATCACCAGCGACGGCGGCAAGATCGCGATCGTCGCCCTGGTCGGCGTCCTGATGATCGTCTACGTGACCATCGGCGGCATGAAGGGCACCACCTGGGTGCAGATGGTGAAGGCGGTGCTGCTCATCGCGGGCACCCTCCTCATCACCTTCCTCATCCTGCTGAAGTTCGACTTCAACCTCTCCGACCTGCTCGGCGCCGCCGCCACCAACAGCGGCAAGGGCGAGGCCTTCCTGGAGCCCGGCCTCAAGTACGGCGTCAGCGCCACCTCGAAGCTCGACTTCCTCTCCCTCGGCATCGCCCTCGTCCTCGGCACCGCCGGCCTGCCGCACATCCTGATCCGCTTCTACACGGTGCCGACCGCCAAGGCCGCCCGGAAGTCGGTCAACTGGGCCATCGGCATCATCGGCGCCTTCTACCTGATGACAATCGTCCTCGGCTTCGGCGCCGCCGCCCTGCTCAGCGGCGACACCATCAAGGCGTCCAACAAGGCGGGCAACACGGCGGCCCCGCTCACCGCCCTGGAGGTCGGCGGCGGCGCCGACTCCACCGCCGGCGCGATCCTCCTCGCCGTCATCTCCGCCGTCGCCTTCGCCACCATCCTGGCCGTCGTCGCCGGTCTGACCCTCGCCTCCTCCTCGTCCTTCGCGCACGACATCTACGCCAACGTGATCAAGCGCGGGAAGGCCACCGAGAAGCAGGAGATGCGGGCCGCCCGCTGGTCCACCGTCTTCATCGGCGTCGTCTCGATCGGCCTCGGCGCGCTCGCCCGCGACCTGAACGTCGCCGGACTGGTGGCCCTCGCCTTCGCGGTCGCCGCCTCGGCCAACCTGCCGACGATCCTCTACTCGCTCTTCTGGAAGCGGTTCACCACCCAGGGCGCCCTCTGGTCGATCTACGGCGGCCTGATCTCCTCCGTCGTCCTCGTCCTCTTCTCCCCGGTCGTCTCCGGCGCGCCGACCTCCATGTTCAAGGGCGTCGACTTCCACTGGTTCCCGCTGGAGAACCCGGGCCTGATCTCCATCCCGCTCGGCTTCCTCCTCGGCTGGCTCGGCTCGCTCCTCTCCAAGGAGGAGCCGGACAAGGGCAAGTACGCCGAGCTGGAGGTCAAGTCCCTCACCGGTGTCGGCACCGCCGCCGCGGTCGAGCACTGACCCCGCCGGGCGCCCGCTGACCGCAGCGCACCCGCTCGTATACGTTCCGCAGCGTTTCCCCGGCCGCGTCGTAGAGTTCTACGACGCGGCCGGTGCCGTCCTCGTGACAATCGGCCCGTGCCCGATGTCCGACCGGTCACGTAGGCTCGAACGAGAAGCCAACCTGGAGAAGGGGAGGGGGGACCGGTGCTCCTCGACACGTACGGCCGAGTCGCCACTGACCTGCGCGTTTCCCTCACCGACCGGTGCAATCTGCGCTGCACCTACTGCATGCCGGAAGAGGGCCTGCAGTGGCTGGCCAAGCCCGACCTCCTCACCGACGACGAGATCGTCCGGCTGATCCGGATCGCCGTCACCGACCTCGGCGTCACCGAGGTCCGCTTCACCGGCGGCGAGCCGCTGCTCCGTCCCGGCCTCGTGGGGATCGTCGAGCGCTGCGCGGCCCTGGAGCCCCGCCCGAAGATGTCCCTGACGACCAACGGCATCGGGCTCAAGCGCACCGCCACCGCCCTCGAGGCGGCGGGCCTGGACCGGGTCAACGTCTCGCTGGACACCCTGCGGCCCGAGGTCTTCAAGACCCTCACCCGCCGCGACCGCCACCGCGACGTCCTCGACGGCATGGCCGCCGCCCGCGAGGCCGGCCTCACCCCGGTGAAGGTCAACGCGGTCCTGATGCCCGGGCTCAACGAGGACGAGGCCCCCGACCTGCTCGCCTGGGCGATCGAGGAGGGGTACGAGCTCCGCTTCATCGAGCAGATGCCGCTCGACGCCCAGCACGGCTGGAAGCGCGACGGCATGATCACCGCCGGGGACATCCTGGAGTCGCTGCGCACCCGCTTCACCCTCACCCCCGAGGGCTCCGAGGAGCGCGGCTCCGCCCCGGCCGAGCGCTGGGTCGTGGACGGCGGGCCGCACACGGTCGGTGTCATCGCCTCCGTGACCCGCCCGTTCTGCCGGGCCTGCGACCGCACCCGGCTCACCGCCGACGGCCAGATCCGCACCTGCCTCTTCGCCACCGAGGAGACCGACCTGCGGGCCGCGCTCCGCGCGGACGCCCCGTCCCCCGCGTCGGACGCGGCGGTCGCGGAGCTGTGGAAGAAGGCGATGTGGGGGAAGAAGGCGGGCTCGGGCCTCGACGACCCGAGCTTCCTCCAGCCGGACCGCCCGATGTCAGCGATCGGCGGCTGACTCCCCGTCCGCGTCCCACTCGGCCAGCGGCACGACGTCCTTCAGGAAGCCCCGCACGCCCAGGAACTGGGAGAGGTGCTCGCGGTGCTCCTCGCAGGCGAGCCAGGTCTTGCGCCGCTCCGGCGTGTGCACCTTGGGGTTGTTCCAGGCGAGCACCCAGACGGCGTCGGCCCGGCAGCCCTTCGCGGAGCAGATCGGCTTCTCGTCACTCACGGGACCATTGATCACCGGAACATTGTCCAGCAAGGGCGATGCCGAGCAGCCACGGGGGGAGCTGCCCGGCATCGGTCCGTCGCTCCGACGGGGGATGCGGAGCGCGTACGCAGTATGTCACGGCACCCCGGGTGCGGTGCACCGGAACTTCATGATTGATCTGAGCTTTTCTTGAGGTTCCCGGCGGCTTTCCCGCCACGTTCCGTGACCGGGGCAGGACCGCCCCGATCAGCCCTGCCCGTACGGGCGTTCCGCTCCGGATTCCGCTCCGTCGCCGCCCGCGCCGAGCGCCGGCCGCACCGGCGCCGTCAGGTACGCCGACGGCAGCGCGGGCGCCGACTCGCGGCCCGCGTTCGCGATCACCACCGCGACGTACGGCAGCAGCACCCCGAGCGCCAGCGCGACGACCGCCACGTGCCGTTCGACGTTCCACAGCACCGCGGCCGCGATCACGGAGAGCGTCCGGACGCCCATGGAGATGACGTACCGCCGCTGCCTGCCCCGGACGTCGTCCGCGAGACCCTGCCGGGCCCCGGTGATCCGGAAGACCTCGGGTCCGCCGCGCTTCCGCATCGCGTTCCACCACCCGCCGCTCGCGCCGGACCCTCCCCGGTCCGGACCTCGGACCACCGTACGCCCCCGGGCCGGGGCCGACGAGACCGGGGCACGTTCGGCGGCGTCCGACATGCGCCGTATGGCCGACGGGCCGAGACTGGGGCCACGTGCGCAGAAGGAGGCGACTATGAGCTGGTTGTGGGCGATCATCGTCGGATTCGTCCTGGGCCTGATCGCGAAGGCGATCCTGCCGGGCAAGCAGCAGATCCCGCTCTGGCTGACGACGATCTTCGGCATCCTGGGCAGCATCCTGGGCAACGCGGTCGCCGGCTGGATCGGCGTCGAGGACACCAAGGGCATCGACTGGACCCGGCACCTGCTCCAGCTCATCGGCGCCGTGCTCGTGGTCGGCGTCGGCGACATGGTCTGGGCCTCGATCAAGGGCAACAGACAGCGCGCCTGACGCGCCCGGAGACCCGGGAGGGCCGGGGGGGCGGGGGGGGGGCGGACCGGGGCGCCCCGGGTGTGTGGGCGGGGGGTGAGCCGGGGGTCAGGAACCCGGGCCGGGGGGTGTTTCCGCGCCGCCGCACCAGCCCC